>CAZBTL010000131.1:0-12242 GCA_964494755.1 uncultured bacterium | reverse complement strand
CTAGGTTGGAGATTGTTCCATTGCCAACATTGCCGATTCCAGGCATGAAAAAGATGCTGGATGCTTGAAACTTCATTCCCATTCATCCTGCTTTTCAGCAACGCCCAATTGTCAACGCCGGATCAACCAAACCGACCACTGACGTATTCCCGAGTGGCCTCCATCTGGGGATCCTGGAAGATATTTTCGGTCCGGTCATATTCAACGATATAGCCGGTGCGTTGTCCCTTTTCATTCGCCTGAACATTATAGAAGGCGGTAAAGTCGGACGCCCGCGAGGCTTGTTGCATGTTGTGGGTGACGATGATGATGGTGTAGTTTTCCTTGAGTTCCTGCATCAAGTCCTCGATTTTGAGGGTGGAAATCGGATCCAGGGCTGAGCAGGGTTCATCCATCAAAATCACATCCGGCTGCACCGCGATCGCCCGGGCAATACAAAGCCGCTGTTGTTGTCCGCCCGACAGTTCGGTTCCCAGCACCTTCAGCTTATCCTTCACATCATCCCAGATGGCTGCTCCCCTTAAGGACCGCTCCACCAGTTCATCCATATCACCCTTATAGCCCAACAGCCGGGGGCCAAAGGCTACATTGTCATAGATCGATTTAGGAAACGGGTTGGGTGACTGGAACACCATGCCAATTTGCCGCCGCACCACAACTGGGTCCACATCGGGGGCATAGAGATCCTGGCCGTGATAAAACAACCTGCCCTTTAGACGGAAGGAAGGAATCAGATCATTCAAGCGATTAAAGCAGCGTAGCACCGTACTCTTGCCGCAACCGGACGGTCCAATAAAAGCAGTAATGGCATTTTTGGGAATTTCAATATTGACATCCCGAACGGCCAAAAAACTGCCGTAGTAGATGTTCATGTTTTCGGTGCTGAAAACCGTTTCCATCTGGGAAGAAGCCAGAAGGGGGGACTTATAGGAATTGTTGGAAGAAGTCATAGGTTTAATTCAGTTGACTGTGCAAGAGTGGGAAACAAACCAGTGAGCCAATGCCTAGAAAATTATCCGCGCCGCCGAATCACCCGTCGAGCCAGGACGTTAGTAATCAGAACCAGAACAATCAGAACTAGCGCCGCGGCCCAGGCCAAATCCTGCTGGTTTTTGTAGGGCACGATGGCAAAGTTATAGGCCAGCACCGACAGCGTAGCCGTTGGTTCCCAAACGGTGCGGTTCCAATACTGGTTGAACAGAGCTGTAAAGAGAACTGGGGCGGTTTCGCCAGCAGCACGGGCGATCGCCAGAATAATTCCGGTCAAAATTGCTGGCAGTGCGGCTGGGAACACAACCTTGAGAGTTGTCTGCACCGGAGTTGCTCCTAGGCCGTAGGAAGCCTGCCGATAACTGGAGGGGACACCTTCCATGGCATCGGAAGCAGTCCTAATAATTGTGGGTAACATTAAAACGGCAAGAGCCACCCCACCAGCTACAGCCGAATAGGTGCCGGTTTTGATCACAATCAGGGCATAAGCAAAGGTGCCCATAACGATGGATGGTACTCCGCTCAGCACATTCACACAAAAATTAACTGCTTGTTCCAGTGGGGTTTCATCAGAATATTCCGATAAATAAATGCCAGCTAGAATGCCAAAGGGAATGCTGATCAAAGACGCAATGCCAACGGTCAATAACGTCCCAAGAACAGCATTTCCAAATCCCCCGCCCTTTGTGAGAGGCGGCGGCGGCAACTGGAAAAACAAAGAGGGACTCAAGACTGGTATGCCCTTTATCAGAACGTAGGATAGAACGGCTACCAGGGGAATCAAAGCTAGAAAGGCACAAAAGACGGCCACACCTGACATAAAGGAGGAAAACAGGGTTCGGGGAGAACCTGGCTTTTTCCTCAGGTCAATCGAACCAATGGATGGAGATGGAGAATCTGTGTGGGTCATTCGTGCAATGCTCCGTAAAACCACTTAACAATCAACATTGAAAGTCGAGTCTGGACAACCATCCAGTCAATGCCAGGGCTAAACTTTCATGCGAATTTTGCGAACAATCACCTCAGCCAACACATTAACCAGCAGCGTCAGAATAAATAGAACCAGGGCGGCATACAACAGCGCGGAAATTTGCAGGCCGCCAGCTTCGTTAAACTGGTTGGCCAGCAAGGAAGAAATAGTTGCCCCCTGGGCCAGAATTGAAGGGGAGGCAACATTGGAGTTGCCAATCACCATGGTGACCGCCATTGTCTCCCCCATGGCTCGCCCTAAGGCCAGCATGACACCTCCCACAATGCCGGAAAAGGCGGTTGGCAGGATCACCTGAAAAATGGTTTCCCACCGTGTTGCCCCCAACCCATAGGCTCCCTGCCGCAGAGAAAGGGGAACTGCCGCCAGAGAATCACGGGAAATGGCGGCGATAATCGGCAAAACCATAATGGCTAGAATTAGCCCGGCTATGTAGATGCCTGGACCAGCGGGAGGCGTGCTGAAGAAGGGGATCCAGCCCAAATTGGTATGCAGCCATCGACCAAACGGCAGCAGGAACGGAATCAGCACAAAAATTCCCCACAGCCCGTAGACCACGCTGGGAATCGCAGCCAATAGCTCAATCATGAAAACAATGGGCGCCTTGATCTTTCCGGGTAAAAAATCCTCACTCAAAAAGATGGCAATTCCCACCCCGATGGGAACCGCCAGCAGCAAAGCCAGAAAGGAGGTGAACAGAGTGCCCCAGATTTGAGGCCAGGCTCCGTAAATATTCTCCACCGGGTTCCAGCGGCTAGTGACGAGGAATCCCAGCCCAAAAGTCTGGATTGCAGGCAAAGCGTTGTAGCCAACCTGGAGAGCGATTGCGCCTAGGACGACTGCAACGCCAAGGGCAAACAGAACCGTAATCCAGAAGAACCCCTTGTCAATCCAGCGGGAAGTCGCCGATCGCTGCTTTGCTGCCAGAGGAGAACTGTGTGTGATGGGAACCATATCCAAATTGCTCAACTGAAGAGAAGAAGTACCACGACTGGTGGAAGGGAAATTGGCCTATGCTCCACGATTCTCAATGCTTGCAAAGAGTGAAACACCTGCAAGCATTGAGGACTGATACATGAGGCTTTCCCGATAGTTGGTCAACCGAACTACTTGGAAGCAATCTTGATCGTATCTAAAGTGGCTAGCACGCGGGAAGTTACGTCCTCTGGCAGAGGCAGATAACCTAATTCCTTGGCGAATTTGTCACCCTCTTCGGATAACGCCCACTTAATTGCCCCTTTGAGAGCTTCCGCTTTGGCTTGGTCTGGATAGTTTCCATACAGCAGCAGCCAGGTCAGCCCCACAATTGGATAAGCATCCTTGCCAGCCGGGTCGGGCACAACCAGCGCAAAGTTAGCTGGTACGGGTTCCCCCAAGAGGGAGGCCGAAAACGCTTCCGGGGTAGGAGTTACAAACTCACCCGCTTTGTTTTGGATCACGGCCATTTTCAAACCGTTTTCCCTGGCATAGGAAAATTCGGTGTAGCCGATCGTATTCTTGGTCTGCTGAATAGTTGCTGTGACCCCCTCGTTGCCCTTGGCGCCCGTTCCAGTAGGCCACTCAACAGACTTACCAGCACCCGCCTTCCAGTTGGGGCAGGCAGCATCAATATGGGTAGTAAAAATACTGGTGGTTCCGCTGCCGTCAGAGCGATGTACGAAGGTAACAGGAGCATTCGGCAGGTTTACCCCAGCATTGTCCTTGGCAATCTTTGGATCATTCCAAGTTTTGATGGCTCCCTCAACAATACCGCAGTAGGCTTCTCGCGATAGTTTCAGGTTATCGACACCATCCAGGTTGTAGGCAAAAACAAGACCACCACCCGTCATGGGCAGTTGCAGGGGTTGTCCCCGATCTGCTGGGAATTCTTTGCGCTCATCGTCCTTAAGCGGAGCATCGGATGCGCCAAAATCTACGGTTTGGGCCAGAAACTGCTTTACGCCAGCTCCACTACCCACCGATTGATAGCTAATCTGAACACTGGGATTGAGTTTGTTATACTCAGAAAACCAGCGCTGATACAAGGGAGCTGGGAAAGTTGCTCCCGCACCACTTAAAGAAACAGTTTTACCGCCAGCGGAGTTTGCCGCGGGACTAGCTCCGGTCGTTGTTGAGGGAGGGGTTGCAGTTTGCGGGCCACAGGCAGCCAGCCCCACTGTCAGGACAAGTGCGGGAAGATAAGCAACCCGCCGGGTTTCTTTTAGGGAAGGAAGCATAAATCCTGCCAATGTTAAAAAAATACGAACCCTATAACGCTACACCGAGACGGTAAAGGGTAGGTTAAGCATTTAAATCTGCTTGCTTACGTATTGAGGAATACCAATAAGGAGGCTTCCCCCCATCTTAGCCCTAAGCAAAGCCGACATGGGAGGAAACTGGTTGGGATGAATCGATCAGGCAACATTCCTGATCGGGTCAAGCTTCGACTGTGAGTTACAGAAATACCGGAGCCGCAAAGCCCAGCAGGATGGCTCCGACCCCTAGGACAACATGCCAGAAGCGATGATAGCTGTGAACGGGCCATTTGCGATCGCAGTCCAGGCGAACCAGATCGACCCAGGGCATGAGGCCCCGACGGAACCATCCGGTGGCAGTCACCGACTGGCGGACAAAACTTTCGGCCTGGCTCATGCCAAACAGGAAGTTGCCCAGCGGCCCAAAGCGAGAGGAATAGTAAAGATACATCAGGCCAGTTGGATCTTGCAGTTTCAAATCAGACCCGAACCGATAACCAGAGTCACCCCGGCCAATAATTTCCCCCTGCAACTTCACAGGGCGGCCCCGCAAGGGACTGGCATAGGGATCTGACATAAGAGTTAAAACATCAGTGGCTGGCGCCTGCTTAAAGTCTGGGTACATGAACACCATTTTCAGCAGGGTTCCCATGCCAAACCCGATCAGGGCGCCAGAAATCAGCGATCGCCAAGCGATGGGGTTGACTGCAACAAAGGCTCCACCAATCAGTAGGCCAATCGCCAGTCCAATCCAGTCAGCCCATAGGATCAGTACATCCAGGACAAAGCTGCCGTAGAGCCTTTGTTTGTTCAATAACCGGCCTTCCCGCATCACTTTGGCCATTTCAAATTCCGTTTCCAGACCCAGATGTTCCGCATAGGTTGTTAAAGCCCGCACCCGTTTGCCAGTCAGCGGATGGGTGGAATTCAGTTCCATCCACCAGGCCCAGGGATTGAACAGATCCCACAGAAACACCCGACCCACCTTCCGGGGTTCGGCTGCTGCCCGATAGGCCGTGCCCGTAAAGGTAGCCGACCGGGGGTCGGCAATTCCCAAAGCGCGAGTGCCAGCGAGTACCTTACTGGACTCCGGATTACGTTTTCCTTCTTCCATCAGGCCATAAGCAATCTTCACCAGGGCTCGAGACAGGCCGTTAGGATTGCCGGTGACTTCAGCCGCAAAATGATCCGCGTAGTATTCCCGAGTGCGGGAGAGGTATAGCAGCAGGTATTCCCCTACCACATAGAAGAGGTAGGCTGCGATTGACACACCCAAAATCCAGGCTTTGGCTCGCTTTGCGGTTTCACCATCGCCTAAATGACGCGCCATTCGCTGAATATAGACATAGATCAGGTAAGTGATCTGCACCAGGGTGGAAGCCAGGGTCATAACAGCGAAGTCCCAATGGACGATGTGACCCAGTTCATGGGCATAGACCGTTGCCACTTCGTCATCATCCAGGTAACGAAAAATCCCCTGGCTAACCACTAAACGGGCACTGTTAGGTAGGGAGCCATAGGTAAAGGCGGTAGGGTTATCATCGTCAATAATGCCCAGGCGGGGTTGGCTCAATTTTTTCTGCTGACAGACATCCCGAATGACCCGCCCAGCCTCTGGACTGTGGCGATCGATTTCTGCCAGGCTGGTCCAGCGGGTGCCATACAACCACCCCTGGATCAGATCCATGATGAAGGGGGCAATGAAAAAGATCGCCGTATTTACCAGAATGGTCACCCCTACGGCAATGATCAGTCCCAGGGTGGGGTTCTGGCTGTCAACAATCAGCAACAAGCTCAGACACAGAACCAGAATCATTCCAAACAGGAGGGAAACCGTCACACCCGATGCCAGAGACAGACTGGCTGCAACTCCCCGCATCGGCAGGGTGATGCCCCGTCGGTTAGACCGACCTGCTTTTTGAGCCAGGACGGGGGGGGTTGGCGACTCCTTGTCCTGGTTGGTTGAACCAGAGATACAACTGGATTTTAAGGACCCATTGGCTTGCCTCATTTCAGGCGCAGGGCTTTCTGGCTCTGGTTCCGGTGGCAACAGTTGGTCGGGGGCATTGGCTTCCAGAAACCGTTGCGCCCAAATTTGGACATACTCTTTTTCGCTAGCCAATAGTTGATGGCAAAGGGCAACGGCCGCTTCACTCTGACCGTTACCGTTATAGGCCTTGACCAACCACATTTGCCCCTGGGCATAGTTGGGAGTTGTCGGGTCTGTTCCCGTGCAGTAGGTTTCCAGTGCGGCCACCGCCTCGGCAAATTGTTGAGTCTTAAGTGCCTTATTACCCTGACTCAGCAGGTTAGCCGATTCCTCTAAGGTTAACTGGGGTCCTGGTGTGGGCGCTGCTTCCGGGGGAGTAGGGGCGTCAGAGAGCGGAGGCTGGGCCACCGATGCCTGTTGCAGGATGGGGAGGGTTCGTTCAGCCCAGGAACGCACCTGGGGTTGCTCTGCATTGGTCAATAGCTGACAGAGGTCGATGGCCCGGTCGGACTGACCATTTTCTTGATAGGCCCGCACCAGATACATCTGCAGTTGGTAGGCCTCTTTGGAACCGGGTGGAAAGCTGCCATAACTGGCTTCAAATGCCTGCACGGCCTCTGCGAAACGTTGCTGCTTGAGGGCGGCCACTCCAGTTTGCAGTAAATCCGAGCGAGGAGGCATGGGTGATTCTCCTGAAGTGAGGATGCTGAATTGAGAGTTCCCCTGGAATCCAATTGAGGATCACCTTCATCAAAAGAAGTTAAATTTCGACCATCTTGCTGGTGGTTTCACGAAAGAACACCACTCCCTCGTCTTCTGACTCAGGGGATAAACCGGAAACAACCGCTCTAGCTTGCCCGCAGGCAAACCAACGGATGCGAGTCAACCTCCCTTGAAACCTTGTATGAAACCTTGTATGGCTGGATGGGTCAGTGCAACCAAGCAGAGAGGGTTCGCCTGATTCAGTCCATTTTTTCAAGCGCCTCAAAGCCAGAAACAATATCCAGGAGTTCTGCCGTAATTGTGTTTTGGCGTTGCTGACGATAGTCGGCATGCAAGTCTGCCAGCCGTTCCTCAATATTTTTCTCCGCCGCCTGCATGGCGGCAAGCCGACCCGCATTTTCACTGGACAGGGATTCAATGGTTGCCCGATAGAGCGCAACAAATAGATGTTGACGAATCAACGCAGATAGTAGCGATCGCCAATTCAGGCCCAACGTTGGCAGGGCGGAAGAGGTCCAGGGACGTTGTTCTAGTTGATGTAACCAGACACGATCGACGGGCAAAAGCTGGAGGATCGATGGTTCATAGGACATCGCTGAAAGGGACCGGTTGTAAAACAGAAAAATGCGTCCCACAGTGGCAGGAAGCAAGTCTGTCATTTCACCTGGCGTGGGCATTGCCGATGGTGTGTCGGGCTGAAAGTGCCATTGGTCGATGGTCAGCAGCAAGTCCTGGATTAGAGTGGTGGCTCCAGCTAGAGAACTGGGCAGAGAAAACTGCATCTGAATGGGCTGGTTTGCCATTTCCAGGTAGGGGATGAGCCGTGCCCCGACTGCTGCTAGTAAGCACTGATCAGGACGAATTTGATGGTGGCGGAGCTGTTCCAAAGCATAGGTCACGATTTGCTCATTGAACTGACCACATAACCCATGATCGGACCCCAGGACAATCACCCCAACTAAGCCATTATTGGCAGCGGAAGATGCAAGGGGAAAGAGGCCAAACGGGACTTCAGAAAAATGGTGATGATGTAGTAAGGCCTGAAGACCCATCTCGACGGTTTGATTGTAGTCAGCTAGGGATGTTCTGGCTTTTTCGTACTGGTGAATGCTAGCCATTGCCAGGGCTTTCATTGTTCTGACTACGGCTTGTAAATCTTCGATGCTCTGGATTTGGGTTTGGAGGGTTTCCAGGGATGGCATGGGAGAGAAGGGGAGAGAAGAAGGGGGAGAATCGGAGAGAAGGAGAAAAGATGGGGATTAGGATGGCAGGATGGCTTGTGAAAGCCAAGACAGTAGAGTGGCGAGATCCGTCTCAGTTAAGAACTGCCCTTGGTGAATGCGATCGCGCAGCGTCTCCACAGTAGAATCGCACATATCCGGCAATTTCTGAGTCATGGTTTGAGCAATGCGGTGTTCAACGTCCTTCAATTGCGCTAGCGGAACAGCATCGAGTAGGCCACTGGTGACGGCAAAGAGAATAGCGATTTGTTCGGCGGCGGCGAGGGGTTGAGATTGGTGTTGCTTCAATATTTCTCGGATGCGTCGGCCCCGTTCCAGGATCTGTTGGGTCTGTTCATCGAGCTGGGTGCCGAAGCGGGCAAAGACTTCAACTTCTTGAAATTGAGCATAGGAGAGGCGGAGATCGCCAGCAACAGCCTGATAAGCAGAGAGTTGGGTTTTGCCCCCCACCCGCGAAACTGACTTACCCACATCAACCGCTGGAAAAATACTCTTCTGAAACAGGTCAGGTGAGAGATAGATTTGTCCATCGGTGATGGAGATCAAATTGGTCGGAATGTAGGCTGATATATTCTGGGCCTGGGTTTCGATGATGGGCAGAGCGGTCAGAGACCCACCGCCTAAATCGGAACAAAGGTGAGTGGCGCGTTCCAGCAGACGAGAGTGGAGGTAGAAAATATCACCGGGATAGGCTTCTCGACCAGGAGGCCGACGCAGCAGCAGAGAGAGTTCACGATAGGATCGCGCATGGTGCGTTAAGTCATCGTAGACAATCAGTACGTCACGGCCCTGCTCCATGAAGTACTCGGCCATGGTGGTGGCGCCATAGGGGGTGATGTATTGTAGACCCAGGGGATCTTGTCCGGCGGCAACCACCACAATGGTGTAGGCCATTGCGCCCTGTTCTCGCAGGGTGGCAATTACTTTGGCGATCGCAGCGGAACGTTGACCAATGGCACAGTAGATGCAGATCACATCCTGGTCTTTCTGGTTGAGGATGGTATCGATGGCAATGGCGGTTTTCCCGGTCTGGCGATCGCCGATAATCAGTTCCCGCTGTCCCCGCCCAATGGGGATCAGGGCATCCACCACCTTAAGTCCCGTTTGCAGTGGCACGGTGACCGGGGCGCGATCAAGAATGGCGGGGGCTTCCCGCTCCACCGGTCGGCGTTCTGCAATATCGAGGGCACCCCGACCATCTAGGGGCTGTCCCATGACGGTGACGACGCGCCCCAACAGGGCTTCCCCGACAGGGACATCGATCACGCGTCCAGTGCGGTAGACTTCATCGCCTGCTTGCAGGTATTGACTGTCTCCCAGCAGAATCACCCCGACTTCCTCTGGGTCGAGGTTAAAGGCAATGCCCAGCAGGGGCGAACCACCGGAGCCAATGCCTGCTTTCGGGAAACACACCAGTTCATCCGCTTGTACACCCGGTAAACCTGTAACGCGGGCAATTCCCGGTCTGACCGCCTGCACTACGCCCGTCTCGCGGATAATCAGACTGGCCTGATAGTGGCTGAGAACTTGCGCAATCAGGTTACAGGCATCCGTGCAAATAGCCTGCACCTGCTGAGAAATGCGAGTCATGGTGAGAGGTCTCTTCCTGCATTAAGGCTTTGGATAGCTGTTGTTCTAGGGTTTGCAAGTAGGTGTCCAAGCTCCAAACAATTTCCTGTCCAGCCAGCTTGATTTCTATGCCGCAGAATAGGTCAGATGTGGTGACAAATTCAATCGGCTGAGAGATGACAAACTGAGTGCGGAGAGTATCCGTTACCTGCTGGTGTTGGTTGGGAGGCAGTTCAAAACTGCTGCGGACTAGGATGGGTTGATTCGTTTGAGCGAGAGCCTGAGCGATCGCCCGGTGTTGCAATGGTTCTAACTGGCGGAGGAGATCGCAAAACACCTGCACCAGTTGCGCTTCCAAATCCGCGTTGGCCAGATCCTTCAATGCCTGACGGGCAATCTCATAGGTTTGGTGAATCACCTGTTGCCGCAAACTTCGTAGAAACTGATCTTGTTCCTGGCGCAGTTCTGCCTGCCAGGCGGTTCGTTGATCTGCAAGCTCCTGCCGAATCCTGGCCAACTGGTGTCGTCGTTCCTGATCAGCGGTTGTACGAGCCTCTGCCAGTAAGGTAGCCCGCTGCTGCTGCAACTCCTGTTGCTGCTGTTGATAGGTGTTGAGCGCTTGTTGTGCCTCCGCTTGCAACTGTTCCGTAGCCCGCCAGCGCTCCTCGATCAGCGCTTGACGGTTGTGCATGACCGCCAAAATGGGTTTGTAGAGAAACCACCGTAACAATGCCACCAGAATCAGAAAGTTCAACACCTGGGCAAAGACGGTGAACCAGTTAATCAGCACCTTAGCCCCCCTTAAAGTGACTCCAGAACGGATTCACAAATAGCAAAATCATCGACACAACTAAACAGTAAATCGCGGTCGATTCCACCATAGCTAACCCGACAAACAGGGTGCGGGTAATCACATTGGCTTTGTCGGGTTGCTGGGCGATCGCCCCCAGTGCCCGCGCCACCGCCCAACCTTCTCCGAGGGCGGGACCAATAGAGCCAATGGCGATCGTCAGTCCCGCCACGACCATCGCCACTGCACCGATTACGGCTAAATCACTCATAAATCGTTCTCCTGGGTAGAAACATGATGATTCTGTTGTTGAACACTACTGGCGGACGCAATATACACCAATGCCAGCACTGAAAAAACATAGGCTTGAATCACCCCAAACACCAGCCCCAACACATGCATTACAATCGGGACAAACAGCGGCACCAGTGATAGCAAAATGGCTGCTAATAAATTGCCGCTCATGATATTGCCAAACAGTCGCACGGCTAATGCTAATGTGCGCGAAAACTCCCCAATAATTTGAAAGGGCAGCATAATCGGCGTAGGTTCTAGGTAGCTCTTTAAGTAGCGTCCCAATCCCTGCTGACGGATGCCAAAAATGGGAACGGCTACAAATACACAAAGCGCTAAGGCTGCCGTGGTTGATAGAGAACCCGTAGGAGCATGGTAGCTCGGAACCACCGTGAGCAAATTGCAGGTGATAATGAAAAGAAACAGAGTGCCGACAAAGGATAAATAGGGTTCTGGATCTTGCTGGGTAATCTCTCGAATTTGGGTGCAAATCCCATCGACCACCATCTCTAACCCGTTTTGCCAGGGTGGGAGTTGGGGCCGAAGCGATAACTGCCGCGTCACCCAACCCGATAGTCCCACCAGTAACCCCATCGTGATCCAGGTAAAGAGGATGGTGGCATTGAGCACGATCGGCTCGCGCGCATAAATCACGATGTTATCAGGGCTAATTTCCATCTCAATCCTCCAAGCCCAGATCGGCGAGCCTTGTTTGAGGCCGCCAGCGAGCAATCAGGAGAGTTCGCGCCAATAAAAATCCCAAAAGTGCGATGATTATACGCTCCCAATGTCCCCCAATGAGGAAATAAAAGGCCAGCAGCGCCACACTCAACCGTGCCACCCCACTGCTAACTATCAGCAAAACGGGATGTTGAGTGCGGGTCAAATGTTGCACTGTGAACCACAAACAAGTGAAATAAAAAATCCCTAAACCAAAGCCGAGAGGGAATACGAATAAATCAGTCAAACGTATATCCATAAGGGGCATGCCCAATAATATTGGAGTTTGTAGTATGAACTTTACAAACACTCCTCACGCCAATCTGCTAACGCCGCTTGAATCAATGGCTTGTATAGGCGGTGGACGTTCAGGCGACTGTTATGCAACCAGCGACTCAAGCGGCGTTGTTTACTTTGCGCCTGCACCCCTCGACACAGGACATAGGGTAACCACCGCGTCAGGTTGACCTCTCCGCGCTGGAGAAGGGCCACCACCATCCACAGGCAGGTCGTCAAATGGGCTCGATGGGCCCAGGGCACCGATTGACCCAGCCACTCGTGCAGGGCATTGTAGAGGGGAGAGTTTTTTTCACAGTATTCATGGTTTTGAGTCGTATCTAAGCTTAGAACGCCGGCTCCCCCTTGATCTCCTCAACCACCGAAACCACCGTACAGAAAGGCACTTCGGCTCTCAAGTTCAACT
>CAZBTL010000130.1:7939-12354 GCA_964494755.1 uncultured bacterium | reverse complement strand
CATTATTCCCGGCCTGATCGCCGAGATTGCCGCTGCTTGATGCGCCAAAGTGGGCCTTGCCCTCCGAAAATCTACGGATTTTTGTGGGCCGCCTCCGGCAAGCGGGGTAAAGTTTCGTGAAAAATACGGACGTTTTCTGTGTTTTCCCGGAGCAGGATGGTCATGCACATTTAGTAACGGAGTAACCGTTATGTCTCGTCAAAAACGCACCTCTAGGGTGTTAGAAAAAGCCGAGCTGCGCTTGGCCGGCCTGAAAGCGATCGATCCGCAATTGGCCTTTGGGGAGTCCCACTCCTTAAATGCCCTGACCACCCTGATCGATCAACTGCGCAACAAGCTGGATGCCTACAATACAGCGCTTTCCGTGCTTGACTCCTATCAGTCGGAAATCTGCCTGATGGAGAAAGACCTGAACAGTCTGTCGGAACAGATGCTGATTGGGGTTGCCTTCAAGTATGGCAACGATAGCCGTGAATACGAGATGGCCGGTGGATTGCGCAAGAGCGAACGCATCCGACGCAGCACTAATAGCCGTCTCAAGGCCGGAGCCAACCGTCTTGCTGTGGCCCCCGCCTGATGATGCAGTATGGTGATCACCGACTCGACACCCGCACCCTGTTTCCAGCCTCCGAAACAGGGTGTTGGCTTATTGATGTTTGTCCATTCCATACCACTGCCTCAAACGCTGAAAACCAGGTTCGGAAAGCAGCTAGCTCCTCGGCTGATAATTGACTGACAGCACATTCAATCCCTGGCAAATGACCCATGACCCTTCATAGCCTTTGGGCGATCGCGATCAATGCCGAGGTGCAATGCCAGGACTTCCAACAGATTAAACTGGACGGTCTACCAGCAACTGCTCCAATAAACCTGGGGCGACCCAAAAGCCCACCGCTCGCAATTGCACAAATGTAGGTTCCAAATCCAGTAACCCAGCCCTGGCAGCATCTTTCATAATACCCAGCAGCCCGATCACTCTTAAGCCGCGATCTAACGCCATCCGCCTGGCTGTTTTATCGTCCAAAACGATCAGATCTGCTTGCAACTGTTCTGCCAATACAATTGCCGCTTGCTCACCTGGATCAAGCTTGATTGACTCAATCTCTAAAGGAGTTTCGATTGGTTCTATTTTTAGCCAATCTGGAGGTTGAGCGATCCAATGCTTCACCACCAGTGGAGAGCCTTCAGCGCCCAGTTCATCCGCAACAGTTTGAGGGATCGTAACGCTTGTATAAAGGATTGGTAGGATTGCAATCTGGTCAATCAGCAACAAATAACAAATTGGAGAGGTATCAGAGACCAAAATCATGGCGCTCTGAACTCCTTTAGGGTTTGAAGATCCTGTTCTAATTCTGCTTCGTCATAATTTAAATAGATTCCCATCTGCTTTAAGAAGGCATGGGTCTCAATCCGGGAAGGTAAATGGAGGATTTGACCCACTTCAGCCGTGCTAACCTGGCCACACCGGTAAGCATCGGCAACAATGACCTCCAGTAATCGACGGGAAAGATCCTCCCCGGTTTGCTCCAACCGCTGGACGATCTCATCTGGAATTTCAATGGTGACTTGCATCTGGCATCACGGGTTTTAGCTCCATCTTAGGCAATTTTCAGGAGAACGATTAGCAGCAAAAGGGTTGTTTGCTGGGGCGGCGAAGCATTTAGTCGTCAATCTTTGAGTCAACCGAGAGAGCATTGCCCAAAGGCTGCGCCCGGACGGCGGGATAAATGGGTAGACACAATTAAATACACCCCCTATAGTCCCCCTTGGTAAGGGGGACGGCGATAGCCGGGGGTCCCAGACGGTAATTTTTCATGTGCAGGTACTTATTCTGGTTCAGAACTGTCCTTTGGCGATTTCCCACGGGTTCCCCCCTGTCAGTCAGTGGGCTCCACCCCTGACTGAGCTTGCAGCCAGTTCTGCAAATCCGCCAGTTGAGTGAAGTCCAGTAACGCTTCCCCCAGTTCCTCCAACTGGGCCAGCGGCAAAGCTCGAATGCTTGCCTGCATTGTCTCTGGGATCGGTCCCACTCGTCGAGTAAGCTGACGGAGAATCAGCGATCGCTCTCCTGCTTGAATCCCCTGCTCTAGCCCCTGCTCCAGTCCCTGTTCCAGTCCCCGGCGCTCCGCTTCGCGCTCCTGTTCTAACAATTCTTGATAAACCTGTGCCAGTGTGGTCATCACGATCTCCCGGTCATCCTGGTCACTATCAATGTCACCACTTGTTTCTATCGTCATCTTCCAGCCCACCAATAGCCGCAGGGCTACTGCCCGTTGCGGTTCGTCAAAGTGGGATTCTCCGGCAACTTCTAGGTTCAGTTGCACCTCCCCTAAAGGGCTCAACAGTTCCTCTAACTCGGTTTCCCTCCGTTAAGCAACTGGAACTGATTGGCGGGGCTGTTGCAGTTCACATTGGAACGATTTATGAACCGAGTTCCCGTTCGAGTCGGTGCGACAGACCGTAATGGTTTGGGTCCTGTTGGCCAGTCTTTTCAGCCGCTGTTGCTTACAGCGCAGTTCATGGCCGCGCAAAACAAAGAGTCCATCCGCATCATCCACCAGAGAGTAGGTATAGCGGTCTGGATGGCCATTGTCCGCGATCGCTAATCGGGCGATCACCACTTCATCCGCCGTGTCATCTACTGATGGAGCAGATGGGGCCGGTTTGGCGGGGATTGGGGTTGGTTCGACGGTTGGGCCAATGGATGGGACCCTGGGAGTTGCAGACCCTGGCCTCTGCCGGTTAAACAGATCGACTGGCTCCGGCATATCGGCAGCATCAATCACTTCCAGCAGCCGATCTCCTGGTTCAACCGCTGGTAGGGCGGGTGTGATTGGCGCTGGGGCTGGCAACCGCATGGGCTGCTGGGCTGGCGCTGCACCGGTAAGACTAGGCCGCCGGACAGGTACAGGCTGAGTTGTTGCTCCCTGCTTGGAGACGGCAACCACACCGGCTCCTCCCTGCAAGGATTCAACCAAGCCGCTTGAACCGTGCTGCAAAGCTGTCTGGAAATCCTGATCCGGAGCGCGAATCGGCTCCACCCGAAAACCCCGGATTTCCCGGTTCAGGTCTTTGAGAATCACCAACCAGCCAATGCCTTGAATCACAGCCCATCCAATCAGCCAGCGATACCCCGAGTCCGAGAACAGGAGCGTCTGATCGATGTGGAAAGTCCGCGATGATTGGCCAGTTGGAGGCAGCACTTCGGGGGGAGAGGGCTTCGGCTGGGTGGACTTGGAAATCGGCGGTTGGATTGGCTGAGTGGGCCGTCCTGGCACTGTGCGAGCAGTAGTTGGCTGGTGGGCCTGGTCGGATGGGTGCGGTCGAGTCGTTGCTGAGCCGCGTTTGGCAGCCTGGAGTTTGGCCCAGGTGCTAGCCCCTACGGTTCCATCTGCTTTCAGCTTCTGGGATTTCTGAAACTGGGCCACCGCTGCTTTCGTGTGGGGACCGAAAATGCCGTCGATGGGTCCTACCGCATAGCCCAATTGATGGAGCCGGGTTTGCAAGTAAACCACTGCCGGCCCTCGACTGCCATACAGTAGCATCGACTTGGGTTGGAGCCGGGTTTCCGCCTTCGACCACCCCACAGCCGTTGCCCGATTGGGGGCGGTGGGGCGGGGCGTAGCCGCATGGGTCAGCCGCTTCTGGTGGGCCAAGTGGGCCGATGGCACTGGTTGGGTAGACGGTGATGTGGCTGGCATCTTCGCGACTGGGGAGGCAGACGGCGCACAACCCATGCAGGTGGCCAACAGGAGGGGAACCGGGGTGGACATGGAAGCAGCAACTTTAGCCGTTAGATGACACGAATTCTGGTCGAACACTCTGGCATGTCTCTGGCGGAAACGCCATCACAAATCATCTTTATGGATAAATATACAAGGACCGCCCGCTTGCTCCGGGAGCCAGACGGTTAAATTTTAGTCATGCCATTCTCAGAAGACGAACCCAGACTGGTCAGCTAGATTAACCGTCTGAATCGGTCGATTAATAAAGTGACAGATAACTTGTTACTTTGCAGATTCGTGACACTTAATCTGTTAAAGTTCGAAGACTGCTCCCAATAGGATGAAAAACTCTAAAAAGCTTGATAGAAGGGGATTCTAATCACAAAACAGGAAAACGACCGAATCGTGTTAGGGTGACAAACAATTAGTTAATGTACATCATTGTTTTCCCTCTCTGCCAGGGCAGCGATCGCCCTTTTCTGCCATCAATACGCTTAGCCAGGCTCATCCTTTTGTGAGCGATGTAGGCTGATTTTGAGCGATGTAGGCTGAAATCAATCATTAAACTCAGACTACCCTCTATTGCCGCTGCTCTATGCCATCTCCCTTTCCAGGCATGGATCCTTATCTTGAGCGATCCATTCTTTGGCTGGAGTTTCATAACCAGTTGATTGTGGCGATCGCCGATGC
>CAZBTL010000130.1:0-7839 GCA_964494755.1 uncultured bacterium | reverse complement strand
GATCCATTCTTTGGCTGGAGTTTCATAACCAGTTGATTGTGGCGATCGCCGATGCAATCAACACGCTGCCCAGGTCGCCAGAAACCCCGGAGTTTCATAACCAGTTGATTATGGCGATCGCCGATGCCCTGGCTCCCGGCTTACTACCCGTTATTACGTGGGCACAGAGGGAAAAGAGTATCTCCAGACCTGACGAAAAAAGAGGGGACTCTCTACTGTCCCCTCCGCTGAGTTGTGTCTCACTTAACAACTGATTGGGTCATCCCAGGCACCTCAATCAGGACTGGGACCGGCCGCAATAATGTCTGGTCGGACGTCTGTAAACTGCTGGAAATGTTCCGCAAATTGGCGCGCCAGTTCCCTGGCCTGCTGGTCATAAGCCGCTGGATCGGGCCATGTGTGTTTGGGATCCAGGATCTCCGCTGGCACCCCTGGAACAGAGTCAGGCACCCACAGTTTGAAAATGGGGTGCTGGCTATAACTGACTGTGTCCAGGTCACCATTGAGGGCAGCCGAAACCAGCGCCCGGGTGTGTTTGATGGAAATCCGCTGGCCGACGCCATAGGGTCCTCCGAACCAGCCAGTATTGACCAGAAAGACCTGCGATTCTGGGTGTTCCAGTAACCGTTGCCCCAACATATCGGCATAGACCGTGGGCGGCAATGGGAAAAAACACTGACCAAAGCAAGCCGAGAAGGTGCTCTCCGGATGGGTGATGCCCCGTTCTGTGCCGGCCAGTTTGCTGGTGTAGCCAGCCAGGAAATGGTACATGGCCTGTTCGCGGGTTAACCGGGCGATTGGAGGCAGGACACCGAAGGCATCGGCAGTCAGGAAAATCACGGTTTTGGGATGGCTGCCCATACCGGACAACTCGCAGTTGGGGATGGCTTCCAGGGGATAGGCGGCGCGAGTGTTTTCCGTCAGGCGATCGCTGTCGTAGTCGGGCTCACGGGTGTCCGGATGGATCTCCACGTTTTCCATTAAGGCCCCAAACCGCAAGGCGGACCAGATTTGAGGTTCATTTTCCTGCGACAGACGAATGGTTTTGGCATAACATCCGCCTTCAAAATTGAAAATGCCATCCAGGGACCAACCGTGTTCATCGTCGCCAATCAGGCTGCGATCGGGGTCAGCAGAAAGGGTCGTTTTGCCCGTACCAGACAGGCCAAAGAACAAGGCGGTATTGCCAGCCCGGTCAACATTGGCTGCTCCATGCATGGGCAGCACATTCCGCTTGGTCATCACATAGTTGAGTAGCGAGAAAATCGACTTCTTCATCTCGCCAGCATAATGGGTACCCCCAATCAGCACGACTTGCCGGGTCAAATGAACAATAATGAAGGCCTCACTGTTCAGGCCATCCGTTTCTGGGTCGCCCAGCAAACCAGGCAAGGAAATCACCATGAAGTCAGCCCGATGATCGACCAGTTCTTCTGGGGTAGGACGGCGGAACAACTGGCGCACAAACAGGTTATGCCAGGCAAATTCGTTGACCACCCGGACGCCAAAGCGATAGTTAGGGTCAGCCCCCACATAGCCATCAAAGACGTACACATCTCGCCCTTCTACATAGGCCAAAGCCTTTTGATAGAGCCGATCAAACTGCTCTTCTGCAATGGGCCGGTTCAGATGGTTCCAGAGAACCGCATCCCGACTGCCCGGCTCATCGACAATGAACTTGTCCTTGGGCGATCGCCCAGTGTATTTACCAGTTTCGACACACAGGGCCCCATTGGCGGCCAGTTGTCCCTCACCTCGAATCAGAGCATGCTCAATGAGTTCCGCAGTGGAGAGATTGCGATAAACCTGATGCAAATTCTGCATTCCCAGAGTAGTCAGGCCAAACGTCTGATCGATGGGGTTAACTAATCCAACCGTGTCCAAATAGACCGCCGCATCAAGAGCGGCAGTGGCATCTCGATCCCAGATGTCAGCTTCGATTTTGTGTTGCGAAGGAGCAAGGGTCGTTTTGCGGCGTAACCGAGATTTAATCAGCTCTGAAATCAAGAGGTGGCGATACTCATGACCTTCCAACTGGGTGAGTACTTCCATACTGACAATCCTCCCATGATTTTTAATTTTCCCGGCTACCAGTTCGACACGGTATTAGCACCCTAATCCTGGCAAACTAATTGGACTGATTCGCATCCAATCACCTTGCCAACATTCAACCTCGGCTTGCTCAGATATACTGACGACTGAAAACACATCGATGAAGTGCAAACGATCAATCACCCATTGTTACTCATCCTGAATCAATCAGATTGGCTCATTGAATGAGGCCACCTGATTGAAGACTCACCCATCCAAATCAATCCATCTGCAAACAGGTCTCTTTTTGATTCGGGTGAGTTGGGATAGAAATTTAAAGCCGTGAAAAACACTCACCCCCCATCTCTGGATCTCTTACCCTGACGACCAGAGATGCAAGCAGAAACCGTATATCTCAATACAATTCTTATCCTACTGATCCCTGCTGGAACTGCAAGTCGTTTACAGGGATCGCTCCATACTTACAAATAGGAAAAAAATTAGTTTTCCTAGGATCCCAATGGGGTCTAAGCACCCATTAATTTTTTTGGCTCGATTACACATAAATTCATGCTGTTACAGTCAAGTTACACAGTAAATTCAGCAAACTGACTTTCTTCTTCCGGTTCAGTTGCCGTCAGCGATCGCGTTGCCTGGAACGAGCCATCCTGGAGCACCTGACCCAGCGTCAATTTCGGGTTTTGTTGCAAAATATTCAGGATACTCATTAAGTCCCGCACGATTTCACCAGGGGTTAAGAGCGCATCAGCCCCCAGCCGATTGATAATTACTTGCAAAAAGTCTTTCAGCTCAGCCTGAGACAAGACCGGCTTGGTATTATAGTGGGCCGCATGAATCTCACTGAGACGCTCCAACAACTGCAGGATCTCTTCTTTAGTGAGGGGTTCCAACCGAATCGCCGGACCCGAAACATCCTGCACCCCAGCTTTCAGCAACCGGCTTTTTACCGTCCGCCGTTGCCAGGCTGGGTCGCTGTAAAGTCCCCGACGAGGATCCTCCAAAAATTGGGGCGTGCCCCCAATCAGGGTATAGAGATGGGCCACCCGCCCCTGCATGGCGTCATTAAACATGGCCAGCAGTTTGTCATAGTTGTGCTGGCGAGCCACCGACACCGAAATTTTGTAAAGGTGAACGGCTTCATCCAGAATCACCAGCAAGCCCTTGTAGCCAATGTCAGAAATAAAACGGGCAAACAGTTTGATGTAGTCGTACCAACTTTCATCATCAATAGTGACCCGGACCCCTAGAGCATTGCGGGCCTCTGTTCGGGTAGAAAACTCACCCCGCAACCAGCGTAACGCCGCCTCTTTCCTGGCGTCATCATCGTGCCGATAGCCACTCCAGTAGGCAATGATGACATTGGCAAACTCAAAGCCGTTGACCAGATCGGCTACATCTTTGACCACTTCCCGAATTTTGGTTTCCACCCGGTCGTCAAAGCCATTGTCATTTGGCTTCAGGCCGCTTTCCTGAGCCACCTGGGTCTGAATTCCAGCAATCCAGCGCTCCAGGATCATGGTCAGAGCCCCACCCTCTGGCCGGCTTTTAGTAGACAGGTTTTTCATCAATTCCCGATAGGTGAGCAAGCTGGCGCCGTTGCTGCCAGCCAACCGACGCTCCGGAGTAATATCCGCATCGGCGACCACAAACCCTTTTTCCAAAGCCTGATTGCGGATTAGTTGCAGGGTGAAACTCTTACCTGCCCCATATCGGCCCACCACAAATCGAAAGGCGGCGCCACCAGCGGCCACATTATCCAGATCCTGGACCATGACCCGCAGTTCTTTTTCCCGGCCAACCGCAATTTGCTCCACCCCCACCCGGGGCACTACCCCTGAACTCAGCGCATTAATCAGAGCAGTTGAAACCCGTTTGGAGGGTTTGGCAGCCGGGGAGGGCTTGGCAGCCGAAGCAGCCTTGGAAGTCTGGGTAGGTTTTGCAGCTGGAGAGGGTTTTGCAGGTGCCATGGGCTAGAGTCCATCTGTATTCGGTTCATCCGTACCAGGGCGATCGCCCACTCACCATCTTAAAGGTATTGGGCAAACTTCATCATGGCCAGCGCAGCCGCAGGCCATAACGCCGCTTCCTACCCCCCAATTTGCAGCAATCTCTTTTGACCTGTAATCCGGTACATCAGATAACGCTTTGAGGGGATAGAGATTCGGATGAACTATCTTCACTATTTGACATCAAAAATTGAAATTGTTACCAAAAACTTGAACAAATTCCGCTGGTTTTTGTTTTTTCACTCATCAGATAAGGTTACATCTGAAAAAAATCAGCCCTTTTCGAGAAACATTCAGTTCCCGCAGCGCAAGCAGGCAGGAAACCGCGATCGCGCGATCAGCCGCTCTTCCCGCTGCTGCCTGAACCGATCCCTGCTGGGAGACGCCCTGCCTAACCGCCAACACACAATCCCTTCCTACGGCATCATAGGAAGAGAATGGTTGTTGATAGGGAGGTAGTAGAAAGTTGACTGAGCGGGTCTTCCACAAGCTGGAACAATTGCAACGGGTTTTTGCCGAAATGGAACGGGCCTTAATTGCTTATTCCGGTGGCATTGACAGCACACTGGTGGCCAGGGTTGCCTATGATGTGTTGGGCGATCGCGCCCTGGCGGTCACGGCCGTCTCACCCTCTCTCCTGCCCGAAGACCTGGAAGATGCTTGCCTGCAAGCCGTCGAAATTGGCATTGCCCACGAGCTGGTCGAAACCCATGAATTAGACAATCCCAACTACGCGGCCAATCCGGTCAATCGCTGCTACTTCTGCAAGAGCGAGTTGCACGATACCCTCAAACCACTAGCATTGGAGCGTGGCTATCCCTATGTGGTGGATGGCGTCAATGCAGATGACCTGCAGGACTATCGACCCGGCATCCAGGCAGCCAAACAACGGGGGGCGCGATCGCCCCTGGCCGAAGTGGGCATTAGCAAAGCCGAAGTACGGGAAATTGCCCACCATCTGGGGCTGTCCTGCTGGGATAAACCAGCCCAGCCTTGTCTCAGTTCCCGTTTTCCCTACGGCGAGGAAATCACCCTGGCCAAATTGCAGCGGGTCGGCCGGGCAGAAGTTTATTTGCGGCGGTTGGGCCTAAAAAATCTGCGGGTTCGTTCAGATGGCGATACAGCCCGGATCGAACTGCCCCCCGAGCAGATTCAACCGTTCGTCCAGACGACCGACCTGCCGGAATTGGTGAACGCGTTTCAGTCCTACGGCTTTCTGTATGTCACCCTTGATCTGGAAGGCTTTCGCAGCGGCAAATTAAACCAAACCCTGCCCCTATCCCTGACTCAGGCGGGAGCGTAAACTGGCCACAATTGGCAAAGACTCCAACCCCTGTTGCACCAACTCTGGAAACTGGGACAACACATCCAGAATGGGATCGGCAAAGTTATATCTGGCATCGTTGCCGTAGTTCAAGGTGAGATATTCCAGCAACTCCAGGGCATAGTCGGAAAAATTCATCACATCGGCAATGCAGGCCAGTTTGAACAGACGATCTGGCGGGGGTAGGCGGTCGGGACTGGCGTCCTGCAACAAATCTCGAAAATAAAATCCATTGCCCCAGAGAATTTGTCCAGGGTGTTCGGTATTCATCACCGCCGAACGGGCTCTAACCCGATGACTTGCTGTCAAATCAAATAATGTAAAGCCCTGGGCCCTTAAGAAGCGATCGACATCGGCAAATAAGGGTTGATTCAGATAAAGAGGTGCATATTCAACCTCGACCTGCACTGCCAGAACACTCGTTTCCAAGAGCGTTGTCGCCCCTTCTAAAACCTGAAGTTCTGCCCCCTGAACATCTACCTGGAGAAAATCAACCGATGTAATATTGGCTTCCTGGCAAAAAGTATCCAGAGTCGTTGTTTCCACATCAACCGTAAAACTGAGACTGGAATATTCCACCATTTGACTCAACCGGGCCAGGAAGACTTCATTCGGGGGGTAAAGCGAACTGCACATTGGATCATTGGTCACGTACAGGGTCTTTTCCCCCACCGAGTTGCTCAATACCAGCGGAATATGCTGTTCCGTCCAGTTAATATTCCGTCTGGCCATTTCCTGATTGGCAATTTCACAGGCATCCAGATCGGCATCAAAGCCATAAATTGCCAAATTTGGTGCAAAGATTTCCCAGCCTGCACTGCCATAGTCATCCGTCTGGCTGACTTTACGGGACCCAACATTAAAAATGGTCATCCCGATCGCATCTAAACGACCACTTTTTTGCAAAGCAGGTAGAAACGTTGACATTGAAGCTCCCAACTGATTCGTCAACAACCCTCCCAAACGGTTGGGGGTGAGGAAGATGCGGCCTATCGTTCAGGCGTCATGCCCCAACCAATGGTAAAACACCATTGCCGCCAAAAAGCTGAGCGTTGCCAACCAGCCGGCATAAAAGGACCTGTCTTTTTGAACCGGCGCACAAACGCAATCGCCAGCGCCACTGCAATCAAAGCTCACCGTTTTACCCACCCAGCAGTTCCCGAACAGCTCATCGCTGTAGGGCCATAGCAAACGCGATCGCCGCCAGGTATGGGGTGCGATCGCAATTTTGAATAGCAGATTCAGCATTCAGACTTCGTCGAGTTCAGTGCTGGCGGTTCACTGACTGAACCAACCCCGTGGCCTACTGTTGACCAGATTCCAAGGCAGTATCTGTCTTGGTTGCCGCTAAAGACCGGCGGTCAGCCACATAGCGAGCCAGGAAAGTAGTGGTGAGCGAAAGGACAACGGGTCCCAAAATCATGGCCCAAAAACCATGCACCGCAAACCCCGGAACTAGCAAAGAGGCCAGCCAGAAGCAAACTCCATTGACCACAAAGGAGAATAGCCCCAGGGTCAAAAGTGTAATTGGAAAAGACAAAATTGAGAGAATTGGCTTAATGGAGCCATTCACCAGCCCAATGGACAGGCCAGCCAGCAAGGCGGAGGGAAACGTGGCAATGGTCACACCGGGAACTACTAGGTCAACCACTAACAGACCTAACGCCGTAATCAGAGTCGTGACAAAGAATCCCAACATTTTCAGTTCTCCTAATTTGGAATTGTTGGACGTAGCAACCGTCATTCATGCAAGTCAGGCAAAGTCGAGGACTATTGCGATCAAACCGTCTCTTCCTGACTCACTTTCTCTTCGTGTTTCGTGATTGCCCAGACCGCATGAATAATGCCTGGAACCCAACCAAAGAGCGTGAGCAGAATATTGATGATCAGGGTTGGGCCAAATCCGTAGGTTAGAAACACCCCTACCGGCGGTACTAAAATTCCCAGCGCATAGCGAACAAGTTTCATCGTAATCTACTCCTTCTAATTCTGATGTCATCACTGGCGTTGGCAGGTTGTAGAAATTTCTTGATTTGCTCAGCACGCTCCTCTCTAAAGGGAGGGACCAACTAAAGGAGAAGTTGCAATGCATTCGAGACCTATAGCGATCCGATCAGGATTGTGAAAGGTTTCCGCAGGAAATCCTTCTCACAAAGCCCTTTCACCATCCAGTCGTTCACAAGTCATTTAGGATTGCCATATCAGGTTATGACTTGAGTAGAAATTTCATTCATCCCTTGCCGTCTCACATGTTTATCATCACAAATTTCGCAAAAAATTTCTGGTGAAGGTTACCGATAGTTAAGTAGGGAAAACCAACGTCTGAAACAACAGCTTGGCTGTTGGTTGAGTCAGAGTTGGGAGGAAAAGTGTCGGCTGCGGGGTGTCCGGGGGCAGGGGGCGGGGGGTAGGTGCCAGGTGTTAGGTGTCAGGTGTTAGGTGTTAGGTGTCGGGTGT
>CAZBTL010000129.1:0-12356 GCA_964494755.1 uncultured bacterium | reverse complement strand
AGGGGAACACAAGGGGTGAGGGCGATTTGAACGAGATCTGCGTAAAGGATAGCTTTCAAGAGGGGGGAATAGGCCGACGAATATCACCTTTTTTACGCTGCAGGTGCATTTTTCCGAAAAACCTGATTGGTGGAGAAGCTGCGCTTTATTTGAAAGTGACTTTGCCAGCAAAGCGAGCGGCTTTGCCGAGTTGCCGTTCAATCCGCAGCAGTTGGTTGAACTTGGCTACGCGTTCTCCCCGGCAACCGGAGCCGGTTTTAATCTGTCCAGCGCCAGTAGCCACTGCTAGGTCTGCGATCGTGGTGTCTTCCGACTCGCCCGATCGGTGGGAAATCATGTAACGATAGCGATTCTTTTGGGCCAGCTCAATCGTATCCAGGGTTTCGGTCAGGGTGCCAATCTGGTTCACCTTGATCAAGATGGCATTGGCCACCCCGGCTTCAATGCCCTCGGCCAGGATCTGGGAGTTGGTGCAGAACAGATCATCGCCCACCAGTTGCACGCGATCGCCAATGGTTTGGGTCAGCAATTTCCAGCCCTGCCAGTCGTTTTCCCCCATGCCATCTTCCAGGGACAGGATGGGATACTGGTCGGCCCAGGACTTCCACAGTTGCACCATTTCTTCCGAACTCTTGGCCGGCAGATGGGACTTAAAGAACACATACTTGCCGTCCTGCCACAACTCGCTGGTAGCCGGGTCCAGACAGATGGAAATATCCTCCCCTGGCTTATAACCAGCGTGGGTAATGGCTTCCAGGATTACCTCCACCGCCTCATCATTGGACTTCAGGTCTGGGGCAAAGCCGCCTTCATCGCCCACCCCGGTGCTATAGCCCTTCTTGTGCAGGATAGCGCGCAGGGCATGAAAGGTTTCCATGCCCATCCGAATGGACTCGGCAAAGGACGAGGCATTGTGGGGGGCAATCATGAATTCCTGAAAGTCCACCGTGTTATCGGCATGGCGGCCGCCATTGATCACGTTCATGCAGGGAACTGGCAATAAGGCAGCATTGGCCCCACCCAGATAGCGATACAGGGGTAGGCCCAAAGAATTAGCAGCAGCCTTGGCCACCGCCAGGGAAATTGCCAGCATGGCATTGGCTCCCATCGCTCCCTTGTTGGCTGTGCCATCCACTTCCAACATGCGGCCGTCGATCGCCCGTTGCTCGGTCACATCCATGCCAATCAGAGCCGGAGCCAGTTTGGTGTTAGCGTTTTCCACCGCCTTCAAAACACCCTTGCCGCCATACCGACCGGCATCACCATCCCGCAGTTCCACCGCTTCCTTTTCCCCAGTGGAGGCTCCAGAGGGCACGATCGCCGACCCTTCTGTTCCATCTTCCAGAACCACAACTGCCTCAACCGTTGGATTGCCCCGCGAGTCTAGGACTTCACTGGCAATGATTTCCTCAATTCTGTTGATATACATGCTGGAAACTCCTTCAATCCAAGTTGTAGGCGGTGAGGCTACGGCCAAATGCCCTGTGAGAAACAATGCATAGCAATGTTACCGCATGGTGCATCGCAGCAGGATGATATATCAGATACAGTCTGGGAATGAAGCACCATCAAGTTTGAAAATCGCCTGATTTCACTGGCATGCTATGACTTGCCGTATCAGCGACCTGTGTCAAAACCCCAGACAAGGCGTCAACCAACTGGTGCAGATGCTGGTGGGTATGGGTAGCCATCACGGTCAGGCGCAGACGACTGGTGGGCACGGTGGGGGGGCGGATGGCGGGAACGAACAACCCAGCCTGACGCAACTGCTGTGCCAATTGCAAAACGGTGCTCGGGCGATCGACCTGGAGGCAAAGGATTGGCGATGCAGATGGGAGCAAGGTGCAGCCTGGGATGTCGGTGGTCAATTGAGCCAGAGCCTGCTGCAACCAGCCAACGTTCTGCCAGAGTTGGGTTCGCCGCTGCGGTTCCTGCTGAACGATGGCGATCGCAGCCAGGGCCGCCGCCGTATCCGCCGGGGACAGAGCCGTGGTGTAAATCCAACTGGCAGCTCGGTTGCGAAGAAACTCAGTTAATACAGCCGATCCGGCTACATAACCACCCAGACTGCCGAGGGCTTTGCTGAGGGTGCCCATCTGAATCAGGGGCCGACCACTGCAACCAAACTGTTCCACCGCACCAGCGCCAGTCACACCTAACACACCTGTTCCGTGGGCTTCGTCCACCAGCACCATAGCCTCAAAGGTTGCCGCCAGATCCAGAATGTTGGGCAGGGGACAGAGGTCTCCATCCATGCTGAAGACGCTGTCGGTTAGGATCAGACAGCGCCGGTAGCGATCGCGGTGGCTGGCCAGCAAGTGCTGCAACTGTTCCAAATTGCCATGGGGGTAATCCAGCACCGTCGCGCCGCTGAGCCGCGCCCCATTTTTGAGACTGGAGTGATTGTACTGGTCGGCCAGAATCAAATCCCGCTGACCGACCAGAGCCGTAATAGTGCCCAGGTTGGCTAGATAGCCGGAACTAAAGACCAGGGCATCTTCAGTTTGTTTCAGCGCCGCGATCGCCTGTTCCAGTTGGCGATGCAGGTCCCGGTGGCCCGTAATCAGCCGGGAACCCGTGCTGCCAGTGCCGTATTCCTCCAGCGCGGCAATGGCTGCGGCTATCAGGCGATCGTCCCCCGCCAAACCCAAATAGTCATTACTGGCAAAGTTGATCAGCGGTTGTCCGTCTAACTGAATCACCGGCCCCGGCCGACCAGAAACCGTTCGCACCGAGCGATACCAGTCGGCCCGATGGATGGTGGCCATCGCTGGCTCCAGCCAGGCATAGGGATCGGCAGGCATCGACCGGCTACCCCTCCTGATTGGGCTCCAGCCCTGCCTGTCGCAATTGCCGTAGCAGATCCGCCACCCGTTGTCGTTCGGCGTCTAGCTGGGCTTCTGCCTGTTCCGCCCGCTGTCGCTCGGCGGCCAACTGGGCTTCTGCCTGCTCGGCTCGCTGCCGTTCCGCCTGTTCCGCTTCCTCCGGCTGGATCACCAGAGCCCCATCGGCAGTAAAACAGCGCAGACGGCCATCCAAAATGCCCAAGTACAATTGTAGTTCTTCACTCCAGAGCCACCCCCGGTCGTCTGGCTGTAATTCTTGGTACTGTTGAAACTGCAAGCGAAACCCTTTGAATTCAAGGGTTTCTGGATGGAACCAAAAGTATTCGGGGGTGCGGAAGGTGTCCTGATAGAGCTCTTTTTTCAGGCCCCGATCCACTTTGGCAGTACTGTCCGACAGTAGTTCCAGGATGAAGTCTGGATACTTGCCACCCTCTGCCCAGACCATCCAACTGCGGCGTTCTCGTTTTTCGGTATTCCGCACGACAAAGAGATCTGGGCCGCGGAAGTCCCTGGTGGTGAGTTGCTCCAGATTGTAGTAAATGGTCAGATTGCCACCAACAAAGATATCCGTGCGATCTCGCCAGAGCCATTCCAGACAGGTGAGCAGCAGGATCAGTTGTTTCAGGTGCAGTGTGCTTTCCAATGGCGGCTCATTACTTTCCAGGTTATCGGGCGGCCAAATTTCCGGCGCCAACACCATCGTTGGTGGCGGAATGGAGGGTGTGGGCGAACTGGGCAGTACCATAACGCAAGTCGGTAGCGGTTATTAGCTCCAGTCTACTGTGCCGCTGGGTACTGGCGCAGATAGCTCAGGAGCCAGTTGGTGATGGTGGCGCGGCGGGTCTTGCGCGGGATCAGTTCGTTGACTGTGTAGCCCGGAAAGCCCAGTTGTTCCTTTAGTAATTGCTTATTCTCAGCCGGAATGGAACGGGTCAGTTTTACCGTAGCTGGCCGACTGGCAATGAAATCCGGCGGCTCGGGATAGCTCTGCCGCCAATCGGGATCCACCTGGGAAACATCCCACTGGCCGGTGTCCGCGTCCCAGCGATAGCCCAGATAGTGCCACACCAGACGGTTGGTGGTGTCATCGTCCAGGGTATCGTTCAAGATGGCCCAGAAGGTTTCGGGGGTCAGCGGCGGCAGAGTGGACATCGGATCAGCAGAAGGGATCAAACATAAACAGCTTATTCAGCATACGACATTGCTGAATTCCAGTGCGATGCAGCAGTCCAGTGCCATAAGCTGTAGTTAGCATCATTTCCCATTAGCATTGGCGGAACCTAAGGATCAGCGATCGCCATGATGGCAGTACCAGCTAAAACGCCCCTTTCATTCGATGATTTTGTGGAGTGGTATCCAGAAAATTCAGAGAATCACTATGAATTGCGACGAGGAATCATCATCGAAATGCCCAAACCACGTGGCAAACATTCCCGGTTGGCGGGGGATCTGGCCTATGAGTTGGGCTCGGTGATACGACAGGCAAAGCAGCCCTTTTTCATCCCCAAAGAATGCCTGGTCAAAGTTACTGATGATACGGGTTATGAACCGGATCTGGTGGTTTTAGACGAAACAGCGATCGCCAATGAACCCCGTTGGGAGCGTGAATCCATCATTACCTTCAGTCCATCCATTAAGCTGGTGGTGGAGGTTGTATCCAGCAACTGGCGGGATGATTACCTGGTCAAACTGGCCGATTATGAAGCCTTTGGTATCCAGGAATATTGGATTGCTGATTATCTGGGTATCGGTGGTCGGCGCTACATTGGTTCCCCCAAGCAACCCACCTTCACTGTTTGTACCCTGCTGGACGGAGAATACGATCTGAAGCAGTTCCGGCAGGATGAACAGATTCTTTCCACCACTTTTCCAGATTTGCAGTTAACCGTAAATCAGATCTTCAGCCGAGGCTGAAGACCAGGACATTCCACTCAAGGCTGTTTCTAACCCCATGAAAGTTCTTTCCCAGCAGCAATCTCGCGTGTTAGCCGTTCGGTGGCGATTGCTGCAGCGCCAACTGGGTTAGCTCCAGTCAAGCCAGTGGGTCTTGCTGGTGAGTCTGGCGGTTTTGCTGCCGGGGGCAGCCGGTCTACAGATAATCGGCTACTTTAGCCCATGAATTTTCCTGCTCCCAACAGGGGTGAGCGGACAGACTGGCCAAGGTTCAGTCAAGGTCCAGCCAGCAACTAATGCTTGAGTGGACAGCCGGTTCAGCAACTAGCCAACGGCCCTCTCCCCACGGGAAAGGTTAGTCCCTCAAGACGCCGCAATTTGAATCTGAAAGTTCAGCGCTTCTTGCTCGTATCCAGCTAACTGGATCGTCAAGAGGCAAGACTGTCCAGCAGCCACATCCAATAGTTCCACTCCCAAACTACCCGCACTGGGGCGTTGGGCGATCGCCTGCAGACCGTTGCCGTTGAGGGTCAAAGTTCCAGCTGTTGGCAACATAGCCTGGATGCGAAGCTGCCGTCCAAACTCGTCTGTGGTGTAACCAGCCCGCAAAGTCAACGGCCCAGCCTCCGTCAACCACTGGCGATCGGCCACTGGCTGCTGTTCAGACAAGCGCACGGTCAGAACACCCAGCAGTTCTTTGGCAGCCATCAAGGAAAGCACCATTTGCTGAACCGGCAGGGCTGTCTCATAGTCGAGGGCTGGTTCCGAACCAACTGGCGACATCGCGGTTTCACCAGACCGAACCGGAGCGGTCATCACTAAACCCGCCAGATAGTTCAGGGCATCATCTTGGCCAGGGAATAGGGCTTCTACCGCCCGCACTAACCGAGCCCCTTCCAACAAGGGCAGGCGCAGGAGTTCCTGACAGCGCTGCATCAACTGGGCCAGAACTGGCTCCGGAACTGCGATCGGGAGATTCAGTTGCCGCAGGTGATCTCGCCAAAGACCTACGGACAGGCCGGAGCCAGCAGAGGCTGGAACCGCTTGCGGCACAGGCGGAAAATCCACTGTCCCATAGGAAGACGTTTCTGCCTCATAGTCGTGGATTTCAGTCTCCCAGGGAAACAAAGGCGGATTGCGCTCAATTTCGGTTTGCAACCGATGCTTCAGCAAAGCATGAAAACGATCTTGCACAGCAGGTATTTCTCCAAGCTCAACTAGATTTTCCCTAAGGAAAGATGAGGTATGAGAATCACGATACTCAGAGGCCCCAGAATTGATAGCGGCAGAAGAGTCACCACCTGGTTGAATCGATATTGGAGCCTGCACCCCATCCCGTCCAACACCCTGATTACTAGAATGATTCATCCCATTGCCAAACAATTCTGGAAGCAGTGTCCGAAAAAACCGAATTAACCTTCTCTGGAATGCCTCCGACTCACCCGTCATCCTATATTCCCCTTATTCATCGGTTGTGACCCCTGCTCCGGAAACTAAATAGTTACGAATTTCCCACGCTTGTTCTAACAACTTAAACCATTGCTTCTCGACCTGAGTCACAGTACAGCCCATGGACTGGGCGATTTGGGCATCAGCCAGCTTTTTCTGCTTGAGTTGCAATAACTGTTGCAAATGAGGCTCCAACTGCATCTGGAACGTCTGCCATTGCTGCGGGGTCAGCCCCAAATTCCGTTCCAGGTCCGCTTCTAACCATTGGTGCACCAATTCCCAACGATGAGAAAGGGCAAACCGAACTAAGTGATACTTGAACCGTTGTTGTAAATAATCCCTTTGCCGGGATGTCAGCCCTAAAATTGATTCGATTTCATGGGCGGGCAGATCCTGCAATCGCAGGGTGAAATAGTCGGCACAATCTTCCTGGTTCCGATCTTCCAAATAAGCTAACAGTTCTGAAATCACTGTTCGGCGGAGGGTATCTTCCGCCGGTTCAGGCTCATTGGACACCATTTGTTCTCGCACTTGTTGCATAGATGCAGCGCTCCAGGAACTGTCATGCTCACTGGTGGTTCCCTCTGCAGCCTGTTCAATGTCAACGGGGGTTTCAACCGGTTGCTGCTGGGAAAATGTCTGAGCCCGCAGGATAATCAATTGTTGATTGCGGTGCCCTGGCAGGGGAATGCGTCGCTTGCCATACCGTTCGGTAAACGCCATATATTCCGCCAACTCCAGCATGCTGCGAGGCTGATAGGTGGCAGGTAACTGATATTCCCGTCGGAAGGCATTCAGGGATTCCATATAAAATCCCTGCAGGAAGTCCTCAATTAAGGTGAGGCGAGCTTGATAACTGGATTGGGTTTGAGGTGGGCTAATGTAGCGATAGACCATGGCGCTGAGCGTACTGTGGAGTTCCACACGCCCCCGCCGGGAACCTAGTTTGAAATAATGGAGACATTGTTGTAAGCGGTGACGGGCCAGAGCAGTCGCCCAGGATTCAATTTCACCCGATGCTTGAATGCGTTTACTTTCAGCACAGATGCGGAGAACTTCATTTGAAAGCCGATCCGACACTTCCCAGCAAGCTCGCTCAGAGGCGTTGGTTGACAACTTCAATTCGTTCAACAACAGTTGAAATATTTCCTCCACGCGCTGGCAGACTTCCCCCACGATATTTATCGCCTAACAATAACAAAATAAGGTTGATTGACTCAATTGTGACAACAACTACCGGATTGCGTCTAGCTACAGCAGCAAATTAAGTGAACTTTAACAGTCAAGCGGACTTGGTAGACATGGACTTAGAGCAGCAACTTCAGGAATTAATTCAACAAGCGCCACAGGATGGCACTACACCGGCTGTCGTAGCCGCGATCGCCCCCGTTTTGAAAGCCCTAGCCCAACGCCTGCGCCATGACCAGTACTACATTGTACAAACCATTGATCAGAGCTGGGCCGTGACCACCCTGAGCAGCCAGGAACAGCCAGAGGTAGAGAAAACGGTGATTTATGCCTTTCCCTCACTCAAAGATGTGTCGGCAGGCCCATACCCCATGCAGGATCCCCGCATGATTGCTATCCCCATTCCCGTTACCCACATCCTGTTTCAAATGCTGGCCATGGAAGGGATTTATAGCACCATCTTTTTCGAGACGCCGGGCAACCAGGCAATTGGCACCGAGATTCAGCGGCAAGAAATCAACCACCTGATCGAGATGCACCTGCAACAGTTACAAACAGCCCCAGGTTCGACCGTACCCCCGGATATTGCCTGATATTGCAACAAGGCACCGAGTTGGAGGGCAGTTCTGAAACAGAATAGACCCCCGTGCCAAAGCGCTGGGCACCCAGGCCTTGAATGAACCGAGACGACTACGCCCAGGCTTCGCCAACCCAGCAGACAACCCTTTGCGGATCATCATCTGTGCTAGAAATCGCCAGAGTCCAGCCATCGTTCTTACCAGCGAACAAACTGAGCCGCCTGGTTAAAGAAATTGCGGCTGATGCCCTCTGTAACCAGAGAGGTGGTCAGCAGCGTGGCAAAGGCCAGCATAAACATAATCACCATCTGATAGGCTGCGGCCACCAGGGGATCGGCACCCCCCAACAATTGGCCAGTCATGATCCCTGGCAGAGTGACAATGCCCACCACCATCATGGTGTTCAACGTTGGAATCAGTCCCGCTTTAATGGCATCCCGGCGATACTGGGCTACGGCCTGTTGGGGGGTGGCGCCCAGGCTGAGATGGGTTTCAATTTCCAGTTGGCTGGCATTCAGGGTACTGACCAGCCGTTCTCCGGATAGGGCAGCCCCATTCATGGCATTGCCTAGCACAATGCCGGCCAGGGGAATCAGAAATTGCGGTTCGTACCAGACTGCTGGCTGGATCACAAACAAATTGGTGTAGAGCAGGGTCAAGGCTGTGCTGACCAGAATGGAGCCTCCCACCAGGGGCAGCAGATGGGGAATACGCTGGCTAATGCGGTTGCGGGCCACGATCGCCGCAATCACCAGCATCACCCCCAACACCCCCAACACCAACCAGGGATTGCGCAAGGCAAAAACTGCCGCCAGGACGTACCCAACAACCAGAAGCTGGATGATGGTGCGCCCAGCCGCAAGAGCCAGGTTCCACTCCAGGCCCAACCGCTGCCAGACCGACAGGGCGATCGCCAAAATTACCATTCCCAGTGCCCAGACCAGTTGTAGCGGAGAAGTCATGCCGGTGCGATTCCATTTAGGGACAAAATTTGATTCTATTAAGAGGATGCTTCATGGTGCTAGCTGCGTGAATACGATCCCTCCCTTTGACCTGTCCGAACAGTTTGACGCCATTGGTGCCGAAATAAACGCCGCCGTTCTGGAGGTGTTGGCATCTGGGCGCTACATTGGTGGTCCGCCAGTAGAGGGATTTGAGCAGCAATTCGCCCACTACATTGGCACGTCTGAGTGTATTGCCTGCAACTCGGGCACCGATGCGCTTTATCTGGCTCTACGGGCGTTAAACATTGGGCCCGGAGACGAAGTCATTACCACGCCATTTACCTTTATTGCCACGGCTGAGGTGATTACGGCGGTTGGCGCTACCCCCGTTTTTGTGGACATCGATGGCCAGACCTTTAACCTGGATCTGACTCAGGTGGAAGCGGCCATTACCGATCGCAGCCGGGCGGTCATTCCGGTTCACCTATTTGGGCAACCCGTGAACATGACCCGGCTGATGGCGATCGCCCAGCAGCACAACCTCTGGGTGGTGGAAGACTGTGCCCAGGCCACCGGAGCCGAGTGGGCTGGGCAACGGGTTGGCGCCATTGGGCATATTGGCTGCTTCAGCTTCTATCCCACCAAAAATTTGGGTGCCTGTGGCGACGGGGGCGCCATCACCACCAACGACCCGGCGATCGCTTCTACCCTAAGAGTTCTCAGAGATCATGGTCGTCGGGGCACCTACTACTACGAAATGCTAGGCGTCAATAGCCGACTGGATGCCCTGCAGGCCAGTATTTTGCAGATCAAGCTGCGTCATCTCGATACCTGGAATGCCCAGCGTCGAAAAGTCGCTCAGCGCTATCATCAACGCCTCAGCCCTCTACCAAGACTACGCCTGCCACAGGAACTGGAGGGTGGAACCAGCGTCTGGAACCAATACACTATCCGCCTTATCGCACCGGCGAGCCAGTCGGATGCCAGCTTCCGGGACCAGGTGCGGCAAAAGCTCCAGGCCAAAGGTGTCCTGTCGATGGTCTACTACCCCCTACCGCTGCATCGCCAGCCGGTCTATCAACACCTGGGCTATGGTCTTGGCAGTTTGCCCCTGGCAGAACAGGCCGCCAACGATGTCCTTTCGTTACCCATGTTTCCAGAAATCAGACCGGAAATTCAGGATCAGGTTGTTTACTGCCTCAAGGATTGCCTGGAATAAAGCCATAGAAAAGTGTCGCTTCCTTCCCCATCGCCTGCCCTATTTCTCTGGATACAGCCTTGGGTGCAAATGGGCTTACAACCACTCAATCCTGGATTACCGCGAGCGATCGCCCATAGGGTCTAACGGTTGCAACCCAGAACTAAACCCCAAAGTCCTAATTTTGATTTGCCCAGGCATCTGGAAACGTGCGTTTAAATTCATCCACCAGGTCATCAATTTCCTCGATCGCCTGGTTGACGTCAATCCGCAGTGTGCCTAAATCCGGTTGTTCCAGCAACTGCACCAGTGCTTCCCGCTTATTCTCAATCAATGCGACCCGTTCCCGAATCGTTTCCGGCGACATCATCTTTGCGATCCTTTAATCAACTAACCTCATCACAACCCTGACTGAGGAATTGCCTCAAACCAGAGGTTTCTAACCGAAGCTAAGTTTAGCAGGGTCTACCGCAACTGTCACAAACATGCCAAACACAAATAGGTCAAACGGTCAGACCAATGCCTGTGCTATCCCAAAAAGGGAGGGCGGCGCACTTCCGGCTTCATCCGCTGTCGATTGGACTGCATCATATGGTCCAGGAATCGCTTGAGGGCCTGCTCTCGATTTTTCATGAAGGCAGCCCAAAACCCTGGATGATACTCATCCATGGTCTTTGCTAGAGCCCAAACATCGACGGCCAGAATGTTATACAGCATCTCGTCCTCTCGTTTGAGAGAGTCGATTTGCTCCATCAAGTCCCTGTCCTGCGAGGTTTGTCGATGATGATTTTTAATCATGGGAAACAACCAGCTGAGCCTGAGAAACACACGATAGGGCCGTGAGGAACATCGTTAGTGACGTTTCAATCACGGGAGAATAACAGCCAACAAACCGAAATTGTCAAAGTGCCGTCGATTCTAAGTTGCCGCCACCAGTTCATCAAGAAATGCCCCTGTGGTGACCTGCAACCAGCGATAATACATTCAGTATTACGTTATCAACCTGCTGACCGTACACCCCTATAGTCTTATGTTACGTCAAATATCTTTGGGTACGCTAGGATTGATCGGCGGTGGAATCCTGACTGTAATTGGTTTTGGAGCCTATTTTACTGATCATGCAACCCTCAACCTGGTGGGATTTTTCTATGGCATTCCCCTCCTTTTAGGGGGGTTGGCCCTTAAGGCTGCAGAGCTCAAACCAGTCCCTCTTTCTCAAGCTAGTCCTGCTGAAATCCTGACCTTGCGGAGCCAGCAAGCTACAGCTACGCAAAATCAAATCCGCCAGGACGTAACCCGCTTTCGCTATGGCCAGAAAGCCCATCTGGACAAAGCACTCAGTTTTTTGGGCCTCAGTCCGACGGATGAAGAACGGCCTGTCCTAACAGGTCTGCGAGAAACGAGCCAGGATGGGGCCTACACACTGGTATTAGAGTTCTCCTCTCCCCAGATTCCCCTGGAAAGCTGGCAATCGAAGCAAGAAAAAATGACCCGTTTCTTTGGCCCAGGGGTCCAGGTTGCGATCGCCCAACCGGCCGCCAACCAAATTGATCTGTTTCTAACGAGCCTTGCCTCAGACATCTGATAGCCATTGTTGAACCGCAGTCAGCCTGTATTCAAGACTGCGGTTTTCCTCATTTTTCCAGCCGAACCAGGTACCACTGAAGAAACTCTCCCGGCCCCAAATCAAATTCACAGGACGTTTCCATCAAATACGTCGCCTGCTCCTGAAGCGCAGAAAACCGCTGCACATCCCTGGGCAATTGATCGGGAAATTGGGCAATAAGGTCCTGCAATTTTGCTAGCAACTCAGCCCGGCTGAGAAATTGCTCCCCCTGCCCCGGCTCTAGCAGGACATAGGTGTCACCTTCATACAAACGTGGGTCAGACATAATTTCGCCAACAAACCTGGATTGTTGCTTTCATTGTCCAGCAGGTTGGCCCCCGATCGACGGTCTAGCGGTAACCGACTTATGTAAAGCAGAACAGTTTGTTGGGGCAGGAGTCGGATCCCAGTCGTCAAAGTCCTTTCTCCTGTCACAGAGGCAAAAGACCGAGGTGAAAAACTAGCGTACTACCGCACCCTCCCCGCATTCAGGCATGGAGCCGCTATGCTACCATTTCCCGTGTCATTTAAGAATGAAATGCCCCTGTCTCTCAATAATTGGGGTGACGGAAAATCTGTCAAATAAAGACTTAGTCAGAACTAGTTTATCACCCCACCAACTGAAATCTGTGTTGCCCTATGTCCTTCAATCCT
>CAZBTL010000128.1:0-12379 GCA_964494755.1 uncultured bacterium | reverse complement strand
TAGCGCTGAAGCGCTGACTACAAACCCTAATTTCTAGAGTTGACGCTGCACTAGCGTCGCCGCCACCAGACGATCGCCGCTGTGACAAATGCGGCCAGAGGCAAGAGCACCAGCGCCAGCCAACCAGCCAGACTGGCCTGGGCGGCGCTCAGGGTAATGCGGCGGTTCTTGGCTTCCTTGGGCCGAATGGAAAGGGACTGCTGGTCCTGTTGGCTAAGCCAGCGCACCGAATTGAGAAACACATCCCCATTCAACAGTTGATTGAATAGGCCGTCGGTGGCAAAGCTGGAGTTCCCGACCACTACCAGTCGAGCCTCTTTGCGGTTGGGAGTTACTGGTTCAGCTGGGCGTGTCAGGGCCACACCCAGGGTCAGGGGGCCTTGGGTATCGCTCTTGGGATCAAACTTCAAGGGTTGTTGTTTTAAGTTGCTTTCGGCCCACGATCGCTCGCTGGTTTCCAGTAGCTTTGTCGCCTGAACCCCTGACAGGGCCTTGATCTGGATCGGTCGGGCAAAGGGATAGAAGGAAAAATTACTGCCAAAGTCCTGGGTAATGGGATGCTGGCCGTACTGGGTGACAATCGCCTCGGCGGGGCCCAGGTTGGCAATTTTGCCCGATGCATCAATCGCCACTCTGGGATCCAGGGTGACGCCCCAGGCCTGCAACAACGGATCTAACCCCGGTTGGGTTTCCGGATCAACCAACAACAGCAGGTTGCCGCCCCGTTTGAGATAGGTTTCCAGGGCTTTTACTTCCGGTTGCAGCAGCGCCTTCTGAGGCCCAGCCAGAACAATCACATCGGCATCGGCCGGTAGTTCTGCTTTTTCCGCCAGGTTGAGTGGCTTGACGGTGTAATTTTTATTTTCCAGCCCCTGTACTGCCTCGGTCATGGCCCCTTCTTCCCTGGCCTGGATGGGTCGTTCCCCATGACCTTGTAGGAAGTACACCGTCACCGGGCGATCGCGGCTGATCTGCTCCAGGGCATTGGTCAACTTTGTTTCCGACAAGCGCTCCTGCTGACTCAGACGCTGCACAAACTGCTGCCGTTTTCCGGGGGGCAATTCCAAGTAAACATCACCAAAGCTTTTTACTCCAAACTGTTTGGCCAGGGATGGATTGGCTTGGGGATCGACGTACTCAAAGTTTAATTGGGAATTGAGGCGGCTGTAGTTGATCAGCAATTCCCGGTCTTGGGGATTCTGTTGTCGATCGAAAACCCAGACCTTGATCGGCTGTTTCAGGTTCCGCACCAGTTGCTGCGACTCCGGAGCCAGGGTAAAGACCTGGTTTTCCGTCAGATCCAGCCGCACTGGATAGCGGACCGCCAAAAGGTTGATTACCCCCAGAATCACCAACACAGCCAGGGCGGACACCAGGGCATTGGTTCCTGCCTGGGTGGAGCGCCGCCCCCAGAAGCCCGGCTGACCTGCTGCTTTTGGCTGCCCCCAGGCCAGGTAAATCAGCCAGCCAGCAATGACCACCCCACCCGCCAGGGCGATCGCCAGGGGAATCGGCGTCCAGGTTCCGGAAATCACCCCAGCCGTGAGGCCAGCAATCACCAGACCCAGGCCCAACCAGCCCAGATATTTCAAGTATTTCAACCAGGTCGCAGTCCCTTTCATCGGATCCTTTTCCTACTTCCTATGAGCCAATTCCCCCTGTGTTAGGAGCGCTGGAATCGGAAGGCCTCGATCGCCTGCGCCGTCAAAAACACCCCCAGGACAATGTAGCTGGCAAACAGCACCAGACTACTGCTGTCCAAAATGCCCTGGGACAGGCTGCCGTAATGTTTCAGCAGGGACAGGTGGGCCAGCCCATTGCCCAGCCAACCGCCGACTCCCCGGGCAATCAGGTCCATCAGCCATAAACCCAAAATCAGGGCAAAGGTGAAAACAGCAGCCAGAATCGTGCTGTCGGTCAGGGAGGAGATGAACATCCCCAGGGAAAGAATGGCGGCGCCCAGCAGGATCAAACCCAGATGCCCTAGCAACACCACGGCCCAACTAACTGGTGGTTTGGTGGCACTGAGGGCGATCGCCTCGTAGGCCAGCAAGGGCAGCACCAGGGTGACAAAGAAGGTAACCACTGCCAGCAACTTGCCCACCGCTACTGACCAGTTGGTCATGGGGGAAGTGGCCAGCAGTTCTAAGGTGCCGCGTTTGCGTTCCTCGGCGTACAGGCCCATGGACAGCGTCGGCAGGATAAACAGGGACAGGGATCCTAATACCCCCAGGAAAAATTCCAGAAATTTGGTGGGCACATCCACAGGTGGAGCCGGCATGCCTAACTGGGCGGCCTGATAATCGGCCAGGGCGGCCTGCTGGATCAGGCCCTCTGGCCCCAGCAACAGGGAAACAAAGAAGAAGCCGGACAACAGCCAGAAGACTCCGGCCACCACGTAGGCCAGGGGTGACACAAAATAGCTTTGCAGTTCCCGGCGGTAAATCGCCACAATATTGCTCAGAATTACGCGCATCTAAGCTGCTTCTCCCGTATTAGACGTTGCTTCATTGGCGGCCGCTTCCGGTGCAGTTTCCTCCGTCGTCAGTTGCAGGTAAATTTCCTCCAGACTGGCCTGAATCCGTCGCATTTCGTGCAAACCCAGGTTGCGGCCCACGATCGCCGCGGCCAACTCCCGCCCCACCAACTCGGCACCAGCCGTGCCAACCACCCGTAGTTTTTGACGGTTTTCTGGCAAAGCGGCTGTCACTACTTCTACCAGTCGGACACCTGGCAGTTGTTGGAGAACTTGCTGCGCCACTGCCCCATCTCCTTCTACTTCCAGTTCATACCCCGATCCCCCAGTTAGTTGGGCCATCAGGGAATCTGGGGTATTGGTGGCGACAATCCGACCGCGGTTAATAATGGCGACGCGATCGCAGGTCATGCTGACTTCCGGCAGGATATGGGTGGACAGGATCACCGTATGGTTACCCGCTAGCTGCTTAATCAGATGGCGGACTTCGATGATCTGACGCGGATCTAACCCCACCGTCGGTTCATCCAGAATAATCACTGGCGGGTCGTGCACAATTGCCTGGGCAATGCCCACCCGCTGCTTATAGCCCTTGGACAGTTTGCGAATCAGGGTCTGGCCTTTTTCCACCAGGCCACAGCGCTCCAGCGCATTCTGGACTTGCTGGGCGCGATCGCCGGGACTAACGCCCTTAATCCGCGCCACAAAGTGGAGAAATCCCTCCACTGTCATTTCGGGGTAAAGGGGTGGTGTTTCAGGCAGATAGCCAATCCGTTGCCGCACCGCCATCGAGTCAGCATGGACTTCGTAGCCTGCTACCCTAGCCGTTCCCTGGGTGGCAGGCAGATACCCGGATAGGATCCGCATGGTGGTGGTTTTTCCGGCGCCATTGGGACCTAAAAAACCGAGAATTTCCCCGGATGTTACCTCAAAGGTGACATCTTCAATGGCCGGGGTTGAACCGTAAATTTTACTCAGGTGTTCAACTTCAATCATCCGAGCCTCCGGCTGTGGCCAATCTCTGACTCAGCTTTATCAGGATACTGCAGTTCTTCCCTCAAAGGCATCCGCTGCAGCAGGGACGTATGGCATAAAACGAATACAGGAGCCAGAAGCCAGGAGCCAGCCAAGGTGCTGTAGTCTAACTCCTGTATTCTGACTCCTATTGGATCAGGGTGTTCTGCGTTCAATGGGGCAGGATTCAGCTAAAGGCGCGGAGTGGATCGTCAACTGACACCGGGCTCTGCGACTGCTTTGCGGGCTGCCAGAGAAATAGCCAGCAGGGTAGCGCCGCTAAAGATAATGCTGATGCCAACGTAGAGGCCAATTAGCCAGAGGGCGCTGAATGGCCAGCTATTCAGCACCAGAATCCCCAGGATTAAGGTGATGATGCCATCTAGGAGAACCAGCCAGGATAAGCCGCCACCGGGCTTGACCTTGAAGGCCATGATGATGTCGTACACCCCTTCCGCCAGGAACAGGATGCCAATCAGTAGGGTCAGACTGAGGGCTGCTCCGATGGGATTTGCCAGGGTAATGATGCCAGCAAGCAGGTAGAGGATGCCAACCAGCAAGTCCAGCCAGAAGCCTCGCACGCCCCGCGATTTAAAGGCTTTAACAATTCGAACCACACCTGAGATCAACAAGATCCAACCCAGAATCAGGACAGAAAAAAGTGTCCCGTAAGCAGGCGCAAAAACTAGCACAGCTCCCAAAATAATCAGCAGAATGCTGAGCACAATCATCCATCCAGCATTGTTGCGTACTTCCTCCCGCAGATCGGGAGTTAAATTTTCATTCATAATTGCCTCTCTTCATTAACTTGTGAAATTCCTAACTAATGACTCCCAGATTTTATGCTTAGACCGATGATTTGAATCGGTGCTTGACCAACTGCAACAGTCATCAGAGAAGCCGTCTCTACGTACCCCCTAACCTGGCTAAAATCCTGGCTTCTATGCTTTTCTTGGATGATGCCAACGGCAATAACCCGGAGCTTATAGCTAAAGCTTTTGGCATCGCTTTGCGATCGCTAGGGCTACGCTACAACCATGCCACACAATAAATAGCTATCACCGCAAAGCGGAACAAAAAGAAACGTATTTTGTATCCCCTAACCCGTCCCGCCTTAAGCAAATACCCCCATAAATCAGGAAAGTTGAAATTTACCACTTCCTGATCCTTAAAACTAAATGACATCGAGCAGAGGAATTATACTGGAAAGCTCAAATAATCGATAAAAACCCAACAAGTTGTAATGTTTGGTGAAGGCGATCGCTTCATCCTGAACCCGCAAGGCGTCATTGCTCAGATTGATGAAAACACCATTGGTGTGGTTGCGATTATGGGCAGCACCTTTGACGGCAGTTATGAACCTGTCATGGATAATGGCGCTCCGAACCAGCCAAATGGCCCGTGATGCAGAACGGTTTTCCACAGCACGGGCCAAGCGGTTTGTTTGTGGTGACTGGCGCAGGAACTGCTTTCTAGGCCAGCAGCGATTGCATCAGCGGCGTACTATCGGGCAAATCCCCCGTCTGCAACCAGGTGTCCAGTTCGGTTGGCGGTACGGCCTGGTTCAGTTTTTGCCGCAGGCTTTCCCCTTCCAGGACTTCCTTTTCTAGCAATTCCTGGGCGGTGGACTCCAACAGATCCCGATTCTGCTCCAGAATGGTCAGGGCGATGTGGTGGGCCCCATCCACAATTTCCTTCACTTCCCGGTCGATTTCCTCGGTCACCTTGGGGCTAACGGGTCGGCGGGGCGTGTTATATCCGTCCAGAAATTGCATTTGCTGCTTCTCAAAAGCGATCGGGCCCAGGTAGTCGCTCATGCCGTACAGGGTGACCGAACGCTCGGCTAGGTCGGTTGCCTTCTGGATGTCATCACTGGCCCCGGTAGAGACCTTGTGGAAGATCAACTCCTCCGCCGATCGCCCGCCCAGCAGGGTGGCAATCCGGCCGCGGATCTCATCCTCCGACATCAGGAAGCGGTCTTCCTCCGGCAGTTGCAGGGTGTAACCCAGTGCCCCCGCTCCCCGCGGCACGATGGAAATTTTTTCCACCTTGCCAGCACCGGGCATCATGGCTCCCACCAGGGCATGGCCGACTTCGTGATAGGCCACGATCTTTTTCTCCTGTTCGTTCAGGATGCGGGATTTCTTTTCCAGTCCGGCAATCACCCGTTCGATCGCCTCATTGAAATCGGCCATAGTCACCGCCTGACGGTTGCTGCGGGCCGCCAACAGGGCCGCTTCGTTGACCAGATTAGCCAGGTCAGCGCCCACAAATCCGGAGGTGCGGACGGCGATCAGGCCCAGGTTGACATCCTCTGCCAGCTTGACGTTACGGGCATGGACCTGGAGAATGGCCTCCCGGCCAATCTTGTCAGGCCGATCCACCACCACCTGACGGTCAAATCGACCGGGACGGCGTAGGGCCGGATCCAGGACTTCGGGCCGGTTGGTGGCTGCCAGCAGAATGACGCCGGTATTGGCCTCAAAGCCATCCATTTCGGTCAACAACTGGTTGAGGGTTTGCTCTCGCTCGTCGTTGCCGCCAAACATGCCGTTGCCAGCTCGGGACTTGCCCAATGCATCCAACTCGTCAATGAAGACGATACAAGGAGCTTGCTGTTTGGCCTGTTCAAACAGGTCGCGCACCCGCGAGGCGCCCACCCCGACAAACAGTTCGATGAACTCGGAACCGGAGATGCTGAAGAAGGGAACCCCAGCTTCACCCGCGATCGCCTTGGCCAGAAGCGTTTTCCCGGTCCCTGGGGGGCCTACTAACAGCACCCCTTTAGGAATCTTGGCCCCCAGGCGAGTGTACTTGTCGGCATTTTTCAGGAAGTCCACAATTTCTTGCAGTTCGGCCTTGGCTTCATCAACTCCAGCCACATCGGAAAACTTCACTCCTGTGCTGCCTTCGGAGTAAATGCGAGCCTTACTCTTGCCGACCGTCAGAGAGGCCGCTCCGGCTCCCTGACGGTTCAGCAACCAGCCCCAAATGCCAAAGAAGATCAAGGGCGGCACCACCCAGCTCAGGACGGTACCAATCCAGGCATTGTTATTGGGGGGCGGGGCACCAAATTTCACCCCGTTTTCCCGCAGAATTTTCGGCAACTCCAGGTCGGGGGACACTGGAGTAGTGGTGAACACCTTGGGGGCCGTCTGGGCCTGCGCTGGGTCAGCATTGGCATCCGGCTTGAGGGTAAATTCAATCTGATTTGTGCCAACTACCGCCTGATCCACCTTGCCAGCTTGAACCTGAGCCATGAAGTCGCTGTAGGCGACCTGGGGCAGGCGAGGACCAAAACTGGGAATGATGAAGTTCAATAGCAGCAACAGGGTCAGCAGGATTAGCAAACTGCCACCAAACTGACGGGGGCGGGGCGGTTTTATGGAGCGTTTATTGTTGGTTTCAACTGGCATGGAGAGATGGCTCCTTCACTCGCTTCTGGCTATTGCAATCCTAATCCTGGACGAAGAGAACGGCTCGACAGGAATTGTCTGTCTTCTCCCGCAAACCCCTCAGCCAGGTTTCAGAATTGCTATATGATTATTGTAAAGAATTCGTTGCAATCTCTCAGATTCGGGTTTCCTCCCTTTCCGTCCGTATTCCCGAACCTGTAATCAGACATCAGCTATCATCTCGCACGTAGTTGGCCGCTGGGTAGGTGCTCAAACCGGGTGAAACCTGATGGAGCAGAGGTGTTGACCACTGGACTACAACTAAAACCTTACTGCCACCAGATGCTCGTCAACCTGGGTCAGGGCAAGTTATCGGTTCGGTCTATGGGGTGATGCTCACAAAACCGTGTGCTAATCTTTATCTGACAAGCCGCATCACTGGGATAGGGGAAAACGAAAGCATGACCAGTTACAGCCAACCATCCGGTTCAGACGACAAGATCGATATCCTGATTGACCAGGTGGGTCGGCTGACGGAAGTAGTGATGATGGGCTTCCAGGACATGCGGGCCGAGTTTCGAGACATGCGCACTGAGCTAGCCGAAATTAAGGAGATTACCCGCCAGCAGGCTGAAACGGCTAAACAGCAGGCAGAGGTCGCTAAACAGCAGGCAGAGGTTGCCAAACAGCAGGCAGAAGGGATTGCCAAATTAGCAGGAATTGTCGAAAGCTTGCTGCAACGGGAGAGCAGTCGGCCTGGGTCAGGGCAAGGCAATTAGGGAGGAGGCGTTGCTGAAAACCAGTATGAATCGAAATGAAGTTTCGAGCATACAGCACCTTTTTCATAGAACTGGGCAACTTTTCCTCTAAGACAATTAGAAAATCGTGTCAAAAGGCACAATAATATCCTTTGCAACAGGAACCGACAGGTCAATCCGAGGTGGATTCGCGGCAGGCCTGGAACTGATTGACCACCTGATCCAAACCCACAGCACGGGAGGCTTTGAAGAGCAGGCGATCGCCTGGTTGCACCAGTTCCTGTAACCGCGCGACGACAGCGGCATGGCTGGAAAACCGTTCCGCTTTCAGGGGCTCGGCTCCGGTGGCCATCGCTGTTGCCTCTGGTTCGTCGGCCAGGATTAGCAGACCATCCAGCTTCAGTTGTTGTGCAGCGGCGCCGACCTGATGGTGAAACTCCGGTGAGCGATCGCCCAGTTCTTTCATCGTGCCTAACACAGCAATCCGTCGCTTTCCAGGGGTTTGGGCCAGTAGTCGCAGCGCGGCCAGCATCGATTCCAGACCAGCGTTGTAGGTTTCATCCAGGATGACAATGTCGCTGGGTAGCTCGTAACGTTGAGCTCGACCAGCGGGCAAGGTAACCGATAGTCCCTGAGTCAGGGGGGACCAATCCAATCCCAGGGACTGGGCCACAGCCAGAGCCGCCAGGTAATTCAGAGCGTTATGTTCGCCCGGTAGGGGCAAAGGGAAGTGATAGCCGTTCACCTGTAGGGTTTGGGCATCGACCAGGTGTCCCTGCACATCTCCACCCTGTAAGCCAAAGGTGAGGCTCTTACCTGACCAGACGGTTTCCGCAGTTTTCAGCAACAGGGGATTGTCGTGGTTCAGGATAGCAACGCCGCTGGGGGGCATTGCCGCCAGCAGTTCACATTTAGCCTGGGCGATCGCGGTTTCGGAACCCAGCCGTCCGATGTGGGCCGTACCGACATTGGTAATCACGGCGAGATCGGGCCGGGCAATCTGGGTCAGCAGGGCAATTTCTCCCGGTCCCCGCATGCCCATTTCCACCACTGCGAAGTCATGGTCTGAACCCAACTCCAGCAGGGTTTTGGGTACGCCAATTTCATTGTTGTAGTTGGCAGCGCTTTTATGCACGGCGCCATGCTGCGACAGGACAGCGGCAATCAGTTCCTTGGTGGTGGTTTTGCCCACCGAGCCAGTGACGGCAATGACTGGAATGGCAAACTGGTCCCGCCACCAGCGGGCGATCGTCTGGTAGGCAGCCAGCGTGTCCGGCACCAGCAGCAGGGGAGTGGATGTCGATTGCAGGGTTGGCAGGGAGGGTTGATCCACAATGGCGGCAATGGCTCCAGCGGCAATGGCAGCAGGGACAAACTGGTGACCGTCAAACTGCTCGCCGCGCAAGGCCAGAAAGACTTCGTTGGGTTGGACGGCGCGGCTGTCGGTGGTAATGGCGGCGGCCAATTGGGCCTGATCAGTCTCTGTCAGGTTAACTGGCGTAGCATTTAAGATTTGGATCAGTTGGGCAAGGGTTGCTTGGCAGGCCATAGGACGGTCAGGCAATCTCCCGCACAATCGGCTGGTCGTTCTGGATTTCTCCCACCAGAATCAGATCGGCCAAACCGACAAACAGACCATTTTCCAGAACGCCGGGAATGTTGTTGAGGGTCTTTTCCAGATCGGCTGGTTGGTCAATGCCATTGTCAAATTTGACATCGATCACCAGATTGCCCTGGTCGGTCACCACTGGACCGGCTTTTTTGATGCCCATGCGCAGTTCCGGCTTGCCCCCCAGCTTTTCAATCGCCCGCATCACTGGTGTGACAGCCATGGGAATGACTTCCACTGGCAGCAGGAAAGTGGTGCCCAGCTTGTTCACCAGTTTGGTGCCGTCCACCACGACGATGAACTGGTCGGCCAGACTATCAACAAGCTTTTCCTGGGTGTGGGCCGCACCCCCGCCCTTGATCAGATTTTTTTGCGGGTCCACTTCATCGGCCCCATCAATGGCCACATCAATGCGGTCGATTTCGTCCAGACTGACCAAGGGAATGCCGAACTTGCGGGCTAGCACAATGGCCTGAAACGAAGTCGGTACGCCTTTGATATCCTGCAGTTCTCCCGACTTGAGGCGATCGCCCAACGCCTGAATCGCTAGTGCGGTGGTTGACCCGGTCCCCAGACCGACAATGGAACCCGATTGCACTCGGGCGGCAGCGGCGGTGCCAACCTGCTGTTTCATTACTTGAATTGGGTCAACGCCTGCGGTCATGACAATTCCCTTCCAAAACGTTTACAACTGTCGTCAGACAGTCTACTACCTTGGCGTGTCCTTATGAGCCAGCCGGATGATTTTTCTGCCACGGACTATCAGTTCTATGCCTTGCTGACGCCGGAACAACGGCAGCAGCAGTTGCAGGACAGCCAGACAGATGCCGCCACCCGCGCCTTGTTAGTGTTTCTCCACCGACTCCCTTTTCTACCGAATCTTCAGTACTGCCCCAGAGGTATTGTTCCAACTGCTCGAGCAACCCCCAGTGCCAGGCTACTACTTTCAATCGGTTGAACTGAAACAAACTGCTTTTCGGATTGATGGCGTTTTCTTACCTCCTCCAGAGGCTCCTACAGCGCCAGCCTTTTTTATCGAAAATAGAATTAATTGAGACCACGCTGGTCTACAAATTTCCGCAAATGAGTCGTCAGGAGATTGAGGCAATGCTGGGTTTGGTGGATGATGTGAAGCAAACGAGGGTTTATCAAGAAGGGCGCGAAGAAGGGCGCGAAGAAGGGCGCGAAGAAGGGGAAAGAAGGGGAAAGAAGGTTAGTGGTTCGGCAACTGAATCGACGGCTGGGAACCTTGCCACCGGAATTGGTGGCGCAGGTAGAAGGCTTGTCGCTAAATACGTTGGAAGTTTTAGCCGAAGCGTTGTTGGATTTTGCGTCGGAGGTTGATTTGAGAGATTGGCTAGCCACCCATGATTAAGTTGCTCGATTGATATTCATTTGTCCGATCCCAAGCCAGGATTAGCTGGACTGAGTCACCAGTTGCAACGCCTGCAATCAGACAACTTCGGCAGTGGTCCGCAGACTGAACCAGATCTGGACGGTTTACTCTGGTTCAAAAAGGCCGCCATAGGCTTCCATACCGTGTTCGCTCAGGTCGAGTCCCCGAACCTCCTCAATTGGCGTAACCCGGATGCCAACTGTAAATTTCAGTGCTACCCAGGCAACCAGACTAAACAGAATGGTAAAGCCGCCGACTGCCATAATGCCAATTAGCTGAGCAAACAACTGTTGCAGATCGCCATTCAGTAAGAAGCCGCGTCCTGGTCCGTTAGCGCTGCTATACCAGGGAAAGATGCCCGGCCCCACGCTGAAAAGGCCAACCGCTAAAGTGCCCCAGACTCCACAAATGAGATGGACCGAAACAGCTCCCACTGGGTCATCGATCTTGATGCGGTCCAGAAACGTAACTGAGAAAACCACCAGACAGCCGGCTGCCAAACCAATGAGAACACTGCTATCCAGATTGACAAAGGCACAGGAAGCTGTGATGGCAACAGCTCCTGCCAGAATTCCGTTGATGATCATCGACAGGTCAGGCTTACCCAGATATAGCCAGGATGTAATGGTAGCCCCAATGCCGCCCATGGCAGCGGCAAAATTAGTCGTCAGCAAGATGTGTCCAATTTGAAGCGGATTGGCCGATAGGGTGGAACCCGGATTGAAACCAAACCAGCCTAGCCACAGAATCAGACAACCCAGGGTTGAGATGCTGAGATTGTGTCCTGGCATGGCAACCGCTCCTCTTTCGGTGTAACGACCCAGCCGGGGGCCGAGGAGCAAGGAGCCCATCAATCCAGCCCAGCCGCCCACCGAGTGGACGACCGTGGAACCGGCAAAATCCCAAAAGCCCAGCTTGCTGAGCCAGCCGCCACCCCAAATCCAGTGACCCGTAATGGGGTAAGACAGGCCAACCAGCAGTAGGCTGAAGAGGAAGAAGGAAAGGAACCGAATCCGTTCAGCTACCGCCCCAGACACAATGGTTGCTGCGGTTCCTGCAAAAACCAGTTGGAAGAAAAACTTCACGCTCAGTGGAATGCTGGCCCAACTGAGGGACTGGAATATCCCCTGGTAGGCTGTACCAACGGCTGGGCTGTTATCCAATCCTTTGAGAAAAAAACCTTCAGTCCCAAAGTAGGGGGTGCCATTGCCGAACATGATGCCAAACCCGATCACCCAATAGGCCAGTGTGGATAAGGCAAATACAATGAGATTCTTACTTAACAAATTGACTGCGTTTTTACTGCGGCAGAAGCCAGTTTCTAACATACAGAAACCAGCATTCATAAAAAAAACTAAAATCCCGGTGAAAACAACCCAAATTGTATCTGCTATTACTTTAAAGTCCGTCGAATTCCCCTGTGTGAAACCTGGCTCAGCAGCTAGACCCTGAAGGCTCAATAACAGAACACCTGCGATCGCCCCTGTCAGTCCCACCCAGCCTTTCAGGCGAGACCAGCGTCTGGCCGCAAGCCGCGATTTTAATCGAATATACTTTGGCATAACGAAATACCAACCTCTCCCTTAGTCAAGATGCATCCAGTCACTTGGGAACTAAACTTGATCATCCAGTTAGGATGCCATACTTTTATGCCACCTAAGATACGGATTAATTCTCCCAGTCTTCAGTTATGATTTACCTTAAGAGCATCGTTCCACTCTGTTAGGTAAG
>CAZBTL010000127.1:0-12461 GCA_964494755.1 uncultured bacterium | reverse complement strand
GTAGTTCCCGATCGCCACGTTCTGATTTGGGATCTACCCAATCTTAATGGTTGATAGGCTAAAGAATGCGGAGATCTGCACCCGCGTTCCAGGGGGCAAAATCCAGTCTTTGACTCAATCGTGATTCCGTTGAACGCTTGCCTGGATCGTCTGCCATCAGGTAACGGGCAAGCTGAAATAAAAACTGCTGCCCTGGCCCACTTCACTTTCTACCCAAATTTGTCCGCCATGTTGTCGGACAATGCTGCGACAGATGGTCAAGCCCAAGCCAGTGCCGTCCTGATGACGGGAGTCGGAAGCATCGACCTGCTGAAACCGTTCAAAGATGGCTTCCAATTTATCAGTTGGAATGCCCCGCCCCTGATCTTTCACTGTAAACAGCACACAGGGCATGGGCCCGGCGGTGGTGGCTGTTTGTCGGCTGGCCTTTTTGTGGCTACGCAGCGCACGCTGGCCGCTGATTGCCTCCTTGCGCTGGGGGCGCTGGTCGGCGGGTTCGACACTGACCCATACCGTGGAACCGGCTGGTGAAAATTTGATGGCATTGCTCAGCAGGTTGGTCAGGGTCTGGATGATGCGATCGCGATCGGCTTGAATTTGCACATTGACCGTTGTTGCGATAATTTGAATGCCAACTTTTTCAGCGATCGCCTGCACCCCGTCTACGGCCTCCCTCACCAGATCGGCCACATTGCAACTGCCTTTGACCATCGACACCTTGCCCGACTCGATCCGCTCCAGATCCAGGATGTCGTTAATCAGCCGCACCAGGCGATCGGTGCTATCCGATGCAATTTGCAATAAGCGCTGACCCCGTTCTGACTCAGGACTGAGCAAGCCGCTGGCCAGCATCCGCAACGAGCCGTGGATAGAAGTTAAAGGAGTGCGCAATTCATGGCTGACCACCGAGACAAACTCATCTTTCATCCGCTCCACAGCTTGCCGTTCCGCTTCCCGCCGTTTGGCTTCTGTGATGTCGCGGGTAATTTCGGTAAACCCCTGCAGGTTACCCAGGCCATCCCGCAGCGCTGTAATCACGGTGTCCGCGTAAAACCGACAGCCATCGGCCCGAATGCGCCAACCCTCTGCTTCCAGTCGGCCTTCCTTTGCAGCTTGTTGCAGCAGCAGGGCTGGTTTGCCAGAGTTCTGCTCCTCGCCTGGATAAAAGCGGGAGAAATGTTGGCCAATGATTTCCTCTGCCTGATAACCCTGGATTTTTTCGGCGCCAGGATTCCAGCTTTCCACATAACCCTGGGGGTCCAGCATGAAGATGGCATAGTCTTCTACCCCGTCCAGCAGCAGACGGAGCCGTTCTTCACTTTGTTGCAGGGCATGTTGGGCCCGCTGGCGCTCGGTGATATCGCGCAGAATGACGGTAAAAACCTGCTCTTTGCCTAAGTCCAGGCGAGAGATGGAAGCTTCCGCTGGAAATTCGCTGCCATCTTTCCGGCGGCCCAAAATGGGACCGCGATCGCCCATACGGCGCGCTTCACCAGACGACTGGGCAAATCCTTTGACATGCTGGCGATGGGCGGCGACGGCACTGGCAGGCAACAAAATATCCAGCGCCTGGCCCAGCACTTCCGAAGCTGTATAACCGAAAATCTTTTCTGCCCCTTGATTAAATAGAGTAATCTGCTGGCTTGCATCCACCGCAATGATGGCATCGTCGGCAATTTCTAGAATGCCAGCGAAGCGGGCCTGGGAAAAGCGGAGAGCCGCTTCGACCCGATCTCGTTCTTCTTCCAACTGACGGGCCAGATCTAATTCTTTTTGCAGCCGTTGGTTCAAGCTGACCAGTTCAGCGGTGCGTTCTGCAACCCGCAATTCAATCACATCCCGACTTTTGCGCCAAGCTTGCTCCTGCTGCTTGTGGCTGCTGATATCCCGAGCAACGCCATAGATCAGCGCTGTCTGTTGAACTGGGGTAAATTTCCATTGGAACCATCGGTCACCGTCCTGTGAATTCAGACAGCGGTTTTCCACTTCCACCAGCGCCATCCCGGATCGCAGTTGGGCCAGGGCCAGGAGGGTGAGCTCCCGGTCCTCTGGACGAAAGATCGTCAGGAATGACTGACCCAGGAGTTCTTTTTCAGTTCGGTCCATCAGGCGGGCAAAAGCTGGGTTGACCCGATGCAAGGTGTCATCCGGGTTCAGCAGGCACACCGGATCGGGAGAATGGGTGAAAAAGTCCAGGGTGGACGGGGCCACAGTCGCAGCCTGGAGGGAGTCTGAAGAGGGGCCAGGGTGGCTGGCAGTTGGCTGGCTGCTGGCCCCCAAGTGACGTAAGAGCCGAGAGCGTTCTAAGCGATTGACAATTCGGGTCACCAACTCCGGCCCAGCAAACGGCTTACTGATAAAGTCATCCGCCCCGGCGACAAATACCTGGTTGACGGTGGCGGCATCGGTATCTGCGGTCAGCACCATAATGGGCAGACTGTCCCAGCGATCGCTGTTTCGCAACGCCTGACACAAGTCAAACCCACTCCAGTGGGGCATGTGCAAATCCAGGATCAGCAAATCGGGGGTGGTTTGCTCCAGAACTGACCAGAACTGGCACGGATCGGCCAGGGGGGTGACCTGAAAGCCCCAGGGTTCCAACAGTTCCTGCAGCACTTCCAGCACCGCCAGGTCGTCATCCACCGCCATGACCCGCACCGTCAGGTCAGTGGCCGTAGCGGTTGGGGTTGAGGGGGGGGCAGGCGTTGCGGCCTGAGCCGGAATGGACTGGTTAATCTGCTGTCGCAGGACGGTGCAGCAATCGAGCAGTTGGTCAACTTCTGGTTGGGTTAGTTGGTCAGTTTTGAGCAAGTGCTCAATTTCGCGAGCTGTGGCTGACCCCTGAGCCAGCCCAAAGGTGCCCAGGGAACCAGCCAAACTGTGGGCTTCCCGCATCGCCTGTAATTGCAGTTCGGGGGTCAATTGCTGTTGGGCAATGGCAGTTGCGGCGGCTTCAATCACTGCAACCTGATCACTAATCCGTTGCTTGTGGCGGTTCCAGACTCCGGCGATCGCAGCCAGGGTTTGTTGACGGGTTTGAGGGGAGGCTGTCCGAGCTGCCGCTGTGGCCTGTCGGGTTGGAGCAGCGGCATGTTTCTCAGCGGGGGCGGTCTTTACTTTGGCGGTCGATTTCCTGGTTTCCTCCAAGGGTTTCAGCCGATAGCCAATGCCGTAGACGGTTTCGATCAAGTCTGGCGGCGCGCCTACTTGTTTCAGTTTTTGTCGAAGCCCCTTGATGTGGGTCCGAACCGCTTCCTCTCCAGGCGTTTCTTCGAAGGCCCAGATATGTTCCAGAATAGCGCCGCAACTGAATACCCGCCGGTTGTTGCGCAAAAACAGTTCCAGCAAGGCATATTCCTTCGGGGTCAGGGCTAGGGGCGCTCCGCCGTACTCCACCTGGCAACTGATGGGATCGAGTTGCAACACGTCCCATTCCAGCAGGCTGGATGCGGTCATGCTGCCTCGCCGCAAAACGGCCCGAATCCGAGCCATCAATTCTTCAGCATCAAAGGGTTTGACCAGATAGTCATCCGCCCCAGCATCTAGCCCCACGGCTTTGTCATGACTGCTGTCGCGGCCGGTCAGGAGCAGGATGGGTTGCTGAAAGCCTTGCGATCGCAACCGACGGCAAAGCTCTAATCCATCCAGTTTGGGCAGCACCACATCCAGCAAGACCAGGTCAAAGGGAAAAGAATTGACCATCTCCCAGGCCAACACTCCATCTGCGGCGATTTCCACGGCATAGTTTTGTTGGGCCAGAATGTAGGCCACTGTCTGAGCAGTGACATCGTCATCTTCTACAACTAAAATTCTCATGACTGGCGAACTGATTCAGTCAGCGCTGGCACGATTGCAGTATCCCAACAGTCAGACAGCCAAAGGCCAATCCGGCAGTGGGCGTTTCCACTGAGCCAATCTCCTCGCTTGTTCCCATCCTTCACGGCAAACGGGAAATTTTGCCCGGTCACGTTGGTTGCTGTTTGAAGCCTTCGCTTACCTGCTCCACGCAGAATAGCGAATAACCCCAGACAGGTAAAGAATGAAAAGATAAAGCTTGTTCATTTGGGATAGGTTGAGCAGACTGGCCTCGGACTGGCATGCTTATATTTGGGAGATGCGATCGCCCATTCGCCCATCGGCGATCGCCCAGGCCATGACCCTGCATCTGACCATTCAGGCGCCCAGCCTTTTCATCCAGACCCATCTGGATCAATTGCTGCCTGCCTGGTCCCGTCCGGCCGCTTCCATGTTGCTGGTTTTGCAAGTCAGCCAGTATGACCTCCTGCACCAGACCGTCCAAACGGAATTGGAAAAGGAACGCCTGCGGTCCTACTTTCTCCAGTTTGGTGTTCGGATTGCCCTGCAACTACAGGAAGAGGGGTATTTGGCAGACCTGTTTGACCCCCGCACTGGCCGACCACTCCTGTCCCGACCGGGGCTTCTGTCGATGGATGATGTAGCGGTTGTGCGCGCCTGTTTGGGCTACGAAACTACGAATCGCTGTGGCTGTTCGGTTTTGGTCCATCCCATCTGGGGGGGAGCGGTCTATCCCTCGACGCTCCTGTCATCGGCTCCTGTGGATGTTTTGGCTGAGGTCTGTCAGACGGAATTGTTGCTCAGACACTCCTATCCAACCTCGGCAATGGTTGAGTGTAACGGGTCAGGTGGGGTTTTTAAGCGATCGGAATACCACCAATCCCTCAGTTCCCCTGGCAGCTTGAACCAATACACCGTAATGACAAGTGGTTCTGGAGTTGGCTGACCGACAATTTCCACACAATAGGAGGCATAGTTGCGGGTAGCCAGATCGGCAATCAGGCGTCTGCCAATGCGTCGCCAACTAGGTTCTTTGCCACGCCATTGCAGCCGACAACAGGGCCAGGGCAGTTGTTCTCGATCGAATAGGCGGCAACAGGGACCAATGACCCGGTAGGTAAAGTGTCCGCCGGGACTTTGCAAAAGTTGGCCCTGTCGAAGCGGATGGGCCATTGGAGTGTTCGCTTCCCCGTCTAGACGGACCGCCTGGGTCTGGATCTTCACTAAATGCTACCCCTGAGCCTACAATTGTGCGCCTTTACTTTGCCATAAGTAGGATAGTTGCTTCAATCAGTTGACCTATCGATTGACCCATTGTGGTTCTATTTGTGGCGGGCAGCTTCCATCAGCCAGGTCAGCAAGGGCCGCAAAGCATCCGGCACGGCTGACTCATCCACGACAACGGTGTGCGATCGCCGGTCCTGGTCCACAGTAATTGTGTACTGGAAGCGGTCGGGTTGGGCGGAGGTGAAAATTTGGTCAGCCAACTGAAAGAAATTGGCTGAGGCCACCCACTGTTCCACCTGCTTGGCCTCACTGGCGGGCAGGGTTGCCGTGTCAACTATCGTGCTGAGCGGGATACCAGTAAAGCCCCCCCGGCGTTCAAAGCAGATGTGCATAGTTGCTCCTGGATTGCGCCCGTGCCTCAGTTGCCGGATTTTTTGAGCACACCGACCTTCTGCCAGGCGGTACGCACCGCCTTCTGTTCGGGACTGTCGTTGCCATACAGTTCCCCGGCCACAGAGACGATACTGTTGGCGGCCCGCTTGAAGGTGGCTTTGGAACGCAGGCGATCGCGCAGGGCCAGATACCAGATTTTGCCTGTCTTTTCCCAGGCATAGCCGCCAATCTCCATTGCAGCCAGATAAAAGGCATGGTTGGGAATGCCCGAGTTGATATGGACTCCGCCATTATCCGCTGTGCCCTTATACAGATTCCTGACGTGGGCCGGTTGGGGATCCTTCCCCAGAACGGGATCATCGTAAGCCGTTCCCGGTGCTTTCATGGAGCGGATGCCCACCCCCTTCACTTTCTCCGTCAGCAGTTCCGCCCCAATAATCCAGTCCGACTGATCCGCGGTCTGTCCCAACACCCGTTGCTTGACCAGAATGCCAAAGACATCGGAAAACGATTCGTTGAGCGCCCCCGGTTCTCCGTAATAAATCAGATTGGCCTCGTATTGAGTTACGCCGTGGGTGAGTTCATGGGCAATCACATCAATCGATCGGGTAAAGCGCTGGAACAGATCGCCATCCCCATCGCCGTAGACCATCTGGCTACCATTCCAGAAGGCGTTGTCGTAGTGCTGGCCGTAATGGACAGTGGAATCTAGCCGCAGGCCACGATCGTCAATGGAGTTGCGCTCATAAACTTCTTCATACAGAGCATAGGTTGCCCCGGCCCCATCAAAGGCTTCATTCACGGCTGGGTCTTGTGCTGGAGGATCTCCTTCCCCTCGGATCAATTTTCCAGGCAGCGTGGTGCTGTTACTGGCATCAAAAACCGTCCGCCGTTTTTCGCCTGCCGGAACCGCAAAGGCAAAATTGCCGATGACTTCCCGCCTGCCCCGAAATTGCTCCGACACAATCAACGTCTGGAGTGCCGACTGCCGTTGACTATCATCCCCGTTTCGGATAATTTGCTCCGCCATATAGGGGGGCATGATGCAACAGATGGGACAGTGACAAAACAATTCCACGTTGCCAAATTGGGACTGTTGCTGCGATCTCGTCATGGTATTTACCCTCGCTCTGCCCTGACTGGAAAACAGGCAGCGATCTCGTCTTGGCTATGCTCGACTGCCGCCTCTCTGGTCTGTCCTTAACTCCCACACCCAAGAATGCTCAGACACTCAGCCATCCAAACACCATCCCCATCCCGATTAAGTGTGATGTTGAACGTCATATCCTGATATCCTGCTGTCGATGCATGAGAGCACTGTTGTGCTGCTCACCCACTGAACTGACCGCTGACCGCTGATAGCTGACCACTGACCGCTATCCCCAGCAGAATTTCCTTTCACTCTAGGCGATACAACCTCTGATTGGCAGCCATCCTTCAGGGAGTGTTACATTGTGCCGCTTCGAAAATCGCCCTAAACGTCAAAAGAGCGGGTTAAAATAACCCGCTCTCACATGAATCTATTCATAGAGGTTCCAGAAATCAGGAAATGAAATAGCTGGCGAAAACATGCAGGAGGCGAATTCCCACCACCCGAGTCTATGCTTTTTCAAGCCAGTCATAGATCTGATCAAGTTGTTCCAGGGTGATCAGACCATACTGCCAGAGAATCATGGGCAGAGGCCCCGGATCCTGTTCCCGATGCCGCAGGGCGATCGCCAGGGACGACGTAGATAACGCCAGATCTTCCTGAAGAAACCGAATGAGTTGTGAGTACGTTGCCGGTGCCATAAACCGTTCACCTCCTTGAAGACACCAAGTTGTTTTTAGACACTTTTGACATTAAACACCCAAATTTGTAACTTGGAGCACGAAATTAGTTACTCAAGTTATCATTCCGTTGCCTGATCTGTTCCGGTTACTCCAGAGCAGATGAGTTGACGGAGTGAGATATGAATTGAGTTCCCATTCTGAGCCAGGAACTATCACACCAGAATGCCGGATAGCCACTCTGTTATCTGTCCACTGACAGCTAGCCAGACCCAAACTATCGATTAGTCAACAGTTGACCGGAATTCTAACTGTGTGCTTCTTACAAAGAATGGCAATTCCTCCACATCTGCAAATCTACAGACGGAAGGAAACTGGGCTATCAGCCAACTCCGTTGCTTTACGTAAGAAGCCTCAAGAACTGAAAGGGAACCGTACAACTGGCCAACCTTCACCCAATTCACCTGGCTTATACGTGCCCGGTTCACCAGGGTTCATTACAGGCTGGCTAACATCCCTTCAAACACTGCCCCTCACACCCACAGAATGATGCTTCATCAATTTCAACCGACTGAAATCTGAAGACTTCAACTGACTGATCGAGAAGAGTAAACTTTCAGCCTGGATAACAATCTCCAGTCCGAAACTCTACTTTTCGACAGATTAGCGCAAATTTGTCCTAGATACTTAAGAAAAAAGTGAGAAAATTCATAAATTTTTCGAGAAGTCCTGGGGGTATCAACGCAAATCCTGCACGACCAAGCGATCGCCAACCTTCAAGCCCAGTTCAGCCGACCGCCCAGCCCGCAGCTCAATCACCTGGTCAATAAGTTGATTCGGCGGTCCATAAACCGGACAGGGATCCGCTTTGCAGGGAGGAGCCTTAGCCGCGATCGCCCGCACCTGCCCCTGATACAGAAACACCATATCCAGAGCAATCCGACAATTCTTCATCCAAAACCCCACTCGCCGAGCCGGACTAAACGGAAACAGCATGCCCCGGTCGCCTGGCAAGTGGGTTCGATACATCAATCCCATCGCCTGTTGCTCTTCCGTTTGGGCAACTTCTAACTGGATGATTTGGCCGCCAATTGTAACCTGGGCCGTGATGGGTAACATCTGTCCCTGGTTCGAGGCTGGTTGTTCTGTGGTCTCAGTCTGCGTTTCTGTCACTGTCTGGGGGGGAGAAACGGCCGGAACTGGAAATGAACAACTCATCAAAAAACTTCCCAACACTAGGATCCCCGCCAAAGCAGATGGGCCCTTCCAACCCCTACTTGTGTACCCCATACCTGTTCCCTGACCGATTAAGTTTCTCGCAAAACATATCCCACTCCCCGCACGGTTTGAATCAAGCGTTTCTCGCCTTCATCCTCGATTTTCAGTCGCAGGTAACGGATATAAACCTCAATGACATTGGATTCGCCCATGAAATCATACCCCCAAACATTTTCCAGAATTTGTTCGCGGGCCAGAACTTCACGGGGATGCTCCATTAAATACTTGAGTAGTTCAAACTCCTTCATGGTTAGGTCAATGGCTCGTCCGCCCCGATAGGCCCGTCGGTTAGACAGGTCCAACATCAGATCAGCAAACCGTAATTTTTCATTGGTCGGTGTTTCAGTTCGCAGATACATCCGCACCAGTTTCAAGAAATCATCTGCCCGGTAGGGTTTCAAAAAATAATCATCGGCGCCAGCTTCCAAACAGGCAACTCGATCTTCCACCGTGTCCCGCGCCATTAGCATCAAAACCGGAATCCGAACGCCGGCGGACCGGAGTCGGTTGCAAAACCAGACGCCCGATTCCCCACTCAGCATCCGATCAACCACAATCAGAGCCGGTTGCATTTCCGTTGCCTGTTGCAATGCTTTAACCGCATCCGATGCAATCACTGGGTCATACCCTGCTTCCTTGAGGTCAAGACTGAGCGTTTGAGCCAGCGCTTCATCGGTCTCAACCAGAAGAACGCAAGGGCTGGTTTCTGAAGAAGGGGCAGTCATAATTCAGTAACCCAATAGCAACGGAGAAACGGCAGATGCAATAAGTATAAACTCCCGGTAGAAATCTCTCCTCCTCTAGCCTGCCTCAGGCAGTACTCAGCGTCAGGTATTTTTCTATCTATAGCGGTTCCTGATCGAATGAAGTACAGCAGAAACTTTGTTGGGCAGGCATTACAGGCTTGTCTACGCACCTCATGCCAGTGAGAACTGCCATATTCAGCCGAAACAATTCAGTCGGAAAGCTGGATCCACTCAACACAGACATTGGCGATGGATCGTATCCCTGCCAAACGCGATTGGGAAACTCACACCAGTATCAATGTGCTCAACCCTGGTCACCCTTTAAGGCAGTTCAACCGATGTTGGTTTGGCAATGTGGGGCAAACCCCAGCCCAGCTTTTCCCGTAAGACGTGGAAAAATTCCGGCGGTTGCAGCCGAATAAACTTGGCGTTGTAAGGGGCCTTTTGAATGCGGACCCGGTCTTCCGGCAACACAAAGCAGCCGCCGTTGCCATCAACCACCATGACCAACCGGGTATGGTTGGCGGGATAGAGGGTGACTTTTTCCGAATTGGCAAACACCAGGGCGCGGGATGCCAGGGAATGGGGACAAATAGGAACCAGTTGTAAGACGGAAACACCTGGCGTGATCACAGGTCCCCCAGCGGACAATGAATAGGCGGTTGAGCCAGTTGGGGTTGAAACAATCAAGCCATCAGCGGCAATATCAACTGGCGCATGGCGTCCAATCTCCACCTCAAAATGACACATGCTGGTCAATGGTTCTCGGTGAATCACCATTTCATTCAGGCACAGCGCTTCCCACAAACTGGATTCCTGACGGTAAACCTGGACGGATAGCATCGTCCGTTCTTCAATGTCATATTGGCCAGTCAAAACACTATCCAGAGCTTGGGGCAACTGGTTCATGTAGGTTTCTGTCAAGAAACCCATGTGGCCAGTGTTAACGGTCAACAGTGGGATGCCGTAGGGTGCAACTTGCCGAAAAGCAGACAATACAGTGCCATCCCCTCCCAGGACGATCGCAAATTCCATATCCTCATCAAAACCGGGAGGGTTTAAGTGATCGATGGGGGTATGACAGACCGGCGACTCCGGACTGGCGTATCCCAGAATGCCACCAATTCCGGTAGCCAGGAAAACTTCCCAGCCATAGGCAGTTAGTTTATCCTGCAACTCTATGGCAGTTCGACAGGCGATGGGCTTTGCGTCGTTGTAGATAATGCCAGCTTTAGGCACAGGGCTGATTCCACTGAGGGACAGAGGGGATGTATTAGGGATTATAGTAAGCGAATGGTCGCTTACCTCCGCATTCTGTTCAGAATCGTGGATAGGTCCGCTCTTTATCAGCCTTCTTTTTCCCTTTTGGTTGTGTTGATTCCAGTTCTTTCAGTTTTTTCAAAATCCGACTGAAGTAATCCTGCAAGTAGGCTTCCAGTGTTGTTGTTTCCTTCGGATCGAGACCGAAGGTCTGATAAACCTCGTCCATGGGGGCGGTCAAAGGTTTGCCAGAAGCGACCACTTCAGCAAAGGCCAGGCGATCGGACACATTCCAGGTCCACTGGAATAATTGGGTGGCCTTACGAACGAACCGCAAGAGACCCAGGGGCATGCGAGAAACCTTGGCTTCTTTGCCTGACAGACGTTCGCATAAGCGGATAATTTCGTAGGCTCCCCAGGCGCGTGAGCCGACCACTGGAAAGGCTTTCTTCTCCGTTTCTGGAACACTGAGGGCACGAATGGCGAATTTAGCAATGTCCTGTGTATCCATATAAGCGGTGGGCGCTGTTTCTCCCATGACCCAAACCGCCTGCCCTTCTAGAATTGGGATGGCATACTGGCCAATCAACCCCTGGAGGAACCCACAGGGCCGCAGGATGGTGTAATTCAGGCCAGACTCTGCCAGGAATTTCTCTGTGCAGGACTTTATTTCCATTAAGGGGACATTGGGATACTTCTCTGCATCTAGGATGGAAAAGAAGATGAATCGCTGGACTCCGGCTGCAACGGCAGCTTGAATCAGATTCACTTTGCCCTCCCAGTCCACTTGCCGAATACTTTGGGAATCGGTTGCCCGGGTTGTGGCTGCATCAATTACTGCAGTGATCCCCTCCAGTGCTGGTTTCAGTGTTTCCGGTTGGCACAGATCGCCGCCAACCAGTTCTGCTCCCCATTCCTTCAGAAAGGCGGCTTTCTTAAAACTACGAACCAGACAGCGGACCTCGTGCCCTTCATCCAATGCGCGTCGAACAATCTGTCTGCCGAGCGTACCCGTCGCACCTACAACCAACAAATTCATGAGGGGAAAATGATTATTCTTAACTTTTTGCAATATTATCAGAAATTTCTCATCTAGTTTCAGGACAATTTTTCGGTTAGATGCGATCGCCCCGTGGTCATTTGTGCTGAGATGGGATCCAGACATTTGGACGATCGCAGGACTGTTTCCCCCCACGATCCTTAATCTGGCTGGCTTTGAAGAGGTTGTGCCAATTCGTAAAAACCAGGTTAGGCTGAAAGTAGAACCCTGATCAATTCTGGGTTGCAACTTTGACCAGTCCTGTTGCCAGCGTTGCTGTCTGCTATGTCTAGCACCCATTCTGCTCTTTCACCGTCTGATTCTGAGACCGCGATGGATGCGGTTGATGATTTAAACTGCACCGTCCAGCATCCAGTTGATCTGATGAATGTCCGGCAATTGCAGCGGGATGTTCTCAGTTCCGACAAGTCCCAGCGCATGGCAGAGTTTTTTAGTTTGCTGGGAGACGCCAACCGGCTGCGAATTTTGTCCGCTTTAGCCAGACAGGAATTATGCGTTTGCGACTTGGCTGCTGTTGTGACCATGAGTGAGTCGGCGGTCTCTCACCAACTCCGGGTTTTGCGATCGATGCGGCTGGTGAGCTACCGCAAGCAGGGACGCAATGTTTATTACCGCTTACAAGACAGTCACGTGCTCAATTTGTATCGGGAAGTGGCGGAACACCTGGATGAACCAGCAGACTGATGCAGGTTGAAACCCGTAGAGCGGGACATAGCGAGCCGATCAGGATTGTGAAAGGTTTCCGCAGGAAATCCTTCTCACAAAGCCCTTTCACCATCGAGTCGTTTACAAGTCATTTAGGATTGCTATAGACCGGATTCGGGTTAAGAATTGATTGTTGATGGCAACTGGCTTCGGCTGGGTACTCCTAGGTCTGTTTACGCCCGTGTCCGGTGTTGATGCGACGCCCC
>CAZBTL010000126.1:8531-12487 GCA_964494755.1 uncultured bacterium | reverse complement strand
TAGCTGATAGCCGATAGCCCCATACCCAACCCACTCATCGCTCAAACCAACCGGGAGACATTGCCCATGAGCCATGAAGTCAGCCAATGGTTAGCCGAAATTCAAACGCTTCGGCAGCAATTGGTCCAAGCTCAGGAAGAACGGGAAGCCGCCTTTGCCAGTGCGGCCAATTGGCAACGACTGTATGAAACGGAAGCCCAACAACGGCGCACAGATGCCAGACTGAGTCGCCAGACCATTGAAGAATTGAAGCTGGAGATTCAACAGCTTCAGGGATATTCTTTCGACAATCATGACCCTGCTTCCTATCAAGTAGCCGTCGAGTCAACCGTTGCCAGTTTGCATACGGTGGAAGAACTGCGAGAAAAGCTGGTGGAGGTTTTGTTAGAGTGCGATCGCCTGAAACAGGCCCTTAAAACAGAGCAGGACAACCACATCCAAACCCGGAAAAGCCTGACAACGGCCCTGGGTGACGCGATCGGGATGCTGTCTAAAGAAAAGGCCAATCAGACAGCCATGTCTGAAGATATGGTTTGATTCCGGTCGCCCGAATCCGCCCACCATGCAACTGTTCAGCTTCCTGTCCGCCTTTCGCAGCTTACTCAAGCCAAAGCCGCTGGCCATTTTTGAGGCAGTGGTCATCGGGTTAGTCGCAGCCCTGGCGGCTGTTGTGTTGAAACAGGGTGTGCATTTGCTGGGCGGCTGGCGTGTCAAGGAGTCCTTCCTTTTACCGGCCTGGTTTGTATTACCAGCGGTGGGATTGTTGGGTGGTTCGCTGGCTGGCCTGCTGGTGGAACGAGCCGCTCCAGAAGCCGTCGGCAGTGGCGTACCGCAGGTGAAAGCAGCCCTAGCCTATGCGCCAATTCCCCTGGATCTGCGGGTGGCGGTGGTCAAATTAATCAGTACCATACTGACCCTCAGTTCCGGGATCGTTCTGGGTCGGCAGGGGCCCACCGTGCAAATTGGGGCGGCTTTAGCAGCCCAACTGAGCCGCTGGGTGCCCGCTTCTCCAGATCACCAGCGGCAATTGATTGCCGCTGGTGCCGCCGCCGGCCTGGCCGCCGGTTTTGACGCGCCGATCGCGGGTGTGATGTTTGTAATTGAGGAGTTGCTGCAAGACCTCTCCAGCTTGACCCTGGGAACTGCCATTCTGGCCTCGTTTACGGGTGGGGTGATCTCCCGCGTTCTGGCCGGTCCCAACCTGAAGTTTGGGGTCAACTCCCTGACCTATTTCCACAGCTTTTCCCTGGCCCAGATCCCCTTTTTCTTACTCCTGGGCATCCTGGCCGGTGGCCTCGCGGCCTTGTTCAATCGAGGCATTCTCACCACTTTGCAGATCAGTCGTCGCCATTTGCGTCTAGGGCTGCCAGTCAAGATCGGACTGGCCGGCCTCCTGTCTGGCTTGGCAGCGGCACTGATGCCCTTCACCTTTCGGGACACCTCACTGGTGCAGGTCTTTCTCACCACCGGAGAAGCAGGCTGGCAGATCACCGTGGGGATGTTTGTTTTTCAGTTTGTCCTGACCTTAGTGGCCTGTGCCGCCGAAGCACCGGGGGGACTATTCATTCCCAGTTTGATTTTGGGCTCAGCCCTGGGCCATCTGGTTGGCATGGTCGAACAGCCCCTGATGGGCGGCGATCCGGTTCTGTTCGCCCTTACCGGCATGGGCGCTTTTTTTGGCGCCGTTGCTAAGGTGCCGGTGACAGCGATCGTCATCGTGTTCGAGATGACCACCAATTTCAACCTGGTGTTGCCCCTGATGATTGCTTCAGTCACCGCCTACCTGGTGGCTGAACGTCTAGCCCCCGGTTCGCTTTATACCCATCTGCTGGAATTGAAAGGCATCCGATTGCAAACCGAGGAAGTGAATGACGGTCTCTGGACCCGTCTGACCGCCGCCGACGTGATGCAACAAAAGGTGGAGACCCTGCACAGCCAGATGTCTATAGATGCTGTAATGCAGGCGTTTGCCCGATCGCACCATCGAGGCTTTCCGGTAGTGGACGAAGGCAACCTGGTAGGGATTGTGACCCAAACCGATCTGGACAAGATCAGCCAGCGCAAACTGCCCGGCACGGTGCCGTTACAGGAGATCATGACGCCTCGTCCGATGACGGTCCGCCCAGAGGATACCCTCAGCCAGGTGCTGTATCTGCTGACCCATTACAAGCTGTCTCGCCTGCCGGTGGTGGATCGCCGCAAAGTCGTAGGCATTATCACCCGCAGTGACATTCTTCGGGTGGAGTCCGATCAATTGCAGGCTACATCCGAACCCCTGGGTCCCAAGCCCACCCCGTCCTATTTGGTTTACCAAACCCGATCGCCCGCTACTGGCAAAGGTCGAATTTTGTTGCCCCTCAGTAATCCCCAGACAGCCCACGGGTTGCTGAAGCTGGCCCTGGCGATCGCCCAGGAACGGCAATATGAGTTGATCTGTCTGCAAGTCATCACCGTGCCTCGCCATGGCGCCCCGGACGAAACGCCGGTCAAAACAGCCAAAAGCCGCCGGTTGCTGCGCCAGCTTGTCCACCAAGGAGAAGCCTGGCAGGTTCCCATTCATACCCAGATTCGGGTCGCCCACACCGTTGCCCAGGCGATTTTGGAAACGATTCAAGAAAACCATGTGGACTTGCTGTTGATGGGTTGGAAAGGCAGCACCTCTACCCCTGGCCGGATCTTTGGCGATGTGGTGGATACAGCCATTCGACAGGCCCACTGTGATGTCTTGCTGGTCAAAATGGGAGAAGACTTTTTCCCGGCTGCCGCGCCGACGGAAACCGACCTGCAACCAGTACAGAGTTTGCTGAAATTGATGCAGTTGAACCGCTGGCTGGTGCCCATTGCTGGCGGGCCCAATTCCCAATACGCCATCCAACTATTACCGGCGCTAGTCTCTCTCAGCCAGCACCCAGAAATTCGCCTCTGCCAGATTTTTCACCCGGCCGATCAGCATCACGACACCCAACTGCTGGAGGAAGATGCGGAGTATCTGCGGCACCACCTACAAACTCCCGTCATCACCCTGCCGGTCTGTGCCCGTTCCGTATCAGATGCCGTGATTGACATGGCCCAGAAAAACCAGTGCGACGTCATTGTGTTGGGAGCAACCCGGGAAGGGTTGTTGCAGCAGGCCATTCACGGCAATATTCCTGAAGCGATCGCCCGACAATGTGACTGCACCGTCATCCTCGTCCGTAAGGCGATCGCCTGACCGAATCTGCCCCAATGCCCTTAACCCCAATAAAATACGATCCAATCATTGCCCCACGGCTTTTACCGCTCTGCCCTCAAGACTTGTTCAGCCGATAGGCATAGTCCAGGGAACGTGGGCGACACGATTGCTTCATTACTGGCGGTGTCTTGATAGCGACCATCCACCAGCCTGCAGACCGTCAACTGGTTTACTGGGCGTTTTCCACCTGTGACTTAATGGTTTGCCAAACCGACAGCACACCCTCTAACCATCCTTGGGCAAACACCACCCGGCTTTGGGGATCAACTTCCAGCAGGTAAGCAAAATCAGGGTCATGCATCCGTGCATCCTGGGGATAGTCCTTCAGGTCTAAATAGCTCCACAGATATTCCAACACGTCCTCATCGAGGGAATTGCTTAAAGGTGCAACCCGTTCAAAGTGACGAAACTCTTTGTAGGAGAGCTTTGAACTGGAGCGAATGCCCAATTCAAACCCCTCCTGGCGCACGGTATTGAGTAAAACTTTCTTTTCTGCCTGTAAGCGATCGACCAAATTGTCTTGCTCAACAACCTGGAGTTTCAGTTCTTCACATGTAATAGCCATCTCTAATGCCTCCTGGCAAATTGCGGAAATGTTGAAGTGATGTTTGACGGGTTGAAGCCGCTGAAATAGTGCATCAGGAACAGCAACAGTGACTCGCTGACTCACAACTCCCTCCCGAAAACTGTCTACTCTTATACAATACCCAATCTGATTGCATAA
>CAZBTL010000126.1:0-8431 GCA_964494755.1 uncultured bacterium | reverse complement strand
GTCGAGTTGGCTTTCGTAGACTGTCTAGCACTGACCGGAACGGAACTCAGTGAATGATCTTTGTTTTTCTTTACATCGCTATATCTGCATAAAGTTACAAAACGAACAGTTAACTTTGGTTTTTTAGGAGTTAATAGCTTTATCCTTACTTCCCTTTCCATGTCTGAACTCACTTCTGCCGACTACTCCCTCCTTGCCTGGTTACAGCAATCTGGCGTCTCAGCCCAGGCGCTGTCTATCCACTTCCAGCGGGGTGGGTTAATGGTTCAGTGTCAAACCCTGGAGGACGCAACCAAACTGTGGGAGACACGCTCCACCCTGCAAATGCCTGGAATGGAGGTGTGCTTTCGGGTGAATGGCGTCTTTTATGTGGCGGCGGCCATCAAATAATAAGTTGGCCAGAATAACGGCGTTTTCCTGATTCAACTGCGCTATTTCCGTCTGGCGCCAGTCGATTTATCCACTGGTTTGTCAAGACTGTTGCAGACTATTAGAAAATGGATAGACAGGCATAGGGCAGGCAGGGGTTAAGCCAGGGGTGAAACTTGGAAGACGTGGTAGCCCCAGGGAGGTAAGTCGAAGTAGAGGCCAATCCCTAGGGAATTGCCAGGTCGTTCGTAGCGGGTGTCGCTCATCCAGTCCTTGAGCAAAAGGGTTTTCCCGTCAATGCCATGAAACGGTGCTTTGACGTAACACTGGCTCTGATTCGAGGCGTAGTTGACAATCACCAGGAGTCGCGCTGCTTCTGCTCCTTGCCAGCTAAAGGCGATGAAGCAGTCGTAGGTCCAGTTGCCATCCCAGGCGGGGGAACAGTCCAACAATTGCCAGGTTCCTTCCCGTAGGACGGGTAGCCGCAGACAGGTCAGGAGTTGTTGATAAAAGGCTGCCAGATCGTTGTCGGTGGGTTCGGCTGGTCCCCGCTGTAAATGAACGGAGATCTTTTGCTGACAGCCCTCCAACTGCCCCTGGTGGAAAAAGCGCAGACCGGGACAGAGAAAGGTCAGGATGGCTGCTGCCTGATGCACATCGGGGGGAAATGTGGCCGCAGCCCTCGGTTCGTCATGGTTTTCCAGGAAGCGGACCGATCGCTGCTGATAGGCCAGATCGGCCCAGAAGTGTTGCCGAACCAGATGGGCGTCCCGTTCCCGCAGGCGATCGTACAGTCGCTTGTCGTAGGTGTAATCAAAGCCCTGCTGCTGTAATGTCCATTCCAGATCCCAATAGACTTCGGCCATGAAGACAAAGCCAGGATGCTGTTGCCGTACCGTTTGGGTGGCCTGGGGCCAGAAGGGTTCAATCTGGATGCCCCAGGTACGTTCAAACACCTCTGGCAAAATCAGCATGGCCATGTCGCAGCGCACCCCATCACACAGACGGGCAATCTGCAACAATTCCTGGGTCTGGGCGGCCTGCAGGTTGGGGTTGCCGTAGTTGAGTTGCAGGGTGTCGGGCCAGCCAGCAAAGTAGGGGTCGCGGCCATAGGCAAATACCTGATCGCCGGCTGGCAAGGATTGGACGCAATAGTTCTGGGGTTGTTGCCCCAATAGTTCCGTCGTGCCCTGAACATAAAAGTCTGGGTGGGCTTGTATCCAGGGATGATCGGGGGCGGTATGGTTGGGTACAAAGTCCAACATCAGTTTTAGGCCCCGCCGATGCAGGCGATCGCGCAACCGCTCCATAGCCGCATCGCCTCCCATTCCCGTATGCACTGTGTACCCGGTTACTGCAAAACAGGAACCACAGATATCCTCATCCTGCAGATCCACCAGCAACCGTTGATACTCCGCCACCCACTCCGGATTAGTGCGCGATACCTGTGGGGCTTTTGTTCCCGTCTGCCAGACACCCAGACAGTAGACCCAATCGAACCCCTGGTTGACCCATTCATCCAGGGTGGTATCGGCAATATCGTCCAGGGTGGCCGGACGACCCAACTGTCGGGAACGTTGTTGTAAATAGACGCGGGTATTGATTTGATAGAGCACAGGATAGGTGGGGGAATTCATGGGTACCTCCTGAGGGTGACAACCCGCCTCAGCTTTTGCCGCATGGCAGCAGTGGCTAAACAACCTTTTACCGAAGCCTAGAGCAAGAACATAAGAAACTGATAAAGGTAACATCCCTCGGTCCAGAGGACTGAGAAGTGCAAGATGATGATCGCAGTCACAATCTATTTGGCCTGCTGATGAGCTTGAACATGCTGATTGAAACCCCAGCCGGATTTGACTATACCGGCACCGACTGTTGTGCATGGATGAAAGCAGCCGGATTTCGGGAAACTCGCGTCGAACATCTGGTGGGGCCAGACTCGATCGTGATGGGCATCAAGTAACTGAATTGTCTCTGTTCGGATTAGTTGTCGGACACCTTGGACGATGGTCTGGGTCGAAAAGGCAGTTTCAGCAGCAGATTGCGGGTGGCGACATCCCCCACCAGGCGATGCAGCAACACATAGGAACAGGGAATGATAAATAAGGTCAACAGGGTGGCCAGGGAGAGGCCGGAAAAAACCACTACTCCTAAGGGTTGCAGGAACTCGGATCCTTCCCCTAGTCCCAGAGCCAGCGGGAACAGTCCTAGAACGGTGGTAATGGTGGTCATCAGGATGGGCCGCAGGCGGTTGGGGGCTGCTTTCAGGATGGCAGTGCGGCGATCGCAGCCTTCCTCGTCTCGAATCTGGTTGGCCAGTTCGACCATAATGATGGCGTTGTTGACCACAATCCCGATCAGCAGAACAGCACCCACCAACACCGTAATTCCGATCGCCGTCTGAGTGACAAATAACCCGAAAATGCCACCGGCCAGGGCCAGGGGCACGGTCAGCATAATCACCAGTGGGTCAACCAGGGAGTTGTACTGTACAGCCATCACCACAAACACCAGAAAGGCTGCCAGCAAACCCAGCACTTTCAGGCCATTTTGTAACTCTTTGCTGGTTTGGGCGGCATAGCTGGGAGCCAGGATGATGTCGTCTGGTAACTGCAACTGTGACAGCACTTGATTGACCTGAGCCAGGGCGGCTCCCAAACTAGCGCCTCGATTTAAGGTACCGGCAATTAAGAAGACCTGCCGCTGGTTAATCCGCTGAATCTCCGACGGAGTCTGGGCCTCTTCAATGGCTGCAATGTCTCCCAGCCGCACCAGGTCCCGGTTGTTGGTGAACAGCGGCAATTGCCGGAGTTGAGAAGACCGCCGGATTTGCTCGGGATTCAGTTGCACCCGCACATCCACCAGGCGATCGCCGCGCTGCAGTCGGGTCGGCACCGATCCCTCAATGGCCGTCTGAACGGTTGCGCCAATTTCCCGTGCTGAAAGTCTCAGGGTGGTGGCCCGCTCCCAGTCAGGCCGAATCTGTACTTCTGGTTGGCGATCGTCGGCATTAGGACGGAAGCGGGCCAGGGTGACCTGTTCATCCAGGGCTGCCAGCACCCGTCGTCCAGCCTGCTGCAAACTGCTGGCATCTGTTCCCTGCAGCACCACGTCCACTTCCGCATTTTGCACCGGGGAATTATTCACATTCAATCCCCGTACAGAACCGGGCGCCACCCGCAACCGAATGCCAGCCAGATTTAGTTTTTCCAACTCTTGGGTGACTCGTTGCACAAAGGCAAACACATTAACCCCTGGTTTCAGGGTAATAGTACTGGAACTGCGCAGGGGATTCGTGTTGACAAAGCCGGCAAACAGATTGCCGCCGGTTGTGGTAAAGGTATAGGCCGTCTCTGGTTGCTTTTGCAGGATCTGATCCACGGTCTGCATCACCCGGCGATTGGTTTCCAGGGAAGTCCCCGGAGGGAACTGGGCAAATACGCTGGCCTGGCCAGTACTGATACGCGGCAGAATTTCCTGTGGGATACGGCTGGCCATCCAACTGCTACTGCTACCTAAGAGCAGCACAGCCAGGGCGATCGCCCAAAGGGGGCGGGCCAGTAATCGCCCCAGAAGATGCCCATATCCCCGACTCAGTGTTTCAAAGCGCCGGTTAAACTGTCGCAATAACCAGAGGTCGCCAATTCGACTGGACCAGCGAATCGTCAGCAATCGCGAAGCCAGCATGGGTACTACTGTCAATGCCACCAGCAGGGAGGCGGCCACGGAAAAACTGATGGTCAGGATCAGTTCGTTAAACAACAGGGAGACGAATCCCCCCAGCAGTAAAAAGGGCACTACTGACACCAGGTTGGTGGCGGTGGAGGCCACCAGCGCCGACTCAACCTCCTGGCTACTGGCAGCGGCTACCCGTAAAACTGATGCTTGGCTGGTTGCCGATTTGCCATTGCCCCCCGTTGCCCCATGGCCATGGGCACCAGCGTTGGCTTGCTGGACATGCTTGACAATGTTCTCCAGCATGACGATGGAGTTATCCACCACAATGCCTACCCCCAGGGCCAGGCCACCCAGACTGAAAATGTTGACTGTCAGGTTAAACAGTTGCATCAGAATAATGGCGGCCAGGGTAGCCAGGGGAATGGCCAGGACAATAATCAGGGTTTGTCGCAGGGAACCCAGAAACAGTAAAACAGCGATCGCGGCCAGGACTGCTCCACTGAGCCCAGCACTGGTGACATTGGCAATTGCATTCCGAATAAAGCGGGACTCATCCAGCGTTGGAGTCAGCAGTAAATCAGCCGGAATCAGACCAGACTGACGCAATTGCTCAATCTTCTGCTTCACCCCATCCACCACTGCCACCGTATTGGCATCCGGCTGTTTTTGAATACTGATTTTCACTGCCGGTTCCCCATTCAGGCTAACCAGCACCCGTTCATCTTCCGTGCCGTCAATCACCTCGGCAAAATCCCGCAGATAAACGGTTTGCGGTAAAGTACTAGCAGAACTGACTGTTGATGACTGGCTGTTAATGGCTGACTGCTGACCATTGATCGCTGACCGCTGATTGCCCATGTCAAAGGCCAGATTGCGAATCTCATCCACGTCCTGAAACCGACCCACAGTTCGGGTGAGGGGTTCCGAGGTGCGACCCAGAATCCGGCCACCGGACACATCCTGGTTACGTTGCTCCAGTTGCTCCAGGACATCATTCAGACCCAGACCCAGCGCTTGCATGCGGTTCATATCGATTTTGATTCGCACTTCTTCCTGGACGCCCCCCGACACATCCGCCGAAGCCACCCCTGGCACAATCCCTAGCTCACGGGCCAGTTCCTCATCAGCGAACACCCGCAGATCCACACCGCTGAGGGACGGCGAGGTCAGGGCAAACTCGTAAACCGGCAGTTGGGTCGGGTCGAATTTGAAGATCCGGGGGGCTTCAAGCACATCCGGCAGTCGATTTCGATATCGGTTAAAGGTTGCTGTGGTGTCATTTAGGGCCTGGTCAATGTTGCTGCCCGGTTGAAAAAACAAGTCCAGACTAATCTGCCCTTCACGGGTCTGGCTGTAGACCTGGACCACTCCTTCCGTCGTTGAAAGCGCCTCTTCCAGGGGCTTGGTAATTTCTTCGACCGCTACTTCTGGAGCAATCCCCGGTGCATCCAAGCGCACCCCAATTCGGGGATAGGTGATGGACGGCAGCAGATCCACCGGCAAGCGGGTAAGGAAGAAAATTCCCAAAATCACCACAGTCAGAGCCAGCATCAAGACGCCAATGTGACGGCGGATGGAAAGGGTACTGAGGCTGAAACCAGTCGGAGGGGAGAAGGACATGAGAGGAGGGGGTGGGTGGTACGTGTCAGGTAGCGGGTGCCAGGTGCCGGGTGGTAGGTGTCAGGTGGCAGGTAGTGGGTGTCCGCAACCCAACACCGAGAAGCCAAAACCCGAACCCCAGAAGCCAAAACCCCAACGCTGATAGCTGATAGCTAATTGCAAACGGCTGCGATCTATTCAGAGAGAATGCTGAGTCGGATGGGTTCGCCATCTTCCAGGGGTTTGCCGCTGCGCACGACAAACCGTTCTCCTGGCTGCAGACCCGTCAAAATTTCAACTTTGCCATCGGCCCGATCTCCCAGCTTTACCTGGCGGGACTGAACTTTCGGAGACTCTCCCGATTCGCTGACCACAAACAGGACGCCGGAGGTCTGGCGGTTGGGTTGGGCAGGGGGAGTTGGTCTGGCCGCCTGGTTGGCGGTTGAGCCTTTGCCGCGGCGCTTTTCCTGCAGGGCGGTTTGGGGAACGACGACGCGGCTGGGAGTGGGTTGGCCAAAACTGACCCGAGCCAATAACCCGCTACCAATTTGGTTGCTGGGATTGGCAATGGTGACTTCCACTGGAATCAAACGAGAAGTCGGGTCTGCGGCTGGGGAAATACGGCTGATTGTTCCACTGAGAGTCTTGCCAGGAAAGGCATCCAGCCGTACTGTCGCGGTTCCGTTCAGTTGCAAACTTCCCCGGTCCAGCTCAGAAACCTGAACCAGAACCTTAATGCGGCTGAAGTCTCCCAGTTTCAAGATCTCAGTGCCCGGTTGCACTAGGTTGCCCACTTCACTCACCTTTGCCACCACGGCTCCGGTAATCGGTGCGTTGATCAGGGCAAAGGAACGTCGCCGTCTCACTTCGGCCACCACTGCCTGCTGAGCTGTCAGCCGTTTTTCGGCCACGGTGACGGCCTGCTGCTGGTTGCGGACCTGCTCCTGCGCCGATCGCCAGACCTGAGCTGCGGTTTGAGCCGTAGTGCGGGCTTGTTCAGCCTGCTGCTGGGGAATGGCCCCATCGCGGGACAAATTCTCTAGTCGGATTGCATCCGCTTCGGCTTGTTGCAATTGCAAGCGGGCTTGTTCAACGCGGGTCCTGGCTTCGCTCACCTGGGTTTGGGCCCGCAGGATATCGGACTGACGAGCTGCCAGTTCTGCTTCCGCTGCTGCCACGGTCGCCATCAGGATGGAATCATCCACCTGGGCCAGCAATTGTCCCTGCTGCACCCGATCGCCCACATCTACATTTAAGTTGAGCAGTTTTCCCTCCACTTGGGACCGGATAGACACTTCCCGTTGGGGTTGGGTGGTGCCAGTAAACTCCAGGGCTGGTTTCAGGTTATCCCAGCGGGCGATCGCCACATCAACGGCTGTGGCTGCTTCTGCCTGACTCCCGCCTCGCTGGCTGGGGGGACCTCCGGCTGGCCCCGCACCACAACCCGCGATCGCCAGACTGCCAAGAACCAGAGCCATGCCGCTCATCCGCAAGCAGCGAATACCCACTAATCCAGCCGCGAAAAGCGGGCCATTGGATAAATGACCTGAATTCTCTGTCAGACCGTTCTGTGGGACCAAATTCCATTGGGGCATAGGGGTACGGTTCCGCGTCCAGCAAGGGCATGATTTTAGCTAGATTGTAACGATGTCTTTGCAATCGCCACAATGTCGAATTAGACTATCCTCGGCATAAATTGGTTCAATGTCGCCGGATATCAGTTGGCTTACCGCTTGCTCCGGAGACAGGAGTTGCAATTGGGCCTTTGGTTCGAGCCGGAGCAAACCTGGAAGTAGGGAAAATCGCTACCATAGGGAGTAGGTAAGACGGCAATGTTTATACAGCTTTCCATAGCAGTCAAAGATGGGTGATTAGTCATAAGACTTTGTGACCAGGTTGTTCTAGTGAGCTGAGCATCCTTCACCTGATCCCTTTATGGAAACAACTGAATGCCATGCAATGAAGTCAGGTGGAGTGAGCGCATCTGGAATGTCCATCCGCAGGTTCAGAGTTAATAGAAAATGGTTGGACAGTAAAGCTTACCCCATCGGCGATTGTTTGTCCGCTGTTGCTCATGGCAACGCAACGCACGATGGAGAACAACGACAATGCCATCCCAACAGAGCATCGGTAACTATCTGATTCAAAAACTTTATGATTACGGCGTGCGCCATGTTTTTGGTGTTGCAGGCGATTTTGTCTTAGGGTTTGACAAACTGTTAGAAGAGAGTGAATTGCAGTTTGTTACCACTTGCGATGAGCAGGGCGCTGGTTTTGCAGCAGACGCCTATGCTCGGATGCATGGGTTAGGGGTTGTTTGTGTGACCTATTGTGTTGGAGGGTTGAAAGTTGCCAACACAACGGCTCAAGCTTTTGCAGAAAAGTCACCTGTTGTAGTGATCAGTGGGGCGCCGGGCATCAAAGAGCGAATCAAAAATCCCCTGCTCCACCACAAGGTTAAGGAGTTTGACACCCAGTATCAGGTGTTCCAACAACTGACTATTGACGCTGTTGTTGTGGATAATCCTGAGACGGCCTTTCAAGAGATTGATCGAGTTTTGCGATCGGCCTGGCAGTATAAACGCCCGGTTTACATCGAACTCCCTCGGGATCAGGTTATGCTACCGGGCAATGCCCCCTTGCAACTTGCGACTCCTTCCAATCAGAGTGATCAAGAGGTTCTATCAGAAGCGATTACTGAAACAGTCAGTTTACTCAATGCAGCGCGTCAGCCTGTGATTCTGGCTGGGGTCGAATTACATCGGTTTGGTCTCCAGTCTGAGTT
>CAZBTL010000125.1:6281-12663 GCA_964494755.1 uncultured bacterium | reverse complement strand
TTGTCCCGCTTTGCGTTGCTACCCCATTTAGACACAACGGTTATTGTTTATTCAGTTTTCCACTGTTCTCAAGACTCGCAAAAATGGCGCAGTCGATTGTCGCAGGAGTAGCGATGTTTTGTCACTCCCAATTGACCTGCGATCGCTCCTGCATCACCCGTTGATAAACCAGTTCTGTCTCTGCTGCCAGCCGAGGCCATCGGAACCGGGCTTCCAGGTCAGTATAGGCTTGTTCAACCAGGCGTTGGGCAAAGTCGGGATGTTTCAGCACCTCCAAAATGCCCCAGGCCAGTGAATTGGGGTCATTAGTCCAGGTCACCATACCCGTGTGGGTGTGGCGCACAATTTCTGGGAAGCCCCCCGTATCAGAAACCACCACGGGCACGCGGGCCGCAAAACTTTCCAGGACCACAATACCAAAGGGCTCATACAAGCTAGGAAAGACGGCGCAGTTGGCAATGGTCTGAAACTTGTCCAAGTCATCATCGGACATGAAGCCAGTGAAATAGCATTTATCCCAGATCCCCAGGTCCCATGCCTGGCGCTTCAAGTGTTCGGTATGTCCACCGCCAATCAAAACGAATTTGACATTTCCGTCCATCTCTCGGATGACGCGGGGAGCAGCCTGGAGCAGGACCGACACGCCTTTCTCATGGGTCATACGGCCGACGTAGTAAACAATTTTTTCCGAGTCGGTTGCGAATCGGTGCCGAAAGGAACTGGCATCAAAGTCGTCGGGCAATCGTTTTTTCTCCGGTCGAATGCCATTGTAAATAACATCAATCTTGTCCCAAGGGCTTTCCAGAGCCCGTTCCACCTCAAACCGCATGTAGTTAGTGCAAACAATGATGCGCCAGGCGTTGTAGGCCAGTAACTTTTCCTTGCCGCTGATATAGCGTTGCTGCTCAGTGTGGATGCCATTATAGCGGCCATATTCCGTGGCATGGATAGTGGCAATCAGGGGAAGTTTGAAAGTGTGTTTGAGGGCGATCGCGGCGTCTCCAACCAGCCAGTCGTGGGCATGGATGAGATCAAATGGCCCTTCTTCCTGCAACAGTTTGCCCCCGTGTTCCCCCATACTGGCATTCATGTTGACCACCCAATGGAAGAAATCATTGCTGGGAGCAATATCCACCCGATGAACCCGGATCCCTTCTACGATTTCGTAATGGGGAGCCTGACCAAACTCAACGGTAATCAGATGAACTTCGTGTCCCTGCTTAACCAGTTCTGGATACAGTTCAGCCACATGTCGGGCAATGCCGCCGACAATTCGGGGGGGAAACTCCCAGGCTAGAACCAAAATTTTCATGGACAGTGTTGGTGATCCGATCTACTTCTTACTTTACCTAGCCTTTCCTAAGAGGGATAGAGTCTTTTATGGGATTAGCAGCCAAGAGATGGGCGCATTTCTGCTAGGGTACAAACATGAATCAGGTGATTTCGACTGTCCTTATTCCTCCCCTGCTTTTAGCAACCGATGGTTCCCCCAGTTCCCGGTTTGCCCAAAAGCTACTGTATCCGATTGCCCGTATTTTGCCACGGGATGCCAACGGATCTAGTCCCCAGATTGTATTTGTAACCGTTATCCCCCGTCCTTCCCGGCGTTCCCGGAAACGGATGAAGGATCCGGTGACCCTGGCTGAATCTCAGCCGGAGCCGCTTCAGCCGCCCCTGACAGACAGTAAGACCCCGGAGAGCGATCGCCCATCCCAACAAACCGCTGAACAGCTATTGGCAGAGGTTACAGCAGCCATTCCAGCCGATCTGGAGTGGCAAACCCAACTGCGCCAGGGACGACCGGCCACTGAAATCCTGAACAGCGCCCGCAGTCTGCAAGCCGGACTGATTGCCGTCGGCCAACGGGGAATCGGCGGGGTTAAGGAGTTACTGCTGGGCAGTGTGTCCTGTGTTATTGCCCGCTATGCTCCCTGCAGTGTGCTAGTAGCCCGTGGAGAGGTAGCGGATTCGGATCGGCAACCCAGCCTGAACCATGTGCTGTTACTGGTGGACCGTTCGGCCGCAACCCAACAGGCGATCGCAGCCGTGCGCCAACTGGTTCCAGCCGGAGTGAAACGGCTGACCTTGCTGGCCGTCCAGCCGCCGATCAAAACCCCCTATTTATACGGTCCCTTCTTTGGACCAACCCCCAGTTGGCAACTGAGCCAATCCGTACAGGCTGTGCAGAAAGAAGAGGGACAGCAACTCCTGGAAAAGACCCAGGCCAATCTACAAGACCTGAAGCTAGACATCCAACTCCTGGTTCAGACGGGAGACGCCGGCCCCCTGATCTGTCAGGTTGGACAGCGTCAGCAGATTAATCTAATTCTGCTGGGTAGCGACTGGAAACCGCGATCGCTATCCACTCCTTTTCCTCCTCTACGCCGGAGGCAATCGACAGATAGCCCCAAACCGGCCACAGCCTTACGCAACACCCGCCTCAGCCCGACAGAAGACTATGTGATTCACCATGCCCCCTGCCCCGTGCTGCTGTGCCGCACGCCATAGCCAAATTTGCTGGCTTCAGTATTTAGTTTGAGGCGGTAACCTTCAACCGCTGGGTGATCATGGTAATACCATCCTGACGGACCACAACCGCAGACAGCCAGCGATTTTCAGGTTGTTTGGGGGCCCTAGCAACCTTAAACAAGCCACCAGCCGGCAGAACCTCCAGATTCGCTGTGGTGGGTTTCAGAAAGCCGTCTGGGCGAACTGATTCTTCGATCGCAGTTCCCAACAGAATATCGTTGCCCAGTGGTTCCTGGACAATGGCATCAAAGGCAAACTCCTGACCTGGTTTTACCCGTTCGGGCAAGTTTATTTTAACCGTGGGTGGATTTTTGCCCGACGCAATCTGACTGCGTTCACTTAGAATTTCCTGACGGACAATTTTTTGATTTTCAATCTGTTGCCGAGACTCAATGGTGGCGAGCAGTTGCCACTCCCTATCACCCTCCTTTTGAGTTCCCGTAATTGAAGTAATCGTTTCAACCGAAAACCCTCTGCCTTCTGGCTTCCAGGATTTTATTTCAGTTTGGTAGCGGATATTGGGATATCGCTGCCAGAGTTGGGTCAGCGCCTGCTCCAGGGTTTGACGCGTGATGCCATCAGCGCTGGAAAAGGAGGGACTATAAAACTGCAGCACATCCTGTAATTTTTGGCCGTTTGCGGCAGCATCGATCTGAGTCAGGAGGGTCTTCAACGGCCCAGGCGCACTTTCTGGCGAAGCGGCCTGAACCAGACGGGGAGTCCAGACGCCAACCCAGACAGCCGTCGTCAATCCCAGGGCCAGCAAAGACTGACGCCATTGCCTGGGCGTAATCTGAAAGCGACGAGAACGGTCAGGGGCAATGGCAAGGAAAGGCTTCCAGAAATCATGCATAGGCTTGGAGGAAAAAAGATGTGCTGAAATGATGTGACCGCAGTTTATCATCCTAGGTTAACCTGGAGCAGCCGTTTTGGATTGTTGTTGTCAGCCAGCAGCTTCCAATTCAATATCTGCCGACCCACGCAGCATTCGCAGCAACGCTTATGGAACCAAAGCAGCCCCCCATCCGCCTATTAATTGCTGCCAGCGGCACAGGAGGACATGTCTTCCCAGCCTTGGCGGTGGCTGAGCGGCTACCCGATTATCAGATTGAATGGTTGGGAGTGCCGCAGCGGCTAGAAAACCAACTGGTGCCAGATCGCTATCCCCTTCATACGGTGGAAGTCGAGGGCTTTCAAAAGCGGGGTCTGGATGTGCTGCGAGTTCTCTGGAAACTACTCCAGTCCCTCTGGCAGGTGCGCCAGTTGTTGCAGCAGGGCCAGTTTCAAGGGGTCTTTACCACCGGCGGATACATCGCTGCTCCAGCGACTATTGCCGCCCGCTGGTTGGGACTGCCGGTGATTTTGCATGAATCCAATGCCCTGCCAGGCAAAGTCACTCGCTGGCTCAGTCCCTGGTGTAGTGTGGTGGCAGTTGGCTTTGAGGCGGCCACCCCCTATTTGCCCAAAGCCCAGACCCTTTCGGTTGGCACTCCCGTGCGGGAGCAATTTCTATTGGATCCACCCCCGCCGTTAGTCGATTTGCCGATTCCAGATGACGTTCCCTTGCTGGTAGTAGTCGGCGGCAGCCAGGGGGCAGTTGCGGTTAACAAATTGGTGCGTCAATGCGCTCCCGTCTGGTTAGACCAGGGCATTTGGATTGTGCATCAGACCGGTGAGAATGATCCGGATGCCAAAAGTTTGCAGCATGCCCACTATTTTCCTTTGCCCTTCTACAGCAATATGGCTGGCCTACTGCGACGGGCCAATCTGGTGATTAGCCGAGCTGGAGCAGGCACGCTGACCGAGTTAGCGATCGCGGGTACCCCGGCCATTCTGATCCCCTATCCCTTTGCCGCGGATGACCACCAGACCTACAACGCAGAGGTGTTTGCCAAAGCGGGGGCGGCTCTTTTGCTGCGCCAACCGGAATTAACAGCAGAGCTGTTGCAAACCAAAGTCGCCGGCCTACTGCAAGGACAGCCCTCGGCTGGAGAAAATGTCCTGGAGCGGATGGCCAAGCAGGCAGCCAGCCTGGCCGTTCCAGACAGCGCTGACCGAATTGCCCAACTGGTGCGGCAGTGGTTAGAGCCGCCTAATCGTTCCAGTGGGGTTTGAGTCGCTCCAACCAGTCCAACAGGAGGGAGTTGACCACCTCTGGATTCTCGTCATGGGGACAGTGTCCCGTCTGGGCAATGGGCACAACCGTCACTGGATGGCGATCGGCAAATTCCTGGTAAACCTTGGCGCCGGTAATCGGCGTCCAGGGGTCAGCCTCACCCCACAGCACCAACAGGGGAGCCTGAATTTGCGGTAATAATTCTTCGGGCCTGGGACCTGCTGGCGCACCCAAAATGGACGCAAAAACCTTCTGAGCGCCGCGATCGCAGGAGGGTTCGTAAATGATGTCCACCAATTCATCAGTGACCGCTTCCCGCTTGCAGTAAACCTGATGCAGGGTACGGCGAATCCGGTGTTTTTGGCGAATCTGGTTAAACAGAAACGGTCCAACCCACTCCGACTGCACCAGCCGCGCAAAGGCACCCATGACCAGGCGCAGCGGCAGGTTCAGTTCGTCGGCGCGGTGATTCAAGCCCCCAGCGCAGTTGAGTAACACACCCCCAACCGTCTTGTCTGGATGGTCGGCCAGCATCATCAAGCACAGTAACCCGCCAATGGAGTTACCGACAAAAACCGTAGGCGTCTGAATATGCTCAGCCCAAAAGTCATGCAGTAAGTCCCGCCAAAGCTCCAGGCTGTAGTCCAGGGGCGGTTTATCGGAGCCACCAAAGCCCAACAGGTCGATCGCAAACACCTGATAACCAGCGCTGGCCAGGGTCGAAATATTTTTCCGCCAGTGGCCAATTGACGCCCCAAAGCCATGTACCAGCATCAAAGGCTGGCCCGTTCCCATCACCGTGTATTGAACCCGATGTCCTTGCCAGTTCCAAGAATACTTGGGTAAAGCAGCATTAGCAGCAGTTGGGAGGGGTTGTGTCAGCACCACTCGCTCCTGTAAAGATTTACAAACCACTTCCATGATAACGACGGAACGACTCATCCTGGCCAGATACATAGTCTTTATTCTGTCCAGGAATTGGCTCGGTTAAACCGAATGTGATAGAGAAAATGGAGCAGACCGAAATGGCAGCCCCATGACCTCAACCAATCCTTTACCCTGGCAGCAGGATGCGGTGATTCAGCATTCGCAACGACTCCTGCACAGCTTTCAACACTGGACTGGCCGACCACTGCTGGCCACGGAAGGTAAACCAGAAGCGATCGCCCAGGCACTATTCGAAGCTCCCTTTGTAGTGGTTTCCCACGGCACTGAATCGGATCCGGTATTGAACTACGGCAACCAGCAGGCCCTGGCCCTGTGGGAAATGGACTGGTCCCAGTTGACCCAGACGCCCTCCCGCTACACCGCAGAACCTTTGGAACGGGAAGAACGGGCCCGTTTGTTGGAACAGGCCCAGCAACAGGGCTACATCAGTAACTATCAGGGCATTAGGATCTCCAGCACCGGCAGACGGTTCTGGGTCAAGGACGTGATTGTTTGGGATGTCCTAGACGAGCAGGGCGATCGCTGTGGTCAGGCGGCCACCTTTTCAAATTGGGATTGGATTGCCGAGTGATAGCTGACCAAGCGCTAGCAACCTCAGCGATCTTTCCTGGACTGTCCCGGATTTAAGCCAGTTTGTCCCGGCGGACCACTGCCCCCCAGACCTGGCGCGGCTCCAGTTTGCCCCGGTGGGCCAGCAACACCCGATGACTGTCCCGGATTTAAGCCAGAGAGCCCGGGAGCGGTTCCAGAAAGGCCAGGATTAGAACCAGAAAGACCCGGAGCGGTTCC
>CAZBTL010000125.1:0-6181 GCA_964494755.1 uncultured bacterium | reverse complement strand
CGGGAGCGGTTCCAGAAAGGCCAGGATTAGAACCAGAAAGACCCGGAGCGGTTCCGAGCAGCCCCGGCGGCCCACTCTGCCCACGACCTGGATTGGATAAAAAGAGGCCCGGTGGGAATCCAGAGGCGCCCGGTGTCACTCCACCCCCATTCCGGCCGACCTGAGCGCCGGTTACTTCTGGTACGGAGCCTGTTAAACCAACGGTTTTGGCAACATCTGATGCGGGCGGCAAGGCCATCCACAGAGCGACGGGCGGAGACAGCTCATTCCCTGCTTGAGCCAGGCTGCTTGCAGCACCATTCCGGATAAAAGCAGGATTCAGGACTATTTGTGACTCAGACAGCGGTGGTTGGGCTGCGATCGCGGCTGTCATTTCTTGCTGGACAGCCGCCAAGTCTGGATCAGATTCTGCTTTCTGGCTAAGATCAATACCTTTGAGCAAATCACTGGTTTCGAAAAAGTGTTTCAGATCAAAGGTATAAATGCCGACGATACGGTTTTTCACGATCGCCGCCATGGTCCCAGCTTTCAGGGGTTGCCGTTCACTCCGATCCCGGTTAAACACCTCAATGCCGCTCTCCGTCAGCGCGCCGATTACTGTCGTATCCGTGCCTGGAATGTACCGGACAAATAGAGCAGACCCACGAACTCCGGCCGCTGCGTTGGGGGTGCGAATTCGAGTCGTGCCCCGACCGGGGGGAACCAGCAACAGGACAGTGCCGGTGTTGAGGCGAAATTGGCGGCTGGAGGGCACGAATTGAAACAGCGCCTTTTCCCCAATTCGGGCCAGAGAACCATCATTAAACCGCAATTCTGCTAGAGAAGCCCGTTCGGTTGCCAGGGAATCTCCCGGAACCATCCTATCCTGCACTTTGGCTGGTCGGGGTGGCTGATTTTGCAGCAGCAACCGGACCGTATTCCGCATGGACTGAAGGACAGCCTGGGTCAGGGGCGTGTCAGCTCTGGAGGACAACGGCAAAGCCAGCATGCCAGTGGTCCAGATCGCCAGCCCCCAAACAATCCCCCAGCGACGAAAACGATCATGGAAAGCAACCATCTTGCAATAACCTCACCCTAAAGGAGGCCAATGTTTTCCTATTTTCAACCTGGTAATTTGTCAGGATAGATTTGAGTTATCCTTCAAATCTACAAAAACCAATTTCAGACTGTTCTGAGGAAGCTTCGCCCCTCAAAACGCTCTTGAAACGCCACTAGCCAAAGAAAATAAAACCAAATTCCACCCCCGTGCCTTCCGCCCAGGGATAAGGAGACGAGGGAACGAGGGTAATAGAGCTGTTCATGCCAAATGATCCACTAGTAGAAAAAATCCTGAGTATTTTTGCGAATCCTGATCTGGATCCTTGTGTATCTATTTACGCTAACTTTTGCGATCGCGAATGGTCATCCCTAATTACCCAGATCAATCCTGCGCCAACCTATCCGGAGAATTTCAGACAATTGGGGCGCAGGCACCTGTGGGAAACTCAAGCGGTTAACGCTGGATAGCGATCGCCCCATCTGTTGTCCGCTAATTGCCATGGATTTACCGATTGTCTATCACCCGAACTACGTCGCCCCTTTACCCGCTGGCCACCGCTTCCCCATGCCCAAATTCCAGATGCTGTACGAGATGCTGCTGGCAGAGGAAGTGGCCCAACTGACTCAAATTCATCAACCCAATCTGCCGTCGCACCAATGGCTTGAGTTGGTTCACACCCCACCTTACATCCAGGCCTATTGTACGGGCACCCTTGATCCCAAAGCCCAACGCCGAATTGGTTTGCCCTGGAGTCCGGCATTAGTGAATCGAACCTGTATCGCCGTTGGTGGCACCATCCTAACCGCCAAACTGGCATTGCAGCAGGGATTGGCCTGTAATACCGCTGGGGGCACCCACCATGCCTTTCCTGACTACGGCTCTGGGTTTTGCATTTTTAATGATCTGGCGATCGCAACACGGGTGCTGCAACAAAAAAACCTGATCCGGACAGCCCTGATTGTGGATCTGGATGTGCATCAGGGAGATGGCACCGCCCAGATTTTTCAGGATGATCCCACCGTCTTTACCTTTTCCATGCATTGCGCGGTTAACTTTCCTGGCACCAAACAACGCAGTGACCTGGATGTGCCCCTGCCAGAGGGCATGGAGGATAATGCCTATCTACAAACCTTAGCCAGTTATTTGCCAGACTTACTTTCCCAGCTCAAACCGGACCTGGTGCTTTACGACGCTGGCGTTGATCCCCACATCGGCGATCGCTTGGGCAAATTGGCCCTCACCGACACAGGCCTTTACCGGCGAGACATGCAGGTTTTAACCACCTGTCTATCTCAAGGGTATCCAGTGGCCTGTGTCATTGGCGGTGGCTATGCGGATGATCTGAAAGCGCTCACCTATCGTCACTCCCTCCTGCACCGAGCAGCCAGCGAAGTCTATCGCCATTGTCGGTTGTAGGGGATGGGTTGAAAGGGGGTGCGTGTTAGGAAGATGGGAGAGATAGGAAGACGGGGAATATAGGGGAGATAGGTAGGTGTTAGGTGCGGGGCGGGACTAATACCCAAAATCCAAATCCAAAACCCAAATGACAAATTACGACCCCTGCTTCAGCAGCCGTTTGACGGCATTGAGCAATTCAGTCGGATGGTAGGGCTTAGTAAGATAGACATCAGCACCCTGTTTCATGCCCCAATAGACATCAAATTCCTCACTTTTGCTGGTACACATCACGACTGGGATGTGCTTAGTGCTGGGCTCACTCTTGATCCAGCGGGTCAACTCGTAGCCATTCTTGCGAGGCATGACAATATCTGTCACCACCAAGTCTGGAGCCTTCTGCTTAATTTTTTCAATCGCTTCCTCTCCATCCACCGCTGGAACAACATCAAAACCACCCCGTGTTAGGTGCTCGGAAACCATCTCGCGGAAGGTAGGGCTGTCATCGACGATCAAAATGGTTGGCATAGGAGCGGTCTGGCTCAGGAATTTAAGGGAACGACATGGAGAAGAGGCTTAGTAAAGCCAGGGAATTAGCTTCTTGACCCGTTGCTGGTAGTCGGCGTACTCAGGATATTTCTGGCTTAGCCAGATTTCTTCCTGACTGGCCTTGGCATTAAAAAAGAGGAGAAGCACAACTGCAGCCAGCAAATGGGACAGACTGAGTTGAATCAGAGCCCAACTGAAGGCCGCCAGGGTCAAACCGCCATACAGCGGGTGGCGGATCAGACCATAGACCCCCGATTGGATCAATTCTCCCTGTTCTTTTGGCAAGGGCAGAGGGGTCAAATTCGTACCCAAATCCAGCAATCCTTTGAATAGTAACACCAGAGCAGTAACTCCCAACATGGCTGCGATCGCCCAACTGACATCCCGCAGCCAGACGGCCTCAACCCAATGTTCAGGCCGATAGACTGGCATCCAGGCAAAGCCGATCAGCAACACCATCTGGGCCAACACCCAATATTCGCCTCGTTCCCCTTTCCAACTCATGGAAGTAAGACCCCGGTCGGTAAGCGCTAGCTGCCTGAACCCAATTTAAGAATGAATGGGATTCAAATCGCATGGCAGAAACATTGTTCCCCATCCTAAACAGGATTTGGCCAGAGGAGGCTCAAATTCAAAGAACTTTTGCGTTTCCTCAACCGGCCATTGAAGCAGGACGGGTTAGCTGATCCAGACGCTCCCACTCCGCCTGACTTAAGCTCCAGCCCAAAGCCCCAGCATTTTGGCGAGCCTGGTCGGCAGTCTTAGCGCCAGGAATGGGAATCACATTTCCTTGAGCAATCAGCCAGTTGAGTGCCACTTGGGCCGGAGTCCGCTGGTGGGTGTGGGCAATTTCCTGCAGCGCCGTCAGAACCGGGACAATTTTTTCCAATCCCTTTTGACTAAAGCGGGGATCAATCTGTCGCGCCCCTTGCAACTGGCTTTTCTTGTCTGGAGTGTATTTGCCGGTCAATAGTCCCTGGGCCAATGGGCTATAGGCCAAGATCGTTACATCCAGGTCTCGACAGGCCTGGAGAACCCCATTGGTTTCAATCTGGCGGGTCAGCAAGGAGTAGCGTACCTGATTCACCGCCAGGGGAATTCCCCTCGCTGCGAGTAACCGGTGGGCAGCCCGCATTTGCTCGGCTGAATAGTTACTTACCCCGATCGCCTGGATCCGTCCCCGTTCAACCTCATCGGCCAGCGCATTCATTAAGGTTTGCTGGCCCATCAGAAAGTCAAACGGCCAGTGCACCTGATACAGCGCCACCTGATCAACCTGCAACCGTTTCAGACTGGCTGTCAACGCATCGGCCACCGCCTGAGCCGAAAAACGCCAGGGCAGGGGAAAGTATTTGGTGGCAATTTGGACGGGCCGTTGAGTTTCCCGCATGAACTGCCCCAGCAACCGCTCTGATTCGCCCGGTCCGTAAATTTCAGCCGTGTCAAAGAAGCTGATTCCAGCTTCTAAAGCTGTTTGAAATGCTTGCCGGACTTGCTCTGCGCCATAGTCTTTGCCATAGCTCCAAAATAACTTATCGCCCCAGGCCCAGGTGCCAATTCCCAGGGGCGGAACAGACGGCCCATTTTGTCCTAGTCTCAGTGACTGCACGCGATCGCCCCCTTTGAAATATAACTTCACATCTCTTCAACCAGTTTAACCTATTGATTTTTGGTACTGAAAGTTGTCAGGATTGATGGTTTGAGGGACGTTTGCCCCTATCTTGAAGAATAGAAATCAAAACTCATACCGAATACGACTTGGAAGCCCCATGGATACCAGCAAGTTGTCAGCACCGTCGGATTTCCTTCCACCTGAGTCTGCCCCCACGTCTCGAATCACCCTGCTGACGATGTTTCGTCTGGGCCTATTTCAGCTTGGCCTAGGAATGATGTCGGTTTTGGCCCTGGGCGTACTGAACCGGGTGATGATTGGTAATCTGGCCATTCCGGCCACTTTGGCGGCCGGTGCGATCGCCATGCACCAATTTGTGGCTCCTGCTCGAGTCGTGTTTGGTCATATGTCGGACTCGAAACCATTCTGGGGATTTCATCGCACCGGTTATGTCTGGCTGGGCACCGCGCTGTTTGCCGTCACCTTGTTTTTGACTGTGCAGGTGATCTGGCAGGTGGGGGCCGCAGTTCCCGGCAGTCCGGCCTACATTTTCTGGCTTGCCATGCTGGCGATCGCCTTTGCCTGTTACGGCATGGCCCTAAGCGCCAGTTCGACTCCCTACGCCGCCCTGTTAGTGGATGTGTCTGACGAAAGTAACCGCTCCAAATTAGTCGGAGTCGTCTGGTCAATGCTGATGGTTGGCATTGTAGTCGGCGCAATTCTGATCAGCCTCTTACTGAAGCGCCTCAGCCTGGAAACTCCCCTGCCTGTGCTGCAAGCCGCCATTAATCGAGTCTTCATTATTGTGCCAGCGGTTGTGGTGGGCCTGTCAGTTCTGGCTACCGTGGGGATTGAAAAAAACTATTCCCTCTACAATTCCCGCTCGTCAGTGTCCGATCGGGAAGACAAGATTACTCTGCGACGAGCCCTACGGGTGCTGACAGCCAGCCCGCAAACGGGATTGTTTTTTGTCTTTTTACTGGTCATGACCCTCAGTCTATTTATGCAGGACGCGGTTCTGGAACCCTACGGGGCCAAGGTGTTTGGTATGGAGTTTTCCAAAACCACGCTGCTCAATGCCTTCTGGGGCACCGGCACCCTGATCGGCATCAGTACCGCTGGGTTCCTGGTGGTACCGCGTTTGGGCAAACAGACAACCGCTAAAGTTGGCTGTTTACTGGTGGCGGCCTGTTTTATTCTGATGATTCTGGCCGGTTTCACCGCTAACCAGGAGATCCTGAAAGGGGCTGTCTTCCTGTTTGGCTTGAGTTCCGGGATTACCACTACGGGTGCTCTGAGCTTGATGTTGGACCTGACGGCAGCCGAAACCGCTGGCACGTTCATTGGCGCTTGGGGGCTGGCCCAAACCCTGGCTCGGGCCCTGGCCACCCTGGCCGGTGGCGGCGTGTTGGATCTGGGCACTCGTCTTTTTACCTCGCCAGTCCTCTCCTACGGGTTGGTTTTTGCCGTGCAGGCCGTGGGCATGGTGATTGCGGTCTGGCTGCTGAGTCGGGTGAATGTGCCAGAGTTTCAGACAACAGCCAAACAGGCGATCGATTCGGTGTTGGCCAATGAACTGGACTAGT
>CAZBTL010000124.1:0-12668 GCA_964494755.1 uncultured bacterium | reverse complement strand
ATTCTCTTGAATGATGAGCATTATCTGACCCCTCCCAACCTCCCCTTGGTACTAGCGTTAGCGGCGCGTAGCGCGGGAGGTGCCGCAGGCGATGGGGTAAATTCTATGCAGCATCAGATTAAGTCGGTATAAGAGCGTCAGGTTTAGAGTAAAAATCGATCCAGCGCCGTTTTCAACTCATCAATTTCGGTCTCAATGTTGCCTTCCTCGGCTGCCCGGGCAATGCATTCAGTTAAATGCTCATCCAGAATCATGCGGGCAACCCGATCTAAGGCTCCTCGCACGGCTGCGATCTGAACCAGTACATCTGGACAGGAGCGGCTTTCCTGCACCATGGTCTTGATGCCTCGAATATGTCCTTCGATGCGGGAGAGTCGGTTGACAATGCGGCGCAGCGATTCTTCGCTGTGAACATGGCGGTGGGAAGAAGTTCCATGGGCATGGGAGTGTCCCTGTTCTTCATCTAACCAATCCCTGTCTGGACTTGAGGGGATATCAGTGGTGGTCATTCCGGGTGCAAGTACGGTTATCACGATTCTATCCCAACCCTTTTTGGTGTAGATGGCACCTGTGCTAGCCTGGCAGAATGGGTTTGTCACCCTATGCCGGTTTGTTAATGGGTATGAACACCATGCATATCTCAGCATTTCTCCACACCTTGCGCGCCAGTTTGTTGGCCCTCAGTTTGATGGCGGTCTTCTTGATTGGTGGACTGTCTCCAGTGGCGGCGGCTCCTTTGCCCCCAACTGTTGCTGGAACGGGCTTATTGGCAGACGCCGTGATTAAAGGCAACTTTGTTTCGGAGGCGGTGAAGAAGGTTGGTCCAGCCGTGGTCCGAATTGATACGGAAAAGACCATCACTCGCCGGACCAGCCCTGATCCAATTTTTGAAGACCCGTTTTTCCGTCAGTTCTTTGGGGATGAGTTTTTCTCCCAGATGCCTCGGGAAGAACGGCTGCGCGGCCAGGGTTCTGGCTTCATTGTGGACCGCAGCGGCATCATTCTGACCAATTCCCATGTGGTGAATGGGGCCGATCGCGTAACCGTGACGCTGAAGGATGGCCGGAGCTTTGACGGCAAAGTGCAGGGAGCCGATGAAGTGACGGATCTGGCGGTGGTGAAGATTGACGGCAAAGATTTGCCGGTTGCTCCTTTAGGTGATTCGGATCAAGTGCAGGTGGGCGATTGGGCGATCGCGGTGGGGAATCCCCTGGGTCTGGACAATACGGTGACCCTGGGCATCGTCAGTACCTTGAAGCGGTCCAGTGCTCAGGTGGGAATTCCGGACAAACGGTTGGAGTTTATCCAGACCGATGCGGCCATTAATCCGGGTAATTCCGGTGGTCCCCTGGTGAATGACAAGGGTGAAGTGGTGGGAATTAACACCGCTATTCGGGCGGATGCGATGGGCATTGGCTTTGCCATTCCGATTAACAAAGCCAAGTCGATTGAATCCAGACTGGCTCGAGGTGAGAAAATTCCCCATCCCTATTTGGGCATTCAGATGACTACCCTGACGCCGGAACTGGCCCGCGAGAACAACACAGACCCCAACTCTTCCTTTACCGTCCCGGAAGTCAATGGCGTTGTGGTTCTGCGAGTCCTGCCGAAAACGCCAGCCGAAAAAGCCGGGATGAGACGGGGGGATGTGATTACCCAGATCGATGGCACAGCGGTGACGACCGCAACCCAACTGCAGTCCCTGGTGGAGAATAGTCAACTGGGCCAAACCTTACAGGTAAAGGTGCTGCGAGGCGCCCAGACCCGTCAACTGCAGTTGCGGCCAGCCGAAATGCAGAACGCCGCATAGGATGACTGGTTAAGCTTGACTGCAACCCCTCTCAGCGAGAGGGGTTATTTGTTTGGAGTCGGAAATGGAAACACTTTATAGAAGTACTGGTCTTCGGTGTAAAGGACAGCTACTGGACTGGTCATGCTCCAAATCACTCCTATTTTTCGGTCAGGGTCCAGGAGCCATCCCAGTCATCAGGGGGTGGATTTTGTAGCCAGTGTTGGCAGCGGCCCAGGTGCAGGGCGGCGGACTTGTCCTCTTTGTTTAAGCCCAGCACGGCGCCAAATTCTGCCATCGCCAGGGGGAAGTTGCGGTTGAGATAGAGTTCTCGTCCTTTTTGGTAGTGCTCAATGACCTGTTCCATTTCCGACGATAGGGGTTCGGTTCGCAAACCCACCAGTTGGTAGATGGTGACAGGTTTGTCCTTGCCCTTGACCTTGATGTAGTCCAGTTCCCTGGCCCAGATGCGATCGCGACAGGGACGATAGGTGCTTTCGCTAATGATGATATCGGTGCCGTATTGCTTGCTGGCTCCCTCCAGCCGGGAACCCAGGTTCACCCCATCGCCAATGGCCGTGAATTCCATCCGCTTGCTGGAACCGATATTGCCGCTGATCACCGTATCGGAATTAATGCCAATGCCAATTTTGATCGAGGGTTGCTGGCGGGCCATGCGGCGGGTATTGAAGTCGGCCAGCCGGGATCGCATCTCGATCGCAGTCTGGACTGCCATCCACTCATGGTCATCCAGGGGCAACGGTGACCCGAAAACGGCCATGATGGCATCGCCGATGTACTTGTCCAGCGTCCCTTTGTACTTGAACACGGCTTCCACCATTTGCTCAAAGTAGTCATTGAGCATTTCCACCACTTCTTCGGCGGTCATGTTTTCGGTCAGGGTGGTGTAGCTGCGAATGTCGGAGAAGAGCACGGACACCTCTTTGCGATCGCCCCCCATCTTGGCCGCATCGGGATTTTCCAGCAACTGCTCCGCCAATTCCTGGGTCATGTAGCGGTACATGGTGCTTTTCAACCGTTTTTCGTCACTGATGTCATCCATCACCACCAACGCCCCGGAGATTTTGTGCGGGTCATTGGCGTCGGCGATGGAATTGATGGACAGGTTGATGCTGTGCTGCTCCTCGCCCCGCAGGGGTTGCAGAATCTGGTCCGGATAGTATTGCTGGCGGCTCTTTTCGTCCTTGGCTTCTAAGGCGAGGGCAAACCAGCGGGGAAATTCCCCCTTATCTAGTTTCAGAATGGCTGCCAGGGACTGACTTTCCAGGGTATCGGTGGCAGCCAGGCCCAATAACTGCTTGGCACTCTCATTGGCGGCAATAATCTGACCATTGCGATCGGTGGAGATGACGCCGTTGGTCAGCGATCGCAGGATGTCCCGTTGCAGTTGTTCCTGCTGCTTCACTGTCTCGAACAATTTGGCATTTTGCAGAGCCACGCCAGCCTGAATGTTAAAGGCCTGCATGAATTCCTGATCGTTGCGGTTGAAACTGGCTTTCCAGCAGTCTGGGGCGGCTGGCCAGTCCTGCGGATCGTAGGCGGGATACTCTCCCTGACGCCTTTTGTTAATCAGTTGGGTGACGCCAATCAACTCGCCATCAGCATTGAATACCGGCATACAGAGCATGCTGCAGGTGCGGTAGCCGGTGCGTTGATCGGTTTCTTTGGAGGTTTCCGATCGCGGATCATCGTACAGGTCAAAGGGAATGATAATGGGTTGACCGGATTCCGCCACTTCTCCGGCAAACCCAGCATTGCGGGGAATCCGCAGTTCCCGCAGACTGCCATCGGCAAAGGGAATTTTGGTCCAGAGTTGTCCCTTTTCCCGGTCCAACAGCCAGAGGGTGCTGCGATCGGCCTGCATCAACTCCTTGGCCTCGTTCATTACCCGTTTCAGGGTCTCCTCCAGGTCCAGGCTACTTTGGCTGAGGGACTGGGTAGCCTTCATCAAGGCCGAAGCGGCTCGCTGCTGCTGGGTAGCTTTATAAAAGGAGCGAGAGGACTCAATAATCAGGCGAATCGAGGGGGCAAAGTCCTCAAACACCTGCTCATCTTGCTGGGTGAAGCCAGCCAAGTCAATTTTTTCTTCCAGAGTTGCCGCTGTTTCATGCCCCGGCTTCAGCTTATTAATCAACTGTACCACCGCCACCAGTTTGCCCTCCTCGTCCAGTAGGGGCATGGCTAGCATGGTATAGGTGCGGTAGTGATTGCGTTTGTCTAGCTTCTTTGCTGCTTCCGACCGCGGATCGTCGTAGAAGTCGTAGGGAATGTTGACTGCTTGCTTGTGGGTGGCCACCTCACCGGCAATGCCCATGGTGGCTGGAAACCGCAGTTCCAGATTGTTGCCCTTCTCGTCTTGAGCCAGGATGGACCACAGTTCATGCTTATCCTCATCCAGGAGAAAAATGGTTGAGCGATCGGCATTCAGCAGTTCCCCGGTTTTCAGGGTGATGGAGCGCAACATCTCATGCAGGATGGCGTCAAAGCCTTGGGCGTCCAGCAGGTTATCCAGCATGGACAGGGTGTCATGCACCACCTGCAGTTTCTGGTAGACGTCGTCCACCACTTGCTTGAAGGTTTCTTGGGTTAATGGCTCCAGAAAGGCCCCAAAGCTGCCCCGAGGAGAGACCAAGGCTCCAGAAGCATGGGGGCCCAGGGGGCTGTCCTCCCAATCATGGATAGGATGACCATCGTTGTGGACTACTTCAGATGGCATGGCCGCAGACTGCGAGCGATCGCCGCCGGTCTCAGAGGGGGTGTCCACTATCGGCTGTCCACCCACATCAATCGTGAGGTCGCTGGCAGACGGATTGGAGTGTTGGGGGGGAGAAGCTGTCATAGGAAGTAGGGGGAGAAGAGGAGAGCAGGAGGGGGATGTTATCAGCCCATCATAGGTATGAATATCAGCTTGCCCCGGATGCCGATGGAGTCATTTAATCAGAATGCCACTCATTGATGAAAATACGCAGAAGCGGTGGAATGGGTCAAGGTGGGTCACAGTCGTTTGGCGGTTTTGGACCGGTTGGCCTTGGATGGAGTCGCAGATGGGGGCTGGAGTAAGTCGATGGGCAAGGGTTGGGTAGCTTCGGCCTGGCGGATCTTATCGGCCTGGGCCAGCAGGGCATCGGCAAAGGCGATCGCTTCCTGGTCGGTTTGTCCGCCAGCCAACTGGGCCAGTTCTTCCCGCCGTTGTTCTGGGGTCAGGAGGACAACCCGAACCACAGTCCGTTCTTCATCGGTTGGGGTGGGTTCCAGCGGTGGGGCATCCGCCGAGTCGTCTTTGCGGCTACGTTTTTTAGCGGCGCCGTTGGCGTTCGTCGGTTGGCTGGCTGAACCATTGCCGCCAATCACTTGCTTGCTGACCCGGAAGTGCTGGCTGGCCATTGCCGCCACGATTGGCTGGTGGGTGACGCAGAGAACTTGGTGGTGCTGACTGAGGTGGAATAGCTTTTCCGCGATCGCCTGGGTAATGCGGCCGGAAACGCCGACATCAATTTCATCAAAGACGAGGGTGCCGACCGGATCGATGCCGGAAAAACTGGCCTGCAGGGCCAGCAGAAAGCGGCTCATTTCCCCGCCGGAGGCAATTTCAATCAAGGGCTGGAGCGGCTCACCGGGATTGGGACTGAATTGGAAGGTAACCTGATCAGCGCCCATCGCCGAGGGAGTGCAGGGCGTCAGTTGAACTTCAAATTTCACTTTTTCCATGGCCAGGGGTTTGAGTTCCGCTACCAATCGTTCTTCTAAACGTCGGGCGGTGGCCTGCCGCAGGCGGGTCAGTTCGCCACAGGCTAGGGATAGGGCGGTCTGTCGTTCCTGGACCAGGGCCTCCAATTCTTCTACCGATTGTCCTTGGTCGGTCAGGTTCAGCAGGTCTTGTTGCAGTCGGTCTTGCAGGGCGATCGCATCCGCCAGGGTGGGGCCATACTTGCGACAAATCTGCTTCAGTACACCAATCCGCTGCTGTACCTCTTCCAGCCGTTGCGGGTCAGCCTCCAGATTTTCGCCGTAGAAATTGATTTGTCGCCCTGCTTCCTCCACCTGGGACAGGGCTGTACTGACCAAATCCAGGAGCGGTTGCAGGCTGCGATCGTATTCCGTCATGTGCTGCAACAGGGACTCCGCCCGACCCAACAGGTCAGCACTGGCTGAGGCTTCGCCGTCACTCTCATACAGCAGGCGATACACCTGATAGCTCTGCTGTTGCAGTTCCACACTGTGGTTGAGCCGTTGCCGTTCCTGCTCCAACTGCTCCAGTTCATCCGGATTGGTCAGACTGGCGCTGTTTAGCTCCTTGAGCTGAAACTCCAGCAAATCCAGTTGTTGCAGCCGTTGCTGTTCCGAACGTCGTCGTTTGTCCAGGGTTTGCGCCGCCTGTTGATAGGCCGCAAAGGCGATGGCGACCTGCTGGCGTTGTTGCAGCAGGGGATCACCGCCGTAACTGTCCAACCATTGCCGTTGCAGAGGTGGATGACCCAGTTGCACCGTCTGTCCTTGGGCGGTAATTTCCACCAGGCGATCGCGTACCTGTTCCAGTTGCTGTTTGTTGACCACCACCCCGTTAATTCGAGAACGGCTGCGCTGGCCGCTGGCCCCTACGGTAATTTCCCGGCTGCAGACCAGACCATCCGAGTCCAGCGGCGGAATGCCCTGCTGCTCCAGCCAAGCTTGCAACTCCTCTGTCGTTTGAAAGGTGGCTTCAATGCAGGCCCGTTCCGTGCCAGTGCGCACCGCCCGACTGTTGACCTTGCCGCCTAAGGCCGCATCGATCGCGTCCAGAATAATTGACTTGCCGGCCCCGGTTTCCCCCGTCAAAACCGTCAACCCGGCTCCCAGATCTAATTCCAGGTAATCGACCAGGGCGAAGTTTTCAATCCGTAGCGACAGCAGCATGGGTAGTGCAAGAATGGGGCAGTCGTGGCCAACGTCTCTAATCTACAACCGGAACCCCCATTTACGACAGGCTGGATTCCGGTTGGCTGCTTTTCCGCCAGTCAACTGCCGATGTCTACCCTCCCTCCATCTCCCGCGGACGACCATCAACGATCGCCAGGTTGATGGGGCAGAGGGTGGCAATCCACAGCACCTGAGAATACTGGATCAGTGTTCACTATCAGTTCATATAGCAATCCTAAATGACTTGTGAACGACTGGATGGTGAAAGGGCTTTGTGAGAAGGATTTCCTGCGGAAACCTTTCACAATCCTGATCGGATCGCTATGGTGGGGATAACTCCTGAATCAGGGCTTGCATGTGCAATCACCTGGCCAATTTCCTGGGGGGTTGCGCCGGTTGCCAGGATAGCCCGAATCAGTAACTCAATCGAAACCGAAGCATCACCGTTCTCAGCTTTGGCGATTCGAGGTTGGCTGGAGTGTAACTTCTCAGCCAGTTCTGCTTGGGTCATGGCTCGTTGTCGTCGCACTTTCAGGTGACGGCTGAGGGCCAGTTTAATTTCAACCAGCGCCGTTTCTTCTGGTGTGAGATCTAAAAAATCCGAAACCGTACCGACTTTCCAGCCCTTTTCTTGTAATTGTTGCTTCTTAGCTTCATCCATGGTTCTAACTTGATGCGTCTTTATCGTACTGAATGAGCCGCTTTTTGCAGGTATCGACAACGCTATTGGGGGTTGTTCTCGTGGTTTTGTTAAACACTGCCACCACTAAAATTGCGTCGTCATCAATGCGATAAATGATCCTCCAGTTTTTGTCCACGTCTCGAATTCGCAATTCATGGCAATGGACACCAATGCTGGGCATTGGCCTCGAATGGGGTAATTCCAGGTTGTCACCCTGCTGCAACCGTCTGAGCAGGACACCTGCTTCAATGCGTGCTGTCTGACTAAAAGGAGGCGTTTTAACTTCTCCCTGCAGCCAAACTAAAGGCTTATTTATTTCATCCATCCCGGTAGATATATCATATCTGATATATTGCGGATAAGCATTGTTACCAGACGCAGTAAATGGCCCAGATTGCCATTGGCCGCAGGTAGTGGCAGGCGCGGAAGGTGCGGTTGGCAGTGATGGCTTCCGGGGTGCGGAATTGCAAGCCGTGGTCATAAATCTGACGGACTACGGCTTTCGTCAGCGTCAGGGCTTCGGTTCGCAGACCCATTTGCACCAGGAAGGCGGCTAGACCAAAGTTAATGCCTGTCCAGACTTCCAGGGGATGGGTAGCGTTGGGATTTTCCGGTGAACCATCCGGGCGGACGCCATTAGCGGCGCCAATGGGCTGGGAAATGGGGGGCTGCGAGGGGGTTGATCCAGTTAGGGGGACGGCAGTGGCGATTCCCTGTTCAGCGGCTCTGGCTTCCTGTACCGAGGTAAAAGTCTGGGTGGGCAAGGCTCCGGAGGCCAGGTATTGGTTGAACTTGACGAAACAGGTGTCGTATATCGTTTGCAGAGCGGTTTGGGCGCAAGTGGGTGGCACAAGGTCGGGCAGTTGCAACAGTCGGGCGTAGAACTGGCCACACAATTGATCCGCCATCACCACATCAGAACCGCTGCGGCTGTCAATGCGGTAGTACTGGCCGTTCCAGAGCTGCTGCTGATACAGGGGCCGGGCCTGTTCTAGCCAGGTGGCAAAGGTGGCCAGGTCGGAGGCTAGGGTGGGAAAACGGGCCGCCAGGAATGGCTGGGTCAGGATCTGACCGATCGCGATCGCGGCTTCCAGGGCGGCCAGCCACAATCCGCCACAGTAGGCGCTGATGCCCTGCAAGCGCCAGTCATCAAAGGTTTGGTCCGGGGCCCCGGAGTTTTCCGGGATGCCATCGCCATCCTGATCAAAGGTCTTGAGGTAGGTCAGGGTCTGCACAATCGGCGGCCAGCACTCCGCCAGGAAGGCCACGTCGGTTGCGCCAGTCAGCCAGTAGTCCCGATATACTTGCAGGACAAAATCACAGGGCAGGTCTTTCCAGAGGTTGCAGTCCTGATAGCTGGTGTAGTTGGTTTTCTGCCACACATGCTCATTGGGAGCGCCCAGATCATGGGGAGTAGCACCAGCCACTTTGCGCTGGGCCTGGGGACTTTCAACCCCAATGGTGTGGTAGTAGCCAATGATCCGGGTGCGATCGTCACTGGCTGGAATGGCTCTGGCGAAGGCCCGCATGACTGCCTTCTCCAGTTCGGGGAACAGCCTCAACAGGGCAAAGGAGCCGTACAGCCGGACATCCAGACTTTCATACCAGCGGTAGTCGATACACTCCAGTACGGCAAACTGGCCCACCGGGTCTAAGTCGGTTGCCGCCGACCACAAGGTGCCGCCATCGGTTAGGAAGTACAGTTCATTGAACAGGGCCATCTTGAACCAGTTGGGCAGGTCTGGCTGCTCCAGAATTGGTTGCTGCCAGGTCTGGATCTGCTGCTGCCAGGTGGCGGTCTGGTTCAGGGCGGTCTGGGCGATCGCCCAGGCATTCTGGCCGGTGCGACCAAAAAAATCCGTATAGCGACGAAAATACTCGATGCCCTGGGCAAACTCGGTGACCGGGAAATCCCAACTGAGGACAAAGGGAATCTGGCGGGTCTGGCCAGGCTGCAGGGTAAATCGGAGAGCGATTGCCCCAGCAATCTGTTCGCCCTCCTGGGCCGGGTTTTCATCGCTCAGATTGGCCAGGGAGCCATCGCTGGCAAAGGACTGCCAGATCTCGGCCCCATCTCCCACTGGGTTCCAGCGGCTGTGATAGAAGAATTCGGTATCCGCATCCAACTGGGTGGCGATCGCCCACTGACCGTCACCTTCCGCTGTTTTCTCACTCGCCTGCTGACCTGCCATTACCAGCCCAACCTGTTGCCCCTGCCGCATCAGGCAGTTGAAGTTACCACGGCTCTGTCCCAACCGGGGCTGGTAGTCATATACCGGACTACCATCATCCCGCAGCTGCACGTCGGGAGACTTCAGCGCATTGGTAAACCAGCCCACCATGTTTTGCCAGCTAAACAGCAGGCTGAGGGTAATCGGCTGATCAGTTGGATTATGGGCTGTCCACTGGAAGACCGCCACCGGGTAACTGGTTTCCTGATAGTTGTGGGCCCAGATGGGCGAAAACTGTTCGCAGGTCAGGTGGCTCTGCAGAACCGAATTGTAAACGAACCAACTGCGTGGATATAGGGCGGCATAGGTGCCGGTCTGTAATGGATTAGAACTGTTGCCATGGGTTGCAGGATACCAGTTCCAACTGGCCAGGCTGCCATCTCCAGGTGATTCGGTGCAGAGGGCGTAGGTCTGTGTCTGGCTGCTGGTTTGCTCAAAAACTGCAAATTGGCAGGCTGGCATGGATTGATAGACGTGTTCTCCGCCATCAATGTGCCAGAGGTTGAAGTCACCCCGGTGGGAGCGGCCGATACAACCCGCCCCCAATCCACCTAAGGGCATGCCATGCCAGGCACCATCATCCAGGTTGCTGGCATAGCGAACTTTGTATGGGTTTTCCCACCCCAAGCCGATGGGACGGTTCCAGGCGCAGGCAGGAATAGTCGGCATGAAGGATTTAGCGTCTCACCTTAGAGCATTCCACCGGCAGCCTGATAGCGAGCTCGAGCTTTCTTATAAGCTTGAGTTGCTTGAATCTGCTCCTGGCGGTTATCTTTCTGACGCGACTCACCCAACCGCTTTTCGGCTTCCTGATAGGCAAGCCGGGCTTCGTCTTTATTGATTGCGTCGCCCCGTTCCGCCCCATTAACCAGGATGGTGACCTCGTTGTTTTCAACTTCAGCAAAGCCGCCCATGAGTGCGATCGGCACCCAGGTCTTGTCAGCTCGAACCCGCATGACACCTGCATCCAGAGCTGTCAACAGGGGAGCATGTCCGGTCAAAATTCCTAACTGCCCGGTGGTGCTGGGCAGAATGACCTCTTCTGCTTGAGAGTCCCAGACGGTCTTGTCCGGTGCAATTACACGAACTGTTAGTGCCATTAATCTCTCTTTACTCCTTGGTGTTGGGGGAATTCACCCCAGGCGAGACAACAGGAGAACAGATTTCTGCGTGTTTCGCCCAGCGGTGCTAGCCCGATGGTGAATTTTGAGGCAAACAAGCCTAACCAGACTGGATATAGACTGCTTACCTCAAAACCCATGACACTGTTACTTGCCTTCAGCTTTCAGCTTTTCGCCTTTGGCGATCGCCTCGTCAATATTGCCCACCATGTAGAAGGCTTGCTCTGGCAGATCATCCAGAGAGCCATCCAGGATCATCTTGAAACCCTTGATGGTTTCTTCCAGGGGCACATACTTTCCAGGTGAACCGGTGAACACCTCAGCCACAAAAAAGGGTTGGGACAGGAAGCGCTCAATCTTACGGGCACGGGCCACGGTCAGACGGTCATCTTCCGACAGTTCATCCAGACCCAGAATGGCAATAATGTCCTGCAGTTCCTTATAGCGCTGCAGGGTTGCCTGCACCGCCCGAGCCGTAGAGTAGTGATCATCGCCAACCACGCTGGGTTGCAACATGGTGGAAGCAGAATCCAGCGGATCCACAGCCGGATAAATTCCCTTAGAGGCCAGACCACGGGACAACACCGTGGTTCCGTCCAGGTGGGCAAAGGTGGTAGCCGGAGCGGGGTCGGTCAAGTCGTCCGCTGGCACATAAACGGCCTGGATGGAGGTGATGGAACCTTCGGTGGTGGAGGTGATCCGCTCTTGCAGGTCGCCCACGTCCGTCCCCAGGGTTGGTTGATAACCCACAGCAGAGGGCATCCGGCCTAACAGCGCAGACACTTCGGAACCAGCTTGGACGAAGCGGAAAATGTTGTCGATGAACAGCAGCACGTCCTGCTTGTTGACATCCCGGAAGTATTCCGCCATAGTCAGCGCCGACAGACCTACGCGCATCCGGGCTCCAGGTGGTTCATTCATCTGACCATATACCAGAGCAATCTTGGATTCACCCGGATTGTCCTTATTGATTACCCCGGATTCGATCATTTCGTTGTACAGGTCATTGCCCTCGCGGGTACGCTCACCCACGCCGCCAAATACGGATACCCCACCATGCTGGGTGGCAATGTTGTTGATCAATTCCATCATGATCACGGTTTTGCCCACACCCGCACCGCCGAACAGGCCAATCTTGCCACCCCGACGGTAGGGAGTCAGCAGGTCAATCACCTTGATCCCGGTTTCAAATATGGAAGGCTTGGTTTCCAGATCGGTCAACTTGGGAGCGGAACGGTGAATCGGCATGGTTGTGGACATGTCAACCGCGCCCTTGTTATCAACCGGCTTACCCAGTACGTTAAAAATCCGTCCCAGGGTGGAAGCACCTACCGGAACGTTAATCGGAGCTCCGGTGTCAACGACTTCCATGCCCCGAACCAGACCGTCCGTTGTACTCATGGCAACCGCCCGAACTTGCTGATCGCCCAGCAACTGCTGGACTTCGCAAGTCACTGAAACATCTTCGCCAGCGGTGTTCTTCCCTTCAATGACGAGAGCGTTGTAAATCGCTGGCAGTTTCCCAGAAGGAAACTTCACGTCTACAACGGGACCGATAATTTGTGTGATGAAACCAATATTTGTCTTTTCTGTGGTGGTGACCATGCTCGCGCCCTAGTACCTATTTCGCTAGTGTTCTTAGCTGTTCTGCACTGTTAAACAGTCTTAACGTTTAAGATCGCCACTCATCAGCTTATCACTGAAGGGGACCAGATCATGGCACCGATCCCCAAGTTGGAGAGAATTTATACCTACGCAATGGAGTCGGCGATCGCCCGTCATGCACTGAGTGGTTGCACCTCCACTTCTCTGCAGAGTGTGTCGAGCCAGTCTAGATGCCGGTTCATCAGACTGTGATCGTTACTGTCCTGGAGGTAAAGGAGACTGTGTTAGAAAGGCTGTCTTTTGCACAACTGTGACGTGGTACT
>CAZBTL010000123.1:3570-12675 GCA_964494755.1 uncultured bacterium | reverse complement strand
TCCCCCATCAACAGCCTCTAGTCCGCTATCAAGGCTGTTTTGAGGGACGAACTAGCCCTCAGTCACAATCCGGCGGAAGGTCAAATTAATGCGGGGAGCAACTGGTTGGCGACATTTAGCCAGTTGATGCACCCAGTAGTGTTGGGTTGGGCTTTGCATCAGGTGAGGCAATTTCGACCGGGAATGTACAGTTTCCCCGACTGCCATCCTGAGATAGATCGGAGATGATCAAACTGTAACAGTCAAGCGCTGAACACGATTTCAAGAGGTGACAGCATGATGTTAGTGAGGTACTGGCAACCCTGGCGGGAAATAGAAACCCTGCGCAATCAAATCAACCAAGTGTTTGACGAGTTGGCTCACCAGACGGATGAAACATTGGTTTGGAAGCCTGCCATTGAACTGAAAGATCTGGGAGAAACCCTGGTGCTGAAAGCGGAACTGCCTGGCATGGATGCCAAGGATCTGGACATTCAAGTCACCAAAAACAGCGTTTCCCTGTCTGGAGAACATCGGCAAGAGACAAAATCTGAACAGGAAGACATGATCCGGACTGAGTTCCGCTATGGCCAATTCCGTCGCTTAATTCAACTGCCGGCTCCGATTCAACACGAACAAGTACAGGCTGAATACAAAGATGGCGTTCTGACCCTGACCTTGCCGAAAGTGACGGAAGCTGTCAATAAGGTCGTCAAAGTGCAACTGGCGGAACTGCCAACTGAAACAACCGCTACAGCCGTTGCTGAACCGGCTACTGAAGCAAGTACGGAAGAGAGTGCTTCCTAGTCTAGTTGGTGGCTGATCAACTGCCAATAACTGCCTATGAAAAGAAAAACCGGGGCTGACGATTTGCCGTACCCCGGTTTTTGTTGTCCAAAAGTTCTCTAAGCAGAAACCCGGCTTACCTGCTTTCTACCAGAAAATTGACTGATCATTTGGGTCAGACGTTGCCGAATTGATTTGCGTTGATTGCCAGCCGCCCGGTCAAAGCAGGCATAGGCTTCTTGGTAGCGGCCCAGGCGTTGTAAGGCGGAGGCGCGGAAGAGCCAGCTTTCAGAATTTTCAGGATCTAGAGCCAGGGCGCGATCGCAACTCTCTAACGCCTCAACATACCGTTCCAGATGAATTAGGATAATGCTTCGAAAAATCCAGGATTCTGCTACATCTGATTGCAATGCAATAGCCCGCTCAAAACAACCTAACGCCTCTTCATACCGATGCAAATTGGCTAGCGCATCCCCTCTGGCGTGCCAGACGTTTGCATCCTGAGCATTACTGGCCAGAACCCGATCAAAACACTGTAGGGCTTCTGCGTATTGCTCAAACTTCAGGAACTCCAAGCCCTGATTGTAGGCCCGTTGTTCAGGCTGCAGGTGATCTGTAACCGATTGCAGCCCATAATGGGCCGAAAAATCCTGGTTACCTGCTTTAGAAGCAAGGTTGGAGTTGACTACTGGGCGGTCTTCAAAAATTCCGTGGAGGGTGGGAGAAGCGGAACCGGACGGCAGGGATTGCGGCAAAGCCATGTCAACAAACCTCATGGATGGAGCAAAGCAGTGAGAAGAAACAGCGTGAAGGAGCGGTTGATTTAACCAGCTTGTTCTACACCCTGAAGAGCACTCTAACCTTGAGTTACCTGGAAAACACTCCGTAAAAATCCGGAATTTTTTAGGGGCGAAAGAAGACGATTCCTGAAATTACAGAGAATGTCCCCTTTGCCCATAGCTACACTATCCCTTCAAGCTTCCCCGAGAACCTGGTCATACGTTTTCAACAAAAAGTCGGGCTGGATCGTCGTAATCAGGTAGCCAGCATAGATGAGCGCCACTGATACAGCCGCAATTGGCAGAGCCAGCGGGAAATACAGCAAGTGCCAGGGGTTATTGCGAAACATGCGGCCCATGCGCTGGAAAAATACGCCGCTTTTACTCTGGAAGCCAGCCAGGGTCAACTTCCGGGTCATATCTTGAGAGTGCTGACTGATGGCAACCTTAGCCGACTCGATTGCTTTCTGATCAAAGACTTGTTTCTGCCAGTACATGTCGTAACCAATCATCAAAAACCGCCAGAAAAAGTGAGATAGGCCATTTGGGGGAGCATGGGTGGCCCGAGCCTGGGGTTGCCGCCAGATGGTATAGCCTTGACGACTGAGATCATAGGCATGGACCACACAGTTCCCCCGGTAAAGCGGCAACTCGGCTGGAATGGGGCAGGTGAGCAAAAACTGACGCCGAAACGCGACGTTGTTGAGGAAATATTGATGCGTGGGGGCCAACTCTCTATCTTGCGTATATTGCGGAAAGATATAGGTCAGGGCCATTGCCGTCCCATAGGGCCCCACTCCACGGGTGGTGGTTTCTCCAGCCACAATCTGGATGTCGGGGTGGTCCGCAAAGGTGGTGAGGATGGTCCGTAGCCAGTGGGGTTCGTAGATGCAATCCGAATCGCAGTAGACAATAATATCGCCGGTCGCCTGCTGAGCCCCTAGCATCTTGGCTTTGTAGTAGCCGGTGGATAGGGGAGCCTGACACACCTGGATCCAGGGATACATCTGACAGAGCTGTTGCAGCAATTCTGGCGGTGTATCCCCGCTTTCGATCAGCAGCACCTCGTTAGCCTGGGCAGGAGAGATATCCTGGTTAACTAAAGAGGCCAGGGATTTGACCAGTCCCTGAATGTCAGCATTGGCCAGGTTTTCGGTTTCCAGGATGATCGAAAAGCTGGGTAAATTAGTTGCCAATGGTGTCTGTACCCCGGTCATCGGTGACTCCTCACACAGTATTCAAAATATAGCAATCCTAAATGATTTGTGAACGACTGGATGGCGAAAGGGCTTTGTGAGAAGGATTTCCTGCGGAAACCTTTCACAATCCTGATCGGATCGCTATAGGACAACGGTATTTACTGACATTGGCTTTACCAAAAGATTATCAAACTGAAATCTATATCTCGGCCAGACCGTTGCCTTGCTCATTAGGATAAAGCAGACTGGCGGCGATCGCACTCTCTAGCAAAACTCTGCTGGCCAAAAAAGTTAGAGTTGGTCATTTGATTCCCTGGATGCAAAGATAGTAGGGCAAACTTTTCTAATTGTTACAATAGCCCTTTGGTCAGCCGGTCCAGTAGTAGGGGCCATAACCGACTGGATAACCGGTTGGACGGTTCAGAGGCAGAAGCACCCCATGAAGTTGTTGCGTTTTCTCCTGCGGTCTTCCTGGCAAATGGTGATGATCGCGGTTGTCACCGGCTTTATCAGTGGCGGCAGCAGTGCCGGTCTAATTGCCTTGATCAGTCGTGTTCTGGGTCAGGGTGGAATCAATCCCTCCAGCACTCTGACCTGGAGCTTTGTTGGCCTGGCTTTGCTGGCTTTGGTGACCAGCATTATTTGTCAAGTGGTGTTGATCCGATTGGCCCAACAGGCCATCTTCCAGCTCCGACTCAACCTCAGTCGGCAGATCCTGGGCACCGAACTGGCCTATCTGGAAAAATTAGGGGCGCCCCGGCTACTGGCCAATTTGACGGAAGACGTACAGGCCATTTCAGATGCGGTGAAAAGCCTACCGTTTCTTTGCATTGATATTGCGATCGTGGTCGGTTGTTTGCTCTACATCACCTTGCTGTCCTGGCAGGTGTTTCTCATGACCAGCGTGCTGACCGTGGTTGCCCTGGGCAGTTGCCGCTGGTTACTGAAACGGGGTCAACGCCTGCTGGCAAAAGCACGGGAGGAACAGGATTCACTGTTTCAGCATTTCCGAGCCGTCACCGATGGGACTAAGGAACTCAAACTCAACTATCAACGCCGACAAGCTTTCCTGAAAGACGACCTGCGGGCCACAGCAGGAGCCTATCGGCGTTACAACGTCGATGGTCTGACCCTATTTGCCATTACTTCCAGTTGGGGGAAACTGCTGTTTTTCTTTTCCGTCGGCTTTATCCTGTTTGCCTTACCCAAACTGTTGACCCTGGACCTGCGGACGCTTTCCAGCTATGTTCTGACCTTTACCTATCTGATGCTGCCGATGGATCGGCTGGTCAACAGTTTGCCCACATTGGCCAGGGCTGGCATTTCTTTCCGCAAGATTGAATCACTCGGGTTGTCGCTGGCCAACCGCTCCGAAATCCTGACACCGCCCCAGCCCGTCTCGCCGCGCTGGCGGGAACTGCACTTGCGCCAGGTGACCCATGCCTATCACACAGAGCAGGAGGAAAATGGGTTTACCCTGGGACCTATCGACCTGACCCTGCGTCCCGGTGAGTTGGTATTTATTGTGGGTGGCAATGGCAGTGGCAAGTCCACCTTGGCCAAGTTGATCACGGGCTTGTATATCCCGGAGACTGGTGTCATTGAGCTGGACGGTCAGATTGTCGAGGCTCACAACCGGGAATGGTATCGCCAACACTTCTCAGTCATATTTGCCGACTTTTATCTCTTCGAGCGCCTGCTGGGACTTGACTCTTCCGATCTGGACGGGCGGGCGGAGGACTATTTGCAACGGCTGCATCTGGATCACAAAGTTCGCATCACCGATGGGCATCTCTCGACCATCCGCCTGTCCCAAGGGCAACGGAAACGGCTCACGTTACTGACAGCCTATCTAGAGGACCGACCGATTTACTTGTTTGATGAGTGGGCAGCAGATCAGGATCCGGTGTTTAAAGACCTGTTTTATCGGGAGTTTCTGCCGGAGTTGCGCGATCGCGGCAAAACGGTGCTGGTGATCAGCCATGACGACCATTACTTCCATTTGTGCGATCGCCTAATTAAGCTGGATTACGGCCAAATTGAATATGACCGTGCCTATGGGGCGCGATCGCTGGTGACCGAATCAGATCGCTAGGGCTACTGGTCAATCCAGGGTTTGAGGGTGATGCCAGACGCAAAACTCTGATCCAGGATGGCCCCTTCCAGATCTGCCTCACTCAAACTGGCCTGAGTCAGATCAGCCCCTTGCAAATTGGCATCTTGGAGCAATGCCCCCTGGAAATCGGCATAACTGAGGTCTGCTGCCTGCAGATTGGCGCCGCGCAAATCCGCTGGCTGATGACCACTACCGCTTTCCGTCAGCACCGCCCGACACAGACTGGCTCCCTGTAAATCGGCCCCTTGCAAACTGGCGCCGCTGAGATTGGCATAGCTCAGATCGGCGCCAGTCAGGATAGCCTGACTTAAATCCGTGGAGCGATCGGAACTGGGCCGCAGGTCTGCCTCCAGCAGGTTGGCTCCTGATAAATCAGCCTGCTGCAAGTTAGCCCCAGCTAAACAGGCTTTGACCAATCTGGCAGTTTGCAAATTCGTCCTGACCAGCCGGGCGCCAGACAGATCCGCCTCTCGCAAATCGGCCTGTTGCAGATTGGCATCCGTCAGATCCGCCCCCCAAAGCAAACTCTCACTGAGTCGTGCGCCTCGAAGATTGGCCTGACCTAAATTGGCATGCCCCAACCGCACTTCCCGCAGATCGGCCCCCTGCAAGTTGGCTCCCTGGCAGTTGACCCGTAACAAATCAGCCCCCCGCAGACAAACACCCGCTAGGTCCACACCGGAGAAGTCTCGCTGACCGTCAGCATAGCGGCTTAAAAATTCGGCAGCATCCATCGGTTTAATACCCCAAATCCACAGCAATCCGGTGGGCACAGGCAAAGCCAGAAAAGGCAACCGCATTGAGTCCCTGACCTGGAAACGTGCTGTCCCCCACACAATATAAGGCCGACACCGCCGTTCGGTTAAACGGCATGGTCAGGAGACCGGGGAGTTTACGAAGTGGAATTGGACCATAGGTGCCATCCTCACGCCCCAGAAAGCGGCGATGGGTACGGGGAGTGCCGACTTCCTGATAGTCCAAGTGGGCCGACAGATTGGGGAAAATGCTTTCCAAACGGGAAATCAACCGCTCGGCCGCAACCTCCTTCTGCTGTTGGTATTCTTGCGGCGACAAACCCTGCCACTCCTCAATCCAACTGGGTGTAAAGGTATGGATGATGTGGTGCCCGGCAGGAGCCAGATCGGGATCCAAAAGCGTGGGAATGGAGACAAAAATGGTGCTTTGGGACTCTTCCATCCGTTCCCAGTCATCCAGCAGGATATGGTGGCACTCGGTTCCAGTCGGCAGGGCTTCCGCCTTTACCCCCAGATGCAAACTGAGAAAACTGGGCGATTTCTGATAGCGTTTCTGCCATCTTTGTTCAGCAGCAGGCATTTGTTCGGGTGGAATTAATTTCTCAAAGGTGTCCCAGCGGGTGGCATTAGAGACAATCCGCCTGGCCCGGAAGGTCTGCCCCGATGCCAGTTGGACACCCACTGCCCGTTGCCCTTCCATCAGAATCCGGGTGACTCTGGCCTTATACAAAATCCGTCCGCCATGCTGCTCTAAGCCAGTCACCAGCTTTTGGGCAATCTGGCTCACCCCGCCTTTGGGGTAATTGATGCCACCATAGTGGCGATCGCTGAACACCATACCGGCATTAATCATGGGGGTGCGATCGGCTGGCACCACTGACCAGCAATAACACTCCATGTCGATAAACTTCAGCAAAATGGGATCGCGAATGTAGCGACGGGCAATATCACCGGCATTCTGGGGCAGATACTTCACCAACCCCAGACAGGCTAGAGGGTGCTGGAAAAATACCCGCATCAGGTAACGGGGTTCTTCCAGAGACAGCAAGTCCATCCTGTTCAGACAGTTAAACACCTGCCAGCATTCGTCATAGAAGCGGCGAATGCCCTCCTGCTCATGGGGAAAATGGGCAATCAGTTCTTGCAAGAAATTCTCATAATCCCGATGCACTTTCAGATCCAGTTGACCGGGTAGATGGTAATGGATCTGAACCGGATCAGGAATCGTTTCCAGCGTTTGATCAACCGCCTTGAGAGCCCTGGTCAGCAGATTGGTCGTTCCCTTCTGGCCAAAACCAAAAATCATGGAAGCGCCCACATCAAAGTGGTAGCCATGGCGCTCGAAGTAACCGGCACTGCCTCCCGGAATCAAATAGCGCTCTAAAACCAGAACTCGCAAGCCCTTGGTTGCCAACTGGGTAGCAGTGACCAAGCCACCAATGCCGGAACCAATGACGATCACATCCCACTCTGACGACAGGTCAGTTTCCTCATTAGACGGAGCAAGCTGGCTAGACACCAAAGAAGATGGGCTGTTTGCAACAGACATGAAGCTCATGGGTAGGGGACTATGTTTCAGTGTATCGAAGAATTGCAACGGAGCTAGGGGGGACACCACCCCAGTTGTCATGACTGCGACCCGCCCCGCCACGGTTCGACCCCAACTAATAAAAAGGGGACTGGCTCCATACTGGAAACCAATCCCGCCTGCTGATCCTTCAGAGAGGAGAACACTATAGTTACTATAGGATTATTGCGAAATAGTGTCAACTCTAATGAGAATTGATTGCAATAGAATTGGGGCGGTCAGCCATCAATGGCAGGGATTGGGTGTTAGGTTAGTCCTGCCCCACACCCGATAGAGGGTATGATAGGTCACTTGTAACGCCCACCATCTGCGATCTCCCGCCTATGACTGTTCAAATGCGCGTCTATGTTCCACCCCATCCCTTGATCAAGCATTGGCTAGCTGTGGCCCGCGATGCTGCAACCCCGACGGCGTTGTTCCGGGCTGCGATGACCGAGTTGGGCCGCTGGCTGACCTATGAGGCGGTACGAGACTGGTTGCCGACCAAGGAAGCGGTAATTGAAACCCCACTGGCGCCCTGTTCGGTCACCTTTGTGGATCCGGAAGTGCCAGTGATTGTGGTGCCAATCCTGCGGGCTGGGCTGGCGTTGTTGGAAGGGGCGCAGTCGGCCTTGCCATTGGCATCTATTTATCACATCGGTTTCGTGCGGAATGAAGAGACGCTGGAACCGACTTGCTATCTCAACAAGTTTCCCGATCAGTTCAATGCCCACACCCATGTGGTGATTAGCGAACCCATGTTGGCCACTGGCGGCACGATTATGGCTGCAATGGCAGAGCTGACCCGGCGTGGCATTGACCCAGCACTGGTGCGGATCATTTCCATTGTGGCGGCTCCGCCAGCCCTGCAGAAATTGAGTGTGGCTTACCCCAGCTTGAATATTTACACCGCTACCATTGATGAAGGCTTGAATGAGCGGGGATTCATCGTGCCAGGATTAGGAGACGCGGGCGATCGCACCTTTGGCACCTGACGGGTCTGGAATAAAGCGGGGATGAGCCTGATTAAGGGGGTGGCAGTTGGGGTAAGCACCGAGTAAGCTGAAAGAAAAAAGAGAAGGTTATTGAGCAGCGACCCACCTCTGGCTCATCTATTCGTCTACTTGCCTTAATTGGGTTTCAGGGTTTCAGGGTAGTTGCCTCACAGTTAGTTCATCCTTCTCACCTATCATTCAGGATTTGGATTAGTTATGAGTCAGCAGGATAGTTTCGTTGGCGGCTTTCTTCTTGGGGCAGCGTTGGGCGGTGTGGTCGGCGGGGTGCTGGGTGCAGTCCTGGCCACTCGGCAATTGGCCAATCCTTCCGAGGAAAATTCCCTCTTGCCGGCTGATCTTCCGACAGGCAAGGCTGGCAAACTAAAGCGGCGATCGCTGAAGGCGGTCAATGGGCAGGACATCGAAACCGCTCGACGGAATTTGGAAGATAAAATCGCCCGACTGAATGATGCGATCGATGACGTGCGGCAGCAATTGGGCAGCGTCAATGGCAGTGTTCACGAGGAAGAGAAAGAAGCGCCATTCATCCAGGAATCCTGAGGCGATCCGCATACCTCCTGATGGCGGCATTAGTTCGGTGGGTTCGAGGCGCTGGGTGTGGGGTACAGGGTGTTAGCTGGTCCTCGGTGATTGATACCTGTGTCTGTTGGGCTGTGGAACCTTGGGGCTGACTGACTAGAAAATGCTAAACTGAAGCCAATTGACATCTGGCTGTCACTGTGAAGCTGGAAGTACAAATTAGCTGGAAGTACAAATTAGTTGATTATTGTTCCTGTCAGGGGAGGAGTTGAATCCGCATATGGACTTGCTGTTTGAAACAATAATTAAGTTTATCCAGTTCTATACAGTTATTCTGTTCATCCGCATCTTGCTGAGCTGGTTCCCCAATATCAATTGGTTTGATCCGC
>CAZBTL010000123.1:0-3470 GCA_964494755.1 uncultured bacterium | reverse complement strand
CTGTTCATCCGCATCTTGCTGAGCTGGTTCCCCAATATCAATTGGTTTGATCCGCCTTTCTCAATTCTGAGTCAGTTGACCGATCCCTATCTCAACATTTTTCGGAATATTATTCCGCCCCTAGGTGGACTGGACTTCTCGCCCATTCTGGCCTTGTTGCTACTGCAGGTGGTGCAATCAGTCATTCCCTCGCTTCAGTCTTTGATTGCCATGCAAGGCGGCTTCGGCATGTAACCAGGGTGATGTCAACCTTTCAAATGGGCATTAGGCTTTTGATGACTAATGCCCATTCTCATTTCTGGGATTTCCCCAGCCCTCGGTCACCTGAGCCACAATGTCTCCAGCAGAATGATCCAGCTCCTATTGAGCTACTTGTCGCAGAGAGGGCGTGACATCAACCCCTAGCACCTGACCTAACTGGAGCAATGCCTGCAACTGACCGGATGAGAGACTGGCGGTTGCTTTGGCCTTGGAGCGGCGAGGTGGGGGCGAACTCTGCTGCAGCACGAGGGGAATGATCCAACTGTACAGGTGGTCCAGATAGAGTTCTTGGGTGGCGGCAAAGGACAAGTTTAGGTTTAGGGTTTTGCCAATTTGAATTAAGCGGTGTAATTGGTGCAGATCAACCTCCAGTGTGGCGGGTTGGCAGTGATGCAACAGGTGCCACAGCGATCGCAGAATCAGGCGCTCCAGGGTTCGTTTGGCTTCCGGTTGGTCAAATCGACAACGCATGTGGCTGGCTTCAGTCGCGATCGCTTCCAGCTCAGCCAGATGATTCAAGCCCACCTGGGGCCGCTCTCCAGCCGGATCACTACTTTCTTGCTCCAACGCCCGCAAGGATTGCAACAGCCGATGGCTGAGGGCAATTTCAGCGGCCACTTGGAGTTCCTGCGGCACGGGTAAGTCATCCCGGTGAAAGGCCATCAACACGCCGTAGTTGTCTCGATAGACCTGGGTGTACAGCTGATCCAAGCGGGTCAGGGTTTCCTGGGTCAGCAGGCGCATAATCCGATGTCGCTCTTCGGCAAACAAACTTTGCAAGCTGTAGGACTGATCGCCAAAAATACGGCTCATTGCCAGAATCACATGGGCGGCGCTCGCCTGCTGCAAAGCCTCAAACAAACTGTCTTTCATGAGCGTGTAGTCTCGCCGTCCAGAGAAGGGCTGGATGCAGCAGTGAAAATCCCAGCCCCCCAGATGGAGGACGGCAAAAGCTAGATGCCGATTTTCCCAGGTAATTTCAGAAATCAACTGCAGTTGCCCAACCGCCAGGGTCAGGGGGCCCATGCGCTGCAATTGGTAGTCCAATTGATGGGCCGAGTAGCAGTAAACCGGTTGTTCCCTGGCATAGGTGGTAAACAACGAACTGATGGCATAGTGGGCTGCCACCTGCTCCAGGCTGATTTGGGCTGGGGTGACCAGTTGCCGGTAGACCTCTGCCCCATGCTTGAAGCTGTCCACATTGCTGGGGGCCAGTTCCAGTCGCTGGATAAATTCAGGTTCCAGTTGGATGCCGGTCACATCACCGGCCAGTTCGATGGCACGGGCGGCATAGCGCAGAATTTGCACCCCTTCTGGACGGGACAGTTCCTCAAAAAACCAGCCGCAACTGGTGTACATCAGCAGTGCATGGCGTTGCAGTTCCAGCAATCTCAGGGCGTCCACCTGCTCTTCCTCCGTCAAGGGATGGCTCTGGTGGGCAGCCAAAAACTGGCGCACCGTGGCCGGGGAGCGATCGCGGATCACCTGAATGTAAGCATCCCTGGCCTGCCAGGGATCCTGGAATAGCTGGCGACCGGCTTCATCGTACAGAGTGATCAACCGATCTCGCAGCCAGTCCAGCGCCTGCCGCAGCGGTCGCCGCCACTTCTGGTGCCAGCCGCCCCCACCGCCACAGCCACAGTCATCCTGCCAGCGGCCCACCCCATGACTGCAACTCCAGGCAGTGACTGGCTTCAGTTCCACTTCCCAGGTGGGCGGACTAATCGCCAGGTAATGGGCAAAGTTGGTGACCGTCCAGCCCCGCTGGGGAAATTCCTGGACAAAAGCATAGGCCAGACACTTTTCCGTACCACCTTTATGATGGCCAAAGGTTTCCCCGTCGGTGGCCACGCCAATTAGCTGGGCCGGACGATGATCCCCGCGAATGGCCTGGCCTAAGCGAGAGGCAAAGTGAAAAGAACTGCTTAAGGTGGCATCATCAAAACCCATGTCCCTGGAAATGGGGCCATCGTAGAAAAAGATGTCGATAAAGGGGGTTGAGTCCAGATCCGTTGACTCTGTGGCGGCTTTCAGATAGCAGCGGTAGGGACGGGTGGGATCAATCTGACAGCCCCCGACTTCATGCCATTCGGGTGCGGGATCGGCCGCAGACGGCAACGAACGACACCGCTGCGCCTGGGAAGGAGCCAGAATAATAAACTTAATCCCTTCTGCCACTAAAGCGGCTAGGGTGGGATAATCGACCGCTGTTTCCGCCAACCACATGCCTTCGGGATCGCGGCCAAAGCGTGAACGAAAGTCCTCAATGCCCCAACGGATCTGGGTCTGTTTATCCCGCTGATTGGCCAGGGGCAAAATGATGTGGTTATAAACCTGGGCGATCGCATTGCCGTGGCCATTCAGACGCTCACAACTTTTGCGATCGGCTTCCAGAATCCGCTGATAAACCTCCACATCATGGCGCTCCAGCCAGCTCATCAAAGTGGGACCGATGTTGAAGCTGAAATATTCGTAGTTGTTAACAATCTCGACCGCTTCGCCGCGATCGTTGAGGATACGGGCAAAGGCATTAGGCCGATAACACTCATGCAAGATGCGCTCATTCCAGTCGTGGAAAGGAGTCGCACTGGGTTGGCGCTCAATCGCATCCAGGTAAGGGTTTTCCCGAGGCGGTTGATAGAAGTGACCATGCACTGTGACATAGATGCCGGTTGCCACTTGCAAAGCCGTGGGATCGGGTTGCCCAGTCGCTTGAGCCGCTGGTTGAAGCTTCCTGTCGGTGCGATCATGAAGCATTGCAGGCAAGCTAGATCCCCCTGCCAATGAATGCTCGGATGTCAGAGATCGGCTGTTTGGAGTGGCAGTCATGCAGCAATTATCCTGATTGGCTCAGAGAACGATAGACAGAACGGCAACGGCAACCAACCAATCGAAAACTAGAGGTTCCGTTGAAGACAGAAATTTTTAAACGCTTAAATGTTAAACAATCTTGCTTCCAAGGCCACCCAGAACCCTATTCCCGTCTATTTTGACTCAGCCTCAGTTGAATAGGTCTAGGGGTGCCTTCAGTGACGGCAAATCAGCAACCGATAGTTTAACCGTTGTTCCCACCTAACCTGGAAATTATTTAGAGAATTTTGATATTTCATCCGATCGCACCATGCGGGTTAATCGTTCCGCAATTGCACCATTGCCCATGCCAATTACGATCCCAGCCATTGTCTAGCAAGCTGGCACGCTGGATTGCT
>CAZBTL010000122.1:5592-12745 GCA_964494755.1 uncultured bacterium | reverse complement strand
GTCGGTATTCCTACTGTTCCACGTTAAAGAGTTGTTCCACCGTGAGCGCAAACCCTGGCACCACGGCAGAAATCAGGCGCTGGTTGCCCTGAAACACCTGATCCTCGTATTGCCCCTCTACCCACTGGCAGACTGTAATCTGGCGCTCTTCGGGATCCACAATCCAGTATTCCGCAATGCCACGGGCGGCATACTCCGTATGTTTGTAGCGATAATCCCGGTTGCGATTGGTCAGCCCCGGACTGACGACCTCAATCACCAGGGCTGGCGGGGGCATATCCCGTGTAATCAGAGCGCGAGTTGACCCAATCAGAGCGGCCTTTGAGTCCTCTGTATGAACTAGTAAATCAGGTAAACGACTGGTTGCCTGCCGTCCACTTACCTCAATTTCCGTATCTTTGTGAGCTACCAGGTGGTAAGGCAGTAACTTGATCAATTCGACAAATAACAAGGTGGCAATCCGATTGTTTTCGTCACTTTCGGTGGGCATTTCCACTAACTCCCCATCCACCAGTTCGTAGCGGGTATCGGTACCATCGTCATAGGCCAGGTATTCTGCAAAGGTAAGCCGTTTTTTGGCTGCAGCGGTTGGGATCATGGTGGCGCTTCCCGTGGGTTGAGGTCATGTCCAGATTATAAAACTGGACAAATGAACCTCGACAGACGGCTGGAGCGTGCATAAGTTGAATAGTCCCTGAGAGACTGAAGGGTAGAGACAAATCAATTATCATGAGTAACCCTTCCCAGTATTGGAATCTGGTAAAACTCCATGCCAGTGGGCAGGTGCGGCTGGAGGAATTGCCATCTGCCAGGGCTTTCCTGCAACAGGTTTTGACAGCCCCGGCCCTGGACCCAACGGATCACCCCACGATCCAGCGCCTTCTGGTGCAACATCTGCGTGATCCGGCGATCGCTGTCAGCGATCGCGCCTTGGCCGAACTCTGTCTGCGCTGTTTCATCTCGCATCAGATCGAGCAGGGCTGCATTCAACTGGAGATGCAGTTTGGCGGCTACTACGGTTTCACCCGTCAGGACTTATTGCCCTTTGTGCTGGATGATGATGGACGATCGATCAGGAGACAGGAGACAGGAGACCATACCGCTGCCACCGCATCTCCTCCTGCCTACATTCCCTTATCTATTCAGATCTTGCAAAAGTTTGATCCAGCCCTTGCCAGCCTCACTACCTGGACGCTACGACTAGTCAAGCAACACCGGGAACTGAATGCCTTTTTGTTGCAACAGGGGCTTTGTATGCTGAGTGATTGGGCTATTTTGAATGACACCCAACCCAAGCAACTGCACCGAATTCTGACCCAATTTCATCACCTGTCAGAAGTGGAGGCGCAGCAGGCCAGCCTGTTGCTGCAGAGCTACCATGCGGTTTATCGCCGCGATCGCCTGCTACAGGGGCAAAAAGGCCCGTGTACTGAACCTAGCGCCAGCCAGTTGCTAGAGATCACCCAGATGATGCAACAGCAAACACCCCAGGTGCTGTTGCCCTCGGTTCTCCTGGCTCGGCTCCATGTCCTGGCCGATCGCCTGCGACAATATCGCATTGCCATCAAAAGGGGCATCCCCTCCGGGCGATCGCTGGATGACCCAGGACAGGAAAGCTTAAGAGAGCAACTGCCTGGTCAGCCTGCTGAGGCATCGGAGGAGGATGGCCAGGTGCGGTTTTTGCAAACCTATCGACAACAGTTTCTTGAGTGTTTAGAGCAGGCTCTGGAACAGGGGATAGGCGATCGCCTGAAACGCTTGAAATCACCCAAGGATAAGACTTTCCTCACGGCCATGCGGCTGTTTCACTGTAAGGGCCTGCCAATGGCAGACATTGCCCCTGCAGTTGGCCTCAAGGCCCAATACCAGGTCAGCCGCTTGCTTGACCTCAAAGCCTTTCGCGCTGATGTGCGACGTTGTATGGTGCAGGCTTTACACAGCCAGGTGGTAGCCCAGGCTCAGGCGTATGTGGAGGTGGATCAACTGATTCGGTTGGATGCCCAGATTGAAGCGGCCCTGGCAGAACAGGTGGATACCCTATTGCAGGAAGATGCCGCCACTGCAAAAACCCCAAAAAGCTACCAGATTGCCAGCGTCTTTGCCCGTCGGGTTTGCCAATATCTGGATCAGCACGGCGATCGGCTGTTGACCGAAGTGAATCACGAACAAAGCACCACGAATGCATGAGGGTTGGAGACTGTGATGGATATTGTATCGAATATCGAATTTCAATCGGAAAATCTTGTTCAACTTAGTTCTAAACAGGTGGATGAAGCAATGACTCTGGCTCGATCGCGTGCCCATGCAGCACAACAATGGCAAACTTACCTGAATGTCCTGGCCCTATATGGCTTTGAACGCTGGCTGAGCCAGCGAGATCCTGAGATTGACCTGCACTGCGATCGCTGCTCTGTGTTCCACCCTCTAGAACCAGAGCTGGCTGTGGTTTCTAATTTGGAGGCCAATGGCTTTCGCCTGTGTTTGATTCCAACATCACCGAATGAGGTAATTGATCTGCCCCAGGTAGTGGTGGAGCAGGCGGATCAGGTGGCCCATTTCTATGTCGCCATCACCGTCTATGAAGAACAGGCCCAGGTCGAGATCGACGGCTACCTGCGTTATGACCAGTTGGCGGCCCAACGATCCTCACTGCAACTGGCGGAGGATGGCGCCTATGCAGTGCCCTTTACCTGGTTTGACCCCGATCCGGACCATTTATTGCTCTGCCTGCGCTGCTCCGATCCAGCCGCCATTCCCCTGCCCATGAACCAGCCAGAACCGCTGGGATTGCAGCCCCTCACCCAACCCCTGACGCCCCAACCCCTGATCAATGTCGGCCTGTGGTTACACCAGCAACTGGATGCCCTGGCCGCAGAATGGTCCTGGATCTTGCTGCCACCGCCCCCGCTGGGGCTGGAGATGCGTTCCAGTCTGACACTAGAGCGGCCCCAAGAACCGCGCATGCCAGCCGGAGAACTGTATGGCCTGTTGCGGGAACTGGAACGGAGTGGCCTGCGGTTGCCAACGCAACGAGCCAGTGGCTATCGGGACTGGCAACTGGCCAATATTCCATTGCGATTGTTTATCGTCACAGGGGCTTTGCCCGATGTAGCGGAACCAGAGTGGATGCTGTTGCTGATTCTGGGAGCCCAACCAGGAACCGATCTGCCGACGGGGTTGTCTTTACGCATTTGTAGTGACGCAACGGTCCTTGTGGAGCGAAGTCTGGATTCGCCAGCAGCCGGCGACTATTTGATTGCCCAGGTGGTGGGCAGCCTGGCAGAACAGTTTGTAGCTACTCTGACCCTGCCGGATGGTCAGTCTGTGACCTTTCCCCCCTTTGCCTTTCAGCCGCAATAGGTCCGACCCATGCATTCGCCCTCACAATTCCATCTGAAAGTCTGGCTGGTGGAACAAACCTGTGTGTTTGAGTTGTCCTGGGGCCTGGGACAGCATCTCACGGCTCGCCTGACCTATCCCCAAACCCTGGCGAACTTTTACCAAGCCTGGCGGCACACCTACCTACAGTTTTACAATTCCGGGTTACGGGCCCGATCCCAGTGGAGTGGAGTGATTGCCGCACCGGCGGTGGACTGGCGGGCCCAACTGGTGCAGGCGGAAGCCCAGTTATTGTCCGAGTTTCACTACTGGTTGAACAGTGCGGATCTGCTGGCCATTCGGCGGGAACTAGCCAGGGCGGCCCAGCAGGAAAGCGAGAATGCTGTTGTAGATGTCTTTCTCACCTGCGACTGCCCAGACCTGGCCCGCCTGCCCTGGGAAACCTGGGAAATTGCCACGGAATTTGCGGTAGCCAATCCCATTCGCATAGTCCGCACGCCAGCCACCATTCGCAACCAAGCCCAGCCGCCTCGACAACGGGGCAAGATGCGGATGCTGGCCATTTTAGGCGATGATTCGGGGCTGAATTTCCAGGCCGATCGCCAGGCGGTGCGATCGCTGTCAAAGGTAGTCGAGATTCAGTTTGTTGGCTGGCAGCAGGGGCAGTCGGAAGCCGACTTGAAACAGCAGATCCAACGGGCGATCGCCGACCCCCAAGGCTGGGATATCCTCTTTTTTGCCGGCCACAGTAACGAAACCAACCTGACTGGTGGGGAACTGGCGATCGCCCCCCAGCAATCAATCCTGGTGAGTGAGATTGCCCCCCAACTGGTGCAGGCCAGGGAACAGGGCTTACAGTTTGCCATCTTCAATTCCTGCAATGGCCTCAGCATTGCTCAAACCCTGATTGATTTGGGGTTGAGTCAGGTCGCAGTAATGCGGGAACCGATTCATAACCGGGTAGCCCAGGAGTTTCTGATCCACTTTTTGCAGAGTATGGCCGCCTACCAGGATGTCCACGCTGCCCTGCTGTCCGCCTGTCAGCAACTGAAACTGGAGCGCAACCTCACCTATCCCTCGGCTTACCTCATTCCTTCCCTGTTCCGCCATCCCAATGCGGCGCCCTTTCGCCTGCAGCCCTTTGGTTGGCGACAACGACTGCGACAGTGGACCCCGACCCAACCGGAAGCGATCGCCCTGATGGTTCTGCTGCTCCTGGGATGGTTGCCGCCCCTGCAAAGCTGGCTGCTGGAGCAACGGGTTTGGCTGCAAGCCGTGTATCGCCAGCAGACCGGGCAGGTGGATCGAACAGCCAGACCACCGATCCTGGTGGTGCAGGTGGATGATGACTCCATCCGTCGGGACCAGATTAAGCAGGTCAATCCGATGGATCGGGCCTATCTCGCTCGCCTAGTGGATCAACTGGCGCACCTGGATGCTAGGGTAATTGGCATTGATTTTTTGCTGGATCGCCACACCAACGCCGACGATCGCCTGCGGCAATCTCTGGAAACCGCCGTGCGTCAGCGAGGCGTCTGGTTGGTGTTTGCCGCCCGCCAGAAAGAAGGTCAGTGGATCAGTGTCTTGCCTGATCTGGCCCGCACCACCTGGAGCCTGCAGGGAGATATGTGGCTACCTTACTGGTATGTCCGGCCCCTACCCTGGTCCGATCGCACGCCACCGTCCCTGTCCTACTGGCTGGCCACGGCCCAGCGGTTGCAACAAAGCCACCTGCCGCCTGCCGCTGCTGCCTTGCCCAAACCGCCTCAGCCGCAACTCAACAGTTCTGAAAGTTTGGCCAATCAGGTAAAGCAATACCTAGACCAACTGCCGGGAGGACAGCCCTTTGTGTCCCAAGCCATGCGATTACAACCCATTACCGCTCTTTCCTATCTGGTGCGCCATCGCTGGCTACAGCCAATTCTGGATTTTTCTATTCCACCCCATCAGGTATATGCCACTATCCCTGCCTGGCAACTGTTGGCCCAACCGGATACCGGGTTACAGACCCACCATCTCGCTTCACTCCAACAAACCATCGTGATTCTGGCGCCGGGCGGATACGACGAAGCTGGCATTCTCACCAGCGGAGAAGACAACCTGCCAGTGCCGACTGCTCTGGCCTACTGGCGGCAGCAACTCAACCTGACAGATCAGCAGCGGGGCTTTACCGGCGGTGAAGCCCATGCCTATATGGCCCATCATTTTCTCAACCAGCGGCTAGTGATTCCCATCCCAGACCTCTGGCTGATTGGGTTGGCGGCGGTTCTGGGTAAAGCTTTAAGCTTACGCTGGCGCTCCGATCACCCCCAGCGTTGGCGACTGTTTCTGGTCGGCGGTACGATGGGCTACGGGCTGATCAGCTTGCAGGCGTATCTGTCCGCGGCCATACTCCTGCCCTGGCTGCTGCCCACGCTCACCCTCTGGATTTATGTTCTGCCTCATTGGAGGAGCAAAGATGATGCATAAACGACTAATGGTGGTTGTGGCAGTCCTGACGATGGCGGTGGTCTGCCCCTTGCCAGCCCACCCAACCCCCCAGCAGCCCTCCCAGTCGTTCTGGCAAAGGCTGCTACAGCAGTTGTGGGGTGGAGAACCAATAGACCGAGGCCGTGGTGGGTTTGGAGGTGGTAGACCAGTCAATGGTAGCTGTTTAATCAGCCCCGATGCATCGCCCATCTGGCACAACCGTCCCTTATTTGTCTGGCAGGGCGACTCCACTACCATTGGCGTTCGCCTACCTGGGAGTGAGTCTGTCCTATGGCGACAGACTGCCACTCCGGGAGCCACCTCCAATCTGAGAATCCTGCAATATGACGGCCCTACTTTACAACCCGGTCAGACTTACGATTGGCTGTTCTTTGTTGATCGGTCCTCCAGGAAACCAGCATTTTGGCCGTCTTTTCAGGTGATGAGCGCCCGCGATCGCCTTGCCATTACCGCAGACCTGCGCCGGCTAGAGGCCACTCTACAACGGCAAAACGCCACACCAGAAGCGATCGCCTTCCAACGCAGCCAATACTTTATCCAAAGGCGCCTCTGGGCCGATGCTATCCAGGAAATTTACGCCGTTAAAAATCCATCCCCAGATCTGCAACAACTGACTCAAGAGATTGAAAAGAAAGTCTGTCAGTCACAGAAATAGGCAATCGACTGGACACTGGAAACCGGGCAATAGGGGAGACGTTAGCACATCGTTAGCAAACAGGGTATGGACCAGTTTTAGCAAAGCTTGCTGCCGACGATAGACTTCAACCTGATGCAATTGCCAATCCAAAATCCAATATTCCTGCACCCCGCGTTCGGCATAGAGTTTGAGTTTGGCTTCCCGGTCACGCCGTTCGTTTTGTATTCCTGGCGATAGAACTTCTACTACCAACTCTGGGGCGATCGCAAGATGTCCAGCTTCATCCAGTCCAGTTGCGAGTCGTTCGTTGCTAATCCAGACCACATCTGGAATTACGTTATCGGCGTCGCTAAAGATGACTCCTGGGGTTTGGACGGCTTCACCTAGATGGCTGGATTCAGACCATGCGTCCAGAGCGCGGTAAACTTTTCCACTGGCTTTTTGGTGCTTCCAATGGGGGGCACGAGTCACAAACAGTTCTCCATCAATAATCTCGTAGCGATTGCTGCTTTCTGGCAATAGCTCCAGGTCTGAAGTGGTCCAGCGAACCCGTTCTGTGGTTGTGGATTGGTTCATACTGCGTCTAGGGCGTATCGTGCTTCTATTGTATCGGGTCAGGTAGTAGCCAGCACTGCATAACCTCCCTCCCAGCCAGAGAGACATGGGGGTAGACCACCCATTAACCCC
>CAZBTL010000122.1:0-5492 GCA_964494755.1 uncultured bacterium | reverse complement strand
TGCATAACCTCCCTCCCAGCCAGAGAGACATGGGGGTAGACCACCCATTAACCCCCTGTGAGGTGAGAAAATGCCAGTTGCCCCGTCTGTTGCATCGCCCCAACCAAATGCTCGCGCCGGTATCAGCCACCTGTCCCTCCCCCATGCCCTGTTACAGGAGCAACCAGTCCTCGGTCTGGCTCCCACCAGTCGAGGTGGGTTAATTTTACGCAAGTCTTTTTATGCGGATTTTGTCAGTGCGGGAGCGGCGATCGGCGGTCGCTCCGACCAGCAGTACACCGAAATATATGTCATTGGTCAGGTGAAATTACAAACGCTGCTCCTACCAGTGGAACGCCAGCGGGCCTGCCAAAGGCGGATGGCTTGCATTCAAACCCTGGCGCGCATTTCCAGCACACCTTCTTCTCCGCAACGGGCTTTGCTGATCGTCAACCAGTTGTGTGATTGGGTTGGCATCGGAACTGCCAGTGAAATACCAGTTGAGTGGGTAGCTTCTCTGGCTGGGGTACTGCCGAAAACGGTGCGGCAGGCATGGCAAAAATACTGGCAGGATTGTCATCTATTTACCCAGGATATCCGGGCCGATGGAGACCACTAACGCCCTCATGTCTCCAACCCTAACTGGGCGATCGCCCTGCATTCAAGACTTGTTCCGCCGTCAGGTTGAGTTCTGGAAAAGTCGGAGAGGTAATGACTTGTTTGCCGATGAATGGCTGTTCTTGATAGTGGCTATTCTGCAAAGCCAGAACCAAAACGACCTTAGCAACCGGGTCGATAATCCAGTATTCTGGAATTCCTCGTGCGGCATACTCCGCCCGCTTCTGCACATAGTCGCGATCGCGAGATTGCGGATCGGTGGTGCTGCTGGACACCACTTCAACGACGAGCATGGGAGCCGGAAGCCCAAACCGGAGCAACTTCCCATCGACCAGAATGGCAGCCGCAGATGCCTCTGAATGGAGGACTAAGTCAGGTTGCCGGGCGGTTGCTGTCGTGGAACTGACACCGATCTGATGGCCGATCGCCAGACGGTAGAAAGGCACGCCCAGTTGCACGAAATAGGTGAGCAAAAAAACAGCGATATTAACATTCAACGGATCTTCAGCCCCCATCTCAATTAGCACCCCATCCACCAGCTCATAGCGAGTATCGCTTCCAGGGTCATAATTGAGATACTCCTCTAGAGTCATGTTTTTGGAGGTTGCAATAGTCATCGCTGCGATCGCTCCTGTTGCTTCAGCCCGTTACCTTGTTTCTATTGTGCCACGGTGCCGCTGAGTCGCCTGACAGTTCTGCATAACCCTATTGCTGGTTGGTTTGACTGCGTTCGAGGCAATGTTCAAATGCTGCTTGATATACCTCTGAAGGCATATGATCTGAAGGTTATAATAGTGCCACAACCTAATTAGCCTGATGCCCTGGAATGTTGAGTTTTACGAGGATTTTGAATCAGAGTTTGATGTTCTGGCAGAGGAGGTTCAAGATGAACTGCTAGCAAAGGCACTGTTGCTAGTGAAATTTGGTCCTGAACTTGGGCGACCTCATGTGGATACGCTTAAAGGTTCCCGCTACCGCAACATGAAAGAGCTACGGTTTGAAGCACTGGATGGAGTCTGGCGAGTTGCATTTGCTTTTGACCCAGAACGACGAGCGATTCTGCTAGTGGCTGGTGATAAGTCAGGAGCAAGCCAGAAACAATTTTACAAACATCTGATCAAGAAAGCAGATCAGCGGTTTAAATCCCATTTGGAGAAACTGAGGAAGAAGTGACCATGGCAACTTCATTAGATCGCAAGCTGAACAATCTGCCAAAACAGCGGCGGCAGAAGATTCGGGCACGGGCTGAACAGTTAATTGCAGAAGAGATGTCCCTGCGAGATCTGCGGTTAGCACACCAGTTAACTCAAGAAAAAATGGCTGAATTGCTCCAAATTCGACAAGAAAATGTATCTCGGCTTGAAAAGCGCTCTGATCTCCTTCTATCTACTCTGAGAGAGTTTGTTAAAGCAATGGGGGGAGAATTGCACTTAGTTGCTGAGTTTCCTGATCGCCCACCTGTTATCCTTTCTGGTTTTCAGGATTTGGATCAAAATCAGGGCGTGTCTGAAAGAAGCAGCCATCCTACCATTGCATCACTTCCCACAGGCAAGAGGGATGATTCTCGATGAGCTTTCTCTATTTGTAGAGGGTTCCGCTCTCGCCCCCCTTGCTTTCTGCCATATTTCTTAAAGATTCCATCAGCAATTTGCCGGTTGCATATGCTCTTGGGCAGAAGAGTGATACATCTACAACCACCCGATTTCCTGTCTGGAGAGGAGTGATGTATGCGACGCAGGATGCAACCCCAAACGAGAACAGGCAAAGAGAAAAGAGTGACAGGCAAACCACTCAAATCGGTTGCTGCGCCCCTGTTTCTGCTTCCCTTCTCCTTGCTCCTGCTCACGATTGCCCCCCTACTCTCCACTCCCCTCTCCCGTTCGGCTGACGCTCACGGCGGAGGCCTACTCCCTGCCACGGCCCAAACCGACCGCCGCAAAACCGAGGCAGACCGCCTGTTTCAACGGGGCATTGAGTAATTCTAGACCAGCCAGTTTGAAGCGGCCTTGCAATCCTGGCAACAGGCATTGAGCCTCTATCGGCAAATCAAAGACCGCCGGTGCAAAGGCCAATCCCTGGGCAATCTGGGACTTGCCTACGACGCCCTGGGCAACTACCCCCAAGCGATCGCTAAGATCTTGCACCTCTAGCAACAACCCGCCCTGCAATCAATTGCGGGCTAACAGAACTAAGTCCGTTTAAACGGACTGACAACCCACAACTTGGGTTTTCCAGTCTACTTCAGTGGACTTGCCTCTATTAGCCCGAACTTTTAGGTCAGGGCGGGGCAAAGATATTGTCAGAAGTGCTGGAAATACGTCTTCTTGAGAATGGTGCAAGATCTGAGATCGCCTATCAAGAGCAACGTTTAGCGATCGCCGATCCCAAGTCATAATAGAGACACAATCCTACCCTGGCAGCCGAGATGACGTTTGCAACCTCTGATCATAAGTATGTGCAGCTTGATGATCGCGGGGTTCCAGTGATTACCGGAACAACGATGAAGGTGGTTGAACTGGTTACCGCGCAAAAAGCTTACGGGTGGAGTCCTGAAGAAATCCACTTTCAACATCCCTATCTCAGCATGAGTCAGATTCATTCCGCCTTGGCCTATTACTGGGATCATCAAGCTGAAATCGATGCGGACATTGAGCGGCGGCTTGAATATGCTGTGCAACTCCGGCAAGCTGCGGAGCCGTTTCCCTTAGCCAATAAACTCCGTGCCCAGGGGCGGTTGAAGTGAGCATTGCTCTCTATATGGATGAACATATCCATCGTGCCATCACAGTTGGCCTGCGTTTGCGGGGGGTTGACGTGTTGACAGTTCAGGAAGATGGCTTCGCAGGGTTGTCAGACCCGCTGGTATTGGATCGGGCAACCGAGCTTCATCGGGTTTTATTTACTCAAGACGAGGATTTTCTGATAGAAGCCAATCATCGCCAGCAAAACCAGATTGTATTCCCCGGTGTGATCTATGCCCATCAACTGTTAGTGACCATTGGAGATTGCATCAGAGAGTTAGAACTCATCGCTTTAGTAGGGGAACGGGAGGATTTTGTTAATTCCGTTCGCTATCTCCCCTTGTAAGAGGGTGTTTGAAAAGGGTTCGGCGGTTAAAACCGCAACTACGCAAACAAAGTCTGCCTGCGCGGACTCAAGCAAATGAGGGATTTCTATAACCTGCATCGGCAGGTTTTGTCCGTATAGCCGCGACTTTAGTCGCCAAGGCGACAGGGGGATAGGCTTTTAAGGCATACTCTAAAGGCTTGACAGAACAATCCATGTCAAAATCGAGCCATTGCACTCTCCGGGTATCTTGTCGGTCGCTTAAAGATTCCATCAGCAATTTGCCGGTTGCATATGCTTGCGGGTGGAAGAGTGATAGATCTACAACCACCCGATTTCCTGCCTGTGAAGGAGTAGGCCATGGGACGCAAGATGCAACAGCAACTGCAAAAGGGGAACGAGCAACGAGGGAAGAGGAAAGAGGAAAGAGGAAAGAGGAAAGAGAGAAGAGGAAACCACCCCAATTGCTGGCTTCTCCCCTATTCCCCACTCCCCATTCCCGTTCGGCTGACGCTCACGGCGGAAGCCTACTCCCCGCCTCCGCCCAAACCGACAGCCGCAAAGTAGAGGCTGATCGCCTCTTACAGCAGGCGCTCCAGCAATCACTCTTGTTGCTAACAACTAACGGGATGTTTGGCGCTGTTGAATTTCTGCCCAAATTTCATCAAGATTAAGTGAGCCAAGCCATTGCTGACGCTCATTGGTGTAGTCGCCACTACCATTGTCAAACTGCTTTAAGAACCTGATTGCATCGACGTATCCTAGAGCGTCAACTAGTACTTTAAATGCTTTTTGATTTAATTCAATTGGAGTCATCATTAGCTTCTCCTTTTGGTGCTAAAACTTTCATCACCCAATTCACTGGATTCATCACTTCAACGGACAACACATTTGAATAGCTAACAGCTTTACAAATCAGTCGATCGTCCGTCGTCAGGAATATATCTGCATTGACAGTTTCAGCGCAGGCGATATGAAGGGCGTCAAAGGGTTGGAATTTCAAGGTCGTCAGCTCGGCTGCTCTGTTCAAAACCGCTTCGGTTATAGAGAGTTGGATCTTAGCGATCTCGAAAAAGTCCAAAACCCGCTGCTTCTTGTTCAGGTCAGGAATGCGATCAAGCTCGACTTCCAGGGCTGTACTCCTAATCAGACACCATTCTTCGGTTTGACAACGGGCAGCGATCGCAAGTACCGCTTCAGCTTCTATCCGAATTCGTGACTGCGTCCAATCATCAAAAGGGCGATTGAAGCAACAGGCATCCATGTAAATTCGGTACTGCTTTACCATGTATGCATCATTTGCTAGATTTCCGACCCATCTCAATCATTCTCCTGACGAGCCATCAATCGATGATTGTTTTTGTATTTTACTGGATAACTCCTAGCTGCAATGGGACTTGGGAAAAGGGAATCGCACCTTCCTCGCTTCGTGCCATTTTTCTTTTCGTGCCATTTTTCTTAAAGATTCCATCAGCAATTTGCCGGTTGCATATGCTTGCGGGTGGAAGAGTGATAGATCTACAACCACCCGATTTCCTGCCTGTGAAGGAGTAGGCCATGGGACGCAAGATGCAACAGCAACCGCAAAAGGGGAACGAGCAACGAGGGGAGAGGGAAGAGGGAAGAGGAAAGAGGAAAGAGGGAAGAGGGAAGAGGAAACCACCCCAATTGCTGGCTTCTCCCCTTTTCCTTTTGCCTTTCTCCTTTTTCCTGCTCACGGCTTCCCCCCTCCTCCCCACTCCCCATTCCCGTTCGGCTGACGCTCACGGCGGAAGCCTACTCCCGGCTACTGCTCAAACCGACAGCCGCAAAGTGGAGGCAGACCGCCT
>CAZBTL010000121.1:0-12853 GCA_964494755.1 uncultured bacterium | reverse complement strand
TTTTAGTCAAGGGGGGATAGGTTGATCCTCCCTTGCTTTTGTGACCACGGGTTTTGTTGGCTGTAGCAAAGGGTTGCCAATTCACTGGCAGTAAAGTCAGGTGGGAACTATAGTGTTGTGTAAGGATTTGTCCTTATTTAGCCCCCGTTTAATCTTGGAGTACTGTTTCCAGCCGTGGTAGACAACACTGAAGATCAACCGGATAAACAGCGCCAAAAGGAACAGTTTTTCTATCCCATTGGGCGCTATCGGGGGGAGTTTTCCCCGGAACGACTGGCTTTTAATGCTAATTTGCAGGAGTTTGCCCAACGTGTCTCGCTTCTCTGTGGCTTGGAGACTGGTGGAAAAATTAGTCCCCAGCAAGCCTATCGGGATATTAAGGATCTGTGGAAACAATTGAAGGCTTCTAAAAAAGAATTGCTGGATCGGGAGCTAGAACCTCCGCCTGAGTTGCCAGAAGATGATGACGATGGCTGACTTGCTCCAGGGACGCCAGACCAAGCTTTCTGCATAGACGACCGGTTTGACCCAAAAGTCAAATAGGGGCGGTGGCGCGATAGCATAGAGGCGATGGAGGAGAGGAGCATCGATCTTGCCATGAACAATTTTTTGCAGCAGGTGCGGCGGTTGGTTGGTCAGGTTCCCTTTGCAACGGATGCGATCGCCCTCTATTTCTGTCTACTGGATACGCGCACTCCTGCATCGGTTAAAGTCACCATTGCTGCAGCCCTGACCTATTTTCTACTGCCGTCCGATGCGATTCCCGATATCCTGGTGGGCCTGGGCTTTACCGATGATGCCACTGTAATTGCCACGACTCTGACATCTGTGGCTGGCAGCGTTACGGAAGAACACCGGCAGCAGGCCAGTCAGTTCTTGTCTGCCTGACCTGCGAGACTATGCTGTTGGTCACCTGTCTGCTCGCCTTCTATTTAGCCTGGAATCTGGGCGCCAATGATGTGGCCAATTCGATGGGCACCTCCGTCGGCTCCAAGGCGGTTTCCCTGAAAAATGCCCTAATCATTGCAGCCGTGCTGGAATTTACTGGCGCGGTTCTGTTTGGCCGACAGGTATCGGAAACCCTGGCTTCTCGGGTCTTTAATCCAATTCGTTTTGTCCAGACACCCCAGACTTTGCTAATCGGTATGGTGGCGGTTCTGGTGGCCTGTGGCCTGTGGCTACATCTGGCCACAGCTTTTGGTTTGCCGGCGTCTTCCTCCCATGCGGTGGTGGGGGCGCTGGCAGGTTTTGCCTGGAAGGCAGGCGGACCCGTAGCGGTTGACTGGTTGTCCATTGGTTGGATTTCAATAATCTGGGTGGTGACTCCCCTGATCAGTGGGGCGATCGCCGCGCTGTTCTACAGTCTGTTGCGGGTTTGGGTCTTACAGCAGGCCAATCCGCTGGCCCAGTTGCAGGAGTGGATTCCCTGGCTCAGTACGGCGTTAACGGGGGTGGTTGGTGGGATTGTGTTGCCACCCCTGTTCCAGACTGAGTTGGCCGCCGACTTACCGGTGCCGCCTCACACACTGGCTCTCATGATCAGTGCGATCGCCACCCTTGGGTTGACCCTGTTTGCCTGGCGAAATCTAGAAAGTCATTTCATGGCGCGGACTGCCCTTGCAACTCCGTCTTCTGGCTACTCTCCCCTGGAGCGGCTGATGGCCCGGTTCCAACTGTTCAGTGCTGGCTGTGTGGCCTTTGCCCACGGTTCGAATGATGTGGGCAACGCGATCGCGCCAGTGGCGGTGGTGCTGGGTCTTTTGGATCAGGGACGGATCGCAGGAGCGAATTTTGCAGTGCCCGTCTGGCTATTGGGGTTGGGCGGTGTGGGCATTGTGGCCGGCCTGGCGACTGGGGGCCAGAAGGTGATTGCCACGGTGGGGGAAGGGATCATTCCGCTGCAGCCCAGCAGTGGATTTTGCGCCGAACTGGCAACGGCGGCTACCGTGTTGCTGGCCTCCCGCCTGGGGCTGCCGGTTTCCACGTCCCACGCCCTGGTTGGAGCGGTGATTGGCATTGGCCTGGTGCAGTCCTGGCGATCGGTGCGGCTCCAGACACTGACATCCATTGGGTTGGTCTGGGTGGTGACGATTCCGATCGCTGCCCTGCTGTCGGCGATCGTCTTTTTCCTGGGTCTACAGGTCACAGGACCGTTCCTCACTAGCCTGTAAGGATTGAAAATCAGCGGCTCCAACCCCAAATCTGGCTCTAGAATATTTACGCTTTCTTTGATTTCAGTGCTGCATCCAGCCAGAGAGCGAGTACTTTAGAGGTACTGTTGCCAGCCCTGGTTTAGCAGAATCATCTGACTCAATATGTATGACGGCCCTGCTCCATAGAGACGGCCACTGGTGAAGCCGCAAGGCGGCAATTTAGAAAGGGACAGGTTCATGAGCCAAATGAACAGACAACCAAAAGCCGGATCCGAAAATGCTCGGGCCGTTGAGCAGCTGTTGCGGACTGTCAGACAGGATTTGACCAATTTGCATCAGGAGCTAATGACTCAATTGGAGCAAGACATTAGCCAATTGAAATCAGAAAAGTCCCGTCTGATTGCTGAAATTGAAAAACTCCGCACCTATCAACAGGCGCTGCAGGCCCGTCAGGAAGTTGTTCTATCCCAACAGCAATTAGCCCAGCAACAACTCTGGGCCAAACAATTGGCCCAGATCCTGGCCAATCATTTGCAGGGGGTGATCCTGCAGCGGCTCAATCAGATTGCAGCGAATCAACAGGCCGCAGCGGCCCTGGCTGGTACGGGCATGCCCGCCACAGCGGCAGGACTGAATCCAGATAACGCTCAACAATTACTAACTTCGCTCAATTCGGCACTGACGACCACCATTCAGTCGGTGCAACAGGAACTAACCAACTATCAGAGTTCACTTTCCCAGCAGATTGGCCGCATGCAAAGCCTGGAGCAGCAAGGGGAAACGATCTTGCAAGCGTTGGTGACTCGACTGCGTGAGAACCTGCACCAGGCTCAAGCCCTGGCTCCTGCCCCAACGACAACCTCTGTTCCACCCAGCAATGGTGCCCCTGGACCTGCCGTTAGTGACTCAACTTCCCTACAGGCGGCTCAGCGGCTGGCTGACCCACCGATGGCGGCTCCCATTCCCATCGAGTTGCCAGCTGCGCCTTTGCCCTTGCCGATCAAACCCCGCCCCGAAATTTCCCAATTTCAACTGGGCATTTTGCTGGTCATGCTGTCCACGTTTGCCCTCTCGCTGCATAATGTGGTGGTTCGGGTGATTGGCAAAGAAAGTGTGGTGCTGGGTCTGTTCCAGGTGGGAGGCTTTCTCCATTTGGGCTTTGGCAACTCATTGTTGACTTTATGGTTGCGCATGTTGGTGGTTCTCCCCCTGATGCTGCCAGTCTCAATGGTGCTGTATCCGCCGGTCTGGGAGGACATCAAGCGGTTTATTAAGGCCCGCGATCATCGGCCGCTGTACAACGTGGTGGCCAGTGGTTGTTTTCTGTTTTTGTCCCAGGTGCTGATCTACATCGCCATCGGCCAGATTGGTGCGGGCCCAGCGGTCACCATTCTATTTATGTATCCCATCGTCACGGTGCCGCTGGCCTGGCTGCTATTCCGCGATCGCCCAACTCGCCTGCGCTGGATTGTCATGGGCCTGATTTCACTGGGAGTCATTTTGGCTGCTCCTCCAGGCGGACACCTGTCGGGTGGGGGTGCCCTGACTGCAGCGGCAGCGGGTGTGGCCTTTGCCTTTTATCTGATTTTCATGCAACTGGGATTCAAGAAGTTGCATCCGGTGCCAGTCAGTTTGATTCAGTTTGGTACGATTTTTGTTCTATCAAGCTTGCTGCTGATCTTGCCCGTAGATCTGGGGGTGCAGGTGGATAAACCGGGCGGCTTTATCGTTGGCGGGCTGGTTCTGGGCGCTCTGACTCTGATTGGCTATCTGGCCAACAACTTCGGAGTCCGATTAATGGGGGCGGCCCGCGCTTCCATTGTGGCTTCCAGTGGTCCTGTGATGACGGCTCTATTCGCCTTTCTGTTGATTAACAATCCCCTACTGCCGCTGCAGTGGCTCGGCGTCTTACTGGTCACGCTGGGTGTTGCCCTGCTCAGCTTTGAGCGGTTCAAAGGGCATTCCAACCCGACCAAACCACCCTACGCCAATGGGCGCAAACCAGTCCCGTCCACTCGGTCCTAGGAGTGTTGATCCTGTGGCGGTGGGGCGGGTTGTGGCATTGGGGGCGGAGCCGTCTGAAAGGTTAGAAAGGCTAGAAACCAGCCAATTACCATACCCAACCCACCAAAGCGGACAATTTGCCAGAAGGGTTCCTTCAGGCTGTTCCAGGACAACAGGCGACTTTCCAGGTTGACTTCCAGCTCATCTAGCTGGTTCTGGATCTGCTTCAACTCTGCCTTGAAGGCAGGCAGTCGGGTCAGGTCGATCGCCTGCTGTAGTTGGGCCTGGCGCTGCTGTAACTGCTGTTGTTGTTGCTGGGCCTGTTGCACCTGGGCAAAACGTTCCTTGAGCGACTGGAGCGATCGCTCCACCTCGGTTAACGCTTGCTCAAACTCCTGATCGATGGTTCGGTCGGCACCATTCGGATCGGAGTTGGGGTTTTGGCAGGGTTCATCGGGCAATTTCATAGCGCCATAGTAGATTAAGAATCAGGTAACGGAACACTGTAAACTATTCATTCCCGTCTTTCCATGCAAAATTCAACTGCACCCTCTGCTGCTTCTGCCGACAACGAGACCATTGATCTAGCTCAGGCCAGCAGCCTGGAACTGGCCCAGGCTTTGTTGACAAACCTGACGATTAGCGATGGGAACTGGCACCGACTGAAATCGAATCGGAATGCCCGGGCTGCAGAGCAGGTCGCTGCCGCCCTAGTCTTTCTGCTGAAGGAACAGCCTCAGGAAGCCTTGCCCCGGTTGCAGCAGGCCGTTGGTTGGTTAGATCGATCGATTTCTGCCCCTCCCTGCCCCAGCCATGGCAATCATTAGGTCTGACTCCTAACCAATTGCGCCGCCTTACCCAGGTGGCTCTGAAACTCATAACGGTTTGTCACTAAATGGATAGGGGGCTGACGGCATTTTCCCCGGCCAGCGCAGTAGGACAACTTCCTCGCGCAGTTGTTCTTTGGTGGCGGTGGACAGACGGGTGCGGAACAGGTCAATGCCGACCAATTCATAGCCGAGGCCCTGGGCGATGTCTCCTAACAATTCCCCCGTTCGAATCAGAACCTGCAGATAGGATTTTTGATCACCCACCACATAGGCCAGTTGCGCCCCTGGACGCAGGACTAATCGCAAATCAGCCAAGTGTTTGGCCATGCCGCCGAAATACAGCTTCACCGCTCGATGATAGAGGCGCTCAAAGCCGCTGGTCTTACCCAGAGCCAGGCGACGGTCTTCGATCGCTTGCGCAAGTTGCTGAATCTCGGTGTGTTTGGTTACCCATATATCATCCGTATCAGCCTTAAAGACATTGCGGGTGTTGGAACGAATCAGCCCTTCTTTGAGCGATCGCAACTGAGCCCGGTTCTGAATAAAGCCTAGTAACACTGACTCTAAGCGGGTAGTGCGGGTGTAGTCTTTCTCATTGGGATAGGGCGGTGAGGTGATAACAACATCAATCGAGTTGGGTTCTAAGACGCTCAGAATTTGACGAGCGTCGGCATGGTAAATGGTGGTTGGCGTGTTGCCTAACGCTTGCAACTGAGCCAGATCGGTCGCCATGCAGGTGACTGCTTGCAGCCAGGCCGCCACCACGGGCGCATCCAGCTTGGCTTTGCCCACCCCCACTTCCGGCCCAAAGTGCAGGTTGCTGATGGTGGTGGTTACGGCTTTGGCCAGGGCCAGTTGTAGATGGTGGACATAGGGCGGGTCAGCCTGTTGCTTGATTTGCTCCAACAACACCAGGGTTTTGTGCAGCGGCAGGGGACTGATGGAATTAGCCAGAATGATTTTCTGGCTTTCCTCCGGCAGGGTGCGTAGCGGCTGATCGCTCTGGTCAATCAGGGATTGAGCTGTGTCTCCAATTCGTTGGGCCGCCTCCAGCAAGGCTGCGGGCTGCGGGGTCCAATCGGACTTGACTGAACCGGCAAACTGGGCCATCGGATTGGCCTCAATGCCCACACTGGGAATACCCAGTCTCTTGCCTTCGACCACGGTGGTTCCAGTGCCGCAGAAAGGATCCAGTAGCCGATGCTTGCCATTAATCTCAAATTGGTTGAGATAGTCCTGCACTAGGTGGGGTGGAAAGGACAAAATGAACCGATACCACTGATGAGCAACGCGATCTCTGGCTCGGAGCTGATTCAATTCAGGGTTGCGACGATTGGTTCTCGGTTCGGCATTACTGGAGACAGTCATCCAATCTACTCAAGACCACTATCGGCAGGGGCGGTTGGTTGGCACTGGTATTCTAATCGAGTCGATGGGCGGCTGCAATCAGCAGTCGCCACACAACTGACGAGCCAGATCCAGTGTGAAATAGGCGGCTGAATCCACTGGACCGGCTAACACCTGAAAGGGGGTGTCCGGTTCACCTAAATGGTTTAGCACCAGGGCGGCGCCGGAAAAGTCCTCGTCCTGGGTGTAGATGCTACAGGTAATCACTGTTTTCAAGCCAGCCGCAGTGGAGGCCAGCAAGCCCTGACGCGAGTCTTCCAGGACCAGACAGCGGTCGGCCGGCAAATCCATTGCCTGCAAGACATACTGATAAATGTCGGGAGCCGGTTTTTTGGCTGGAACAATGTCCCCAGCGGCAATCACTTCAAACCAGTCCGGACTGTCTTTACCCAGGCTGGTTTCCAGTAAGGCCAAGACATTATCGAGGGCGCTGGTGGTAGCGATCGCCAGCCGTACACCCGCTTCACGAGCTTCCTGTAGCAAGCGTCGGACTCCTGGCCGCAGGGGAATATGTCCCTCGGCAATTAACTGTCGATAGTGGCGGGTTTTAGCCTTATGCAGCGCCGCGGCCCACTCTGGTAAACCGATGGGCGGCACAAACTGGGGCTGGAAACTGCGGCAGTAGTACTGAATCCGTTCTTTGCCACCGGCGATCGCCAGAATTTTGTGATACACCTCCACTGACCAATGCCAGTTCAATCCGGCTTCGGCAAAGGCGCGGTTGAAGGCCACCCGATGGCCATCCCGTTCCGTATCGGCCAGTGTGCCATCCACATCAAAAATCAGTGCTTGCAGCATCCCCTCTTCCATAGGTTTCCGTTTGGCTTCTGTCCCTACTCTGACACAGGTTCGCCGCTCTCCGAAGCGGTTTTGTCCTCTGACAAGGGATGATCGCCCTGTGGCGGCTGGCCTGGTGGGATTGATGAGTCCCGTGTTCCGAGGTGCAAGGGATTGCGATCGCTCGGAGGGGTGACCGTCATTGGAGCAACGACGGTTTCAGTCATCACCTCGCCTGAATAGACTGCTACTTGGCTATCCTCTTGAGTTTCTGGAGCAAAATTGAGGTGTCCCGGACTGACCCAGGGATCCAGCACATCCTCCACCAGAACCCGGCGAATCCAAATCTGCAGCACCACCACTAGCGGCAGAGCCAGCAACAGCCCCCAAAAGCCAAAAATGGTAGCGAAGAAGACCTGAGCCAGCAAGGTAACGGCTGGCAACAGATTGACCTGTTGGGCCATGACATAGGGAGTGAGAAAGTTGCTCTCGAACTGCTGAATCAGGATGTATAGACCCAGAACCAGCAACGACTTGATGGGCGAGTCCAACAGAGCAATCATCATGGGTGGAACCACACTAAAGGTGGGACCAATGTTAGGAATAAAGTTGAGCAAACCGGCCAAGATGCCCTGGGCCAGGGCTGCCTTTACTCCAATCAGGGAGAGGCCGATAGTGCTCAGGACGGCAATCACGCTCATGCTGATCAGCGCCCCTTCAATCCATTTGCCCAGGGCAAATTCGCACTCTTGCAGGATACTGTCCACCCGTTTGCGATAGAAGGAAGGAAACAGGCGGATAAAGCCCTGGCGATAGGGCAGCGGATTCAGCAACAGCATCAGTCCCAAGACCAGAATCAGCAGAATATTGATTCCCGCTCCCAGGGAACTGGAGAAAAAGGCAAAGGACCCGCCCAGCAACCGATTCAGAACGGGTAACAATTGCTCTAGGACGCTGTCTACATTGGGAATATAGTGTCTCAGTTGGGGCGGCACCAGTCGATCCAGTGAGCCCAGCCAAATGTTTAGCCGATCCAGCCCTTTGGGAACCAAGACCAAAAGTTCTTGAAATTGGATGGTGAGGGCGGGAACCACCAGCCAGAAAAAGGCAACGGTTACACTCAGAAAACACCAGACGGTCAGGAAGACGGCCCACGATCGCGGCACTCCCTTCTTCTGAAACCACTGGGCCAGGAGGTTCAAGCTATTGGCCAGAACAACGGCGGCGAAGATCAACAACAAAACCTGCCGAATCGACCACAGGATATATATGGCCGCAATCAGGCTGAATAAACCGAGCCATTGACCCAAATTCACAGTCAAACTCCAGAATGGGATGGGGCAAATCGTTGATCAATCCCTGGCAGGGTTTCGCAGGGCGGATTACGCAGAGTAGGTTAAGCAGAGTAGGTTAAGCAGGGTAGAAGATTAGGCAGGACAGTCTGAGGGAATTCGATGCGGCGGATGGATTTCGCGGGTCATCCAGATTTTGGCGATCGCCCAGTTGCCAGCAGCGCCACACAGATGGAGGACTCGATGCTGCTGTTCGCCAAAGAACAGGAATCCCTGGTTGGTCAAAGCTTGCAGATCGGCGTTCAGTGTAAAGTCGGGATGTAAAACGTTCCCGTCTTCCACCTGATTCAGATGGTTGCCCCAGTCCCGTAACTGTTGGGTCACCTGTTCCACCAACAAGCTATCTTCCTCTGTTTCCAGTTCGTCGTGTTCAAAGGAAAAAAAGTGAGCCCCATGCAAAGTCTGGGTGAGTTTCCTACCAGTCTGAATTCTGGGCATCAGCGAGACACCGCCATAACTGGTAATGGGTGGGCTGGCGGGTTCCATTGACTCTGCCAAGGTTTGCCGTACCCATTGTTCATGTTGGGTTTTGAGTTGGTGCAACTGCTCGCTGGGAAATGTATCTGGATTTTCCTGAATCTGCTGGTGGTGCTTGTTGCACAGCAGGATCAGGTTGTCATAGCCTTCCCAGCGGGGGGCAAGGGGCGGTTTAGTCTCTGGGGCTGTCAGGATAGGGTGTTCTACGGCGATCGCGGGGTCTGGGGCAATCTGATCGGCTGGCGCCAGTTCCTGCAACTTCACGTCTTGCCGACACAGGGCACAACGACTGCCGGAGCGGATCCACAGAATTTGGCGGGTTTTTTCGGTGAGAGACATGACCGTACTTGATAAGCTGTCAACCTTTCATTGACAGGGTGGAGATGGGTATGGATGATTGCTGAGGAGCCTCAACCAATGCTTGCCTAGGAAGACTCAATCGGATGGTTTCAGGTGTATCACATCCAGGCGCGATCGCACAAAAGCAGCCGGTTTTGTTTCCAGCCAAGGCCGCTGCTGCTTGACTCCGGGACAACAAAAAACCCGCCAGGCTGAGCTGGAGGGTTCGGTATTACCTATGAGTGCTTCATAGCGTAACAACAATTGGCAACGGCATCAATCCGGAGAAATCCCCAAATTTCAGCCGACTGCAACTTTTTCAGCATGCTCTGGGACGCCCAAGGAACAGTTGTCCGTTGCCGGCAGTAATGGATCCGTTCCTGTCCAGATTCCCATACAGACTGCGATCGGTCTGACAGGCAAGCCTGACTAGACCTGAGCAGTCGCAGGCCGCTGGTTCACGATTCCCAGAATCCGTTCCGCCATTTGTGGCGGCGTCAGGCCCAGGTCGGCCTTTGATTCGTCCGGAGTAGCATGATCCACCAGAATATCTGGCACTCCAATCCGACTCACTGGCACCGTAATCTCCGCGTCCATCAGGGCTTCCAGCACGGCCGAGCCAAACCCGCCCATCAGACAACCTTCCTCTATGGTGACAACGCGACCAATTTTTTGAGCCAGGGGCAGGATCAGTTCCGTATCCAGCGGTTTGGCAAAGCGGGCATTCACGACGGTTGCCTCAATGCCATGCTCATGGAGGATTTCTGCCGTTTGCATGGTCGGATAAACCATCGAGCCGTAGGCCAACAGCAGCAGATCATCACCATTGCGCAGAATTTCCCCTTTGCCAATGGGTAGCGGCTCCCAACCCTCTTCCATCAGAGCGGCGCCATAGCCATTACCTCTGGGATACCGCAGCGCGATCGGCCCATCCATATACCGAATGCCTGTAACAACCATCCGTTGCAGCTCGGCCTCATCCTTCGGCGCCATCAACACCATATTGGGAATACAGCGTAAATAGGCAATATCATACATGCCTTGATGCGTCGGCCCATCTGAGCCCACAATACCGGCCCGGTCCATACAGAAAAAGACCGGCAGCTTTTGAATGCAGACATCGTGAATAATCTGGTCAAACGCCCGTTGCAAAAAGGTGGAGTAGATGGTTACCACCGGACGCATGTCTTCACAGGCCAAACCTGCAGCCAAGGTAACCGCATGTTGTTCAGCAATGCCAACGTCAATGTACTGGTTGGGAACCCGCTTTTGCAGGATATCTAAACCAGTTCCGGTGGCCATAGCAGCCGTAATTCCAACAATACGAGGATTGTTTTCGGCCAGCTTGCTCAAGGTCTCGCCAAAAACTTTCGAGTAACTGGGCGGCTTGGGCTTACTAGAGGGAATAGCCTTGCCAGTAGCCAAATTGAATGGGTTTTGGGCGTGATACCCGACCTGGTCTTTCTCGGCTACCTCATAGCCCTTCCCTTTCACGGTGGCCACATGCACCAGAACTGGACCGGGGGTGGCATGGGCCTGCTGGAAGGTGGCGATCAGTTCCTCCAGGTTATGGCCATCAATCGGACCAATGTAGGTGAAACCTAGTTCCTCAAACACAGCTCCGACCTTGGGCACTGCCAGCCGCTTCATCCCTTCCTTCACCCGGTCCAGTTCATCAGCCAGGGAGTCGCCCACAAAGGGCAGATGCTTGAACTGTTCCTCCAGGTTGTCAGTCAGGAACTGCACCGGTGGACTAAGACGCATTTTGTTGAGGTAACGGGGAATTGCGCCTACGTTTGGGGAAATGGACATTTCGTTGTCGTTCAGGACAACCAGAAGATTAGTCTTAGGCAGGTGACCAGCATGGTTAATTGCTTCCAATGCCATGCCGCCAGTCAGAGCGCCATCTCCAATGACCGCCGCAACCTTGTACTTTTCGCCTTTCATGTCTCGGGCCAGGGCCATGCCCAGAGCAGCAGAAATACTGGTTGAAGCATGACCCGCCCCAAAGTGATCAAATTTGCTCTCACAACGTTTTAGATAACCAGCTATCCCATCTTTCTGACGCAGGGTTGCGAAATTGGAGTAGCGGCCAGTGAGCATCTTGTGCGGATAGGCCTGGTGACCGACATCCCAAACCACTTTGTCACGGTCAAGGTCAAGGGTCTGGTAAAGAGCCAGGGTGAGTTCTACCACCCCCAGGCCAGGCCCCAAATGTCCACCGGTTGCAGCCACTGTTTGCAGGTGCTTGTCGCGAATTTGACGGGCGACCTGCTGAAGCTGATAAATTGAGAGACCGTGCAACTGGTTAGGATGAGTAATTTCACTCAGATGCATACCGAGCTTCCTCTGCCGAATCAGCGAATGAAGGGATTTACCTTTATCAATGTAATAGATTTAGTGGGCTGAATTCAGCGGGCATCGTAATTTCTGATAATTTCTGATACTTCATCAGGCTGCAAATTTTGTGACTTACAGCATTTTTCACTGGGGTAAGTTATGGAGACTTAGTCAGAAAGCCTAACAATGAACCCCCTTTCGTGCTTGAGTCGTGTCAAACTGCCGTGGAAATTGCATTAAATGAAGCTTTTACTCAAATTGGGATGCAGAATCAGCCGGGTCGCTGTAAGATAGCAGCGAGCTTGAGTGGGTTGCTTTTAGGCTTTTACCTGATGTCCCATTGAACTTTATTGGTTTCTCCGCATCACGATATGTCACAGTCACACCGTCCTTTCTTCCAACTGTGCTCCCTTCCCTGGGGTCAGTCTCATGGTTCGTCTCGTCTGCTATTTCCAACCAATGCGAGGACGAGTACTTGTGCTGGACTGCTGCTGGTGGCCTTCACCGGCTACACGGGACTGATGGAGCCACCGTTGGCTAGCCCGCGCAACCGGTTTGACAACTGTACCCAGGATCTGATTAGCCGTCAGATTGCTCCAGAAGCGGCAACTGCTGCCTGTTCCAAAGCTTTGCAGCCCGAAGACCTGCGGGTATGTGTGGTTGATATCGCCAAACGCACTACTCTGCCAGCGGGGGATATTCTTTCCGCCTGTCAGCAAGTTCGTCGTCCTAAGGCAATGGCAAAATGCGTTGTGAAACTGCGTCAGGATGTGAAAGGCGCAACCGAAGCGGAGATTTTAGATAATTGCAGCCGCACCCTTTTCCCAGAGCGTTACTCTTTCTGTGTTCGGGGGCTAAGCAGAGCTTCTTCGATCGGTGCCAGTGCCATCTTAAATTCCTGCAATGATGGCGGAGCCCAACCCCGACAGTTGGCGCCTACGTTCATTCCCTATCAGTTGCCACCAAGTGAACAGCTTCAAGATGGGACCCAGCAGACGCCCAGCGCGCCTGTTCAGCCATCTCCCATGGTCCCCGCGCCGACTCAACCAGCCCAACCCAGTCCGACGTTGCCGCAGCAGTTTTAGGCAACGGGATCAAAGTCAACCCATGGATGCCGCTTTGGTCTGAGTGCAGGGTGATGTGCCCAGACCAAAGTTATCTCTCCCTTTGAGAT
>CAZBTL010000120.1:0-12879 GCA_964494755.1 uncultured bacterium | reverse complement strand
CAATTAAGGTAGTGTCGTCATCACCGGAGTAGACAGATGTATTGGCCTTTAATTATTCAGAAAGTTATTTCTTAAAGCTTCCAGGGAAGCCCAGCGGCTATCTTTCAGGGGTGCGGGTTCTTCCACACTGGTCGGCAGAATTCCGGGACAGTTGGGATCGCACAATTGACGCTGGGGAATCTCCAGACACAATTGCTCGTACAACCAGGTTTGTGCGTCGAAATCTCCGTCTGGGGTTAGGGTCTCAAGCAGATCATCAGATATTAAATCCTGATCCAGTAAAGACAATTCTGGCTCCGCGGTGGAATCTTCCAACCAGATTAATTCAGACGGGGCGATCGCAAGCCGATAGTTATATTGCTGCAGGCAACGATGACAACACAGCGTCATAATTGTCTCTGCTTGGGCTGAAACTTCCAGATAAGTCCCGTGGTGTGTTACTTTGAGTTGTCCGCGAACGGGGGTCAATGTCTCCAGCCCAGGAACCATCTGGTTGATTTCAACGACTTCAGTTCGTTCTGGCGCCCGCGTTAGCCGAGGGATGTAGATTGGTTCCATAGACACGCTGGATTCCCTCTGGGTCAAATCTCACTGAGTCCTTCTGCCAAACGAATCACCAATCGGCGATCGGGCTCCTGTCCTCGACTGTAAGTTGCCATGTCAGGGTATTGCTTCAAAATGGTATGAACCTGACGTCTCTCTGCTGAGGAAAGAGATTTCAGCTCCATCTCATTACCAGTCTCGCGGACCTGTTGAACTGCCTGGTCGGCAATTTGCTTCAGTTCCTCATACCGCCTCAAACGGTAACCAGCTAACTCAACCGTAACAGCTCCCTGATGGTCAGGCGCTTGACCCAAATTGAGAATCGTATTGGCTAAATACTGAATTGAGTCCAGAACCGCGCCGTCCTGGCCAATCAAGGTGTGGATCTGATCCGGCGTCAATTGGCCATCATCAATCTCCAGCCAGCAGCTACCCTCCGTTAGGGGATGGTTAAGTTCTGTCCGGACAGTTGAGGAAAGGCCAAGCAAATGGAGCAACTGCTCTAACCAATTTTGCCCGCGCCGCGCCAGTTCATCATCCACCATGACTACCTTCAGGCTTTCTTTTTAGGACGTCCGGGTTCAAAGGGAATTGCATTTTTCCCAGACTGACTGTCGGCACTTTTCGCCTCAGCTTCTACGAGCTTCTGCACTGCTTCTGGCAATGGCTCCCGAGACAGAATAAAGGTCTGTAAAGTCTGGAAGATATTGGCAATCACCATGTACATCAATACACCCGCTGGCAGTGGGAAAAACAGGAACATGCCTGAAAAAATAACCGGCGTAATCTTATTAATCGTATCCTGATTGGGGTTAGAGCTTGAACCCTGCTGCTGGCCAGCCAACATCTGGTTAATGTAAATGCTGACACCGAAGAAGATAATCATACCGACGATGTCCCAATGAATGGTTCCATCGCCATCTATCGCTCCAACCCGGCCCAGCTTATCGATGAACAAGAAACCCTTATCAGAGGCCAAACCTGGAATAACGGCCTTCAGGCTGACATCCCCTGGTTGCAAAGCCTCAATTGTTCCGTCATTGTTCAGCTTGACGCGCTCAGCTCCATTAACGACCTCAAATCGGGGAACCAGCTTTTCAGCATTATCGGGATACTCTTGCAGTAATTCCTTCAGCGGCTTACCTTCAGTGGTTTGAAACTCAAGCCGGGTTTTCTCGCCCACGCCTAGCTTGTTGCCACCAGGTAAAATTGCTGCAATCGGAGCGTGGACACCATCCGAGAAGAAAATGTTTTGGGAGTTGGTGGTAAATGCCTGGGGTTGAACCTGCTCGATTTGCTCTTTGGGCAGGATTTGCAAATTTACCGTGTAAGGCACATCGGAAAAAGGCGATCCTCTTAAAGTTGCAAAGAGGGCAAACAGGACAGGCATTTGTACCAACAGCGGAAAGCAGCCAGCCAGGGGATTCCCCAGTTCCTGCATAACCTTGGCCATTTCTTCCTGCTGCTTTTGCGGATCGTTTTTGTACCGTTCCCGAATTTCCTGCTGCCGCTTTTGCATAATCGGTTGAACAACCTTCATGCGCCGCATGTTCCGAATAGAACCAGCGCTTAAGGGGTAAAGCGCAAAGCGAACGACCAGGGTTAATGCAACAATTGCAAGACCGTAACTGGGCACAATCCCGTAAAAGAAATCCAGGATTGGCAGCATTACATTGTTGGAAAGAAAGCCAGTACCAAAGTCCATTCGCTGAACGTTACCCCTTGACTGAAATGATCTGAATTTGGACCGAAGATATGGAATCGACCAAGCCAACGTTTAAATCAATATTGACTGGCCACCAACCAGGAACAAGCTCCAGTCTAGCTGGTTTCACTTACCAAGCGCACCACTTGCTGTACGGGCTTGCGGTGAGAGCTTATCACAAATGTAGGTGTAGATTTCGCGAAACTTTGGCAATGCCCTTAGTTCGACGCGACTGCCATCCTTCAGGGTTATTACCATGTCGCCCCAGAGACCCACTCCTCTGGGAACGGTAATCACTTTAGCAACTTCTGAATAAACAATATCGATGCGATCGCGCCCCATCCAGCCGCTAGTCACCGAAATACGACGATTTGTAATCCGATAGCGCAACCAAAGCGCCCGAACAATTGCACCCACTGTCAAGGGCAGGCAAATGACCGTGAAACCCAACAAGATATTTACAATCAGGTCACCGATATGAGGTCCCCCTTCGTAATAAACATCCTCTTTAATGCCCATTGAGTACCTCGGCGTCGATTAATAACTGTTCTAATTCTTGCAGAATTTTAAAGTAATCGCACTGCACCGCTTGGGGGTGGACAATAACCACCAAATCCCAGCCGTATGGGAAACGGGGAAGCAACTGATACAGGGCGGACTGAACCTGACGCTTCAAGCGGTTGCGAACCACAGCCCGTTTACTAACCTTCTGGCTGATCGAAACTCCGATCCGAGTGGGAAGGCAGGATGCCAACACCTGGTCGGCCTTAAAGTCAACGCTAGATGCTAGTGCGGCTGCAGATTTTTTTTCCCAGCGAGATAGAACCCGCAAGGTCAAATACCTGCAAGAGCGTCGTTTGCCCTCCCGATAAACCTGGCTGAAGTCCTTCCGCTGCCGAAGTCGATGCAGCTTCGGTAATGCCACACCTGTGTCTCAGACACCGCCGAGCGTAGCCCTAATTAGGCTACGGCCAAACGGGCCCGACCTTTTCTGCGGCGAGCTTTTAAAACCCGTTGTCCATTTTTTGTCCGCATCCGAGCCCGGAAACCAGAGGTTCTCCGGCGTTTGCGCCGTGTGCCACCCAAGGTGCGTTGAGTCATGATTCCTATCTCCCGAACAAAGCAGCGAGCTTCTCAAAAAGCCACAGTCTCTAATTCTACACCCAGACAGACCTGAAAAAACAGAGACATGGCTGTCACATCTCTGTTGATCGGAACGGATTGGCTTGAATTGCTCAATCTAGTGGTCTAGTAATCTCAACCCAGAAAACCTATTTCTCAGGGGGTTGAAGGGTTGCCAGCCCTTCAAAATCTGCCTGGCGAACTACTACTAGCAAGAGAAGTCCTTACTGACATTCTGGGTTTGGAATAAGTGGCTACTAAACAGTCTGGTTCAGCGCTAAGACTAGCCGATTTCAATCACCCAGGTACCCACATACCGCAACATGGGAATATCCCCAGGAGAAATAACCTGAAGGTTGAAATAAAACATGCCGCCGAAGGTTGGATTTTTAACGTTGCTTAACTGAATCTCAACCTTGCTGCCAGCTGGCACTGGATCAACAGGAAAGATCTCTAGTAAATTATTCTCCTTATCCCAATTAACTTCCTGAAGGGGAACAGATTTATCTTTGACAATGACTTCAACATTTTTGGGATCGAACTTGCCCCGATAGTAGTCCGGGTAAGAGATGGCAAATTGGGCCACGGCTAGCTTCATCTTTTTGGCTGGGATCCTCAGTCGATAGCGATCCCAACCGCCAGCCTTGCCACCAAAGTCCAAACGATAGTTCAGGTTGTCTTCTCCCTTGACGCCCCCGAAAATCGTCAGGCCGGGTGTTCCCTGAGCCAGACTAATGACTGGGAGTCCTGATATCAGGCAACCCGCGATCGCCAGACCGGGAAGAACTTTTCGCAACGAGGGTTTGGAAAACATAGGCTGATTACTGGCTTGACGGAGTAATTTCAATGCTGTGTCGATTCTCACAATCTATATACGACTTTAACAGTTTCCAGTGAGTGCAATCACCTACTGTTCTATCGCAACCAGCGGTCGTCTGTCTGGATAGAACTGGGTAAGAGTGATGACGCCAGCGCAGAAAAAAAGTGCCCGGAATTTAGGAAGGTTGTGAGCAATGACCTGCGAGCGGGGTTTGGGTGGAGTAGTCTCACAGTTTTTTCTAATATCTTTTGGTTCTGGCTATAAAAGAAAGTCATAGCTTGAATGGAAAGGGAGCCCGTCAGCAACTTCGCAATGGTATGGCCGTGGGAAAAAGTTTGCCATGCTTCAGTGGAGCCCGCGTCGCAGCTTATCCTGGGTAAACGCAGAATTGATCTTGTCTCAAACACTTGCAATGAAACATTTAGGGTTCAGTCAGAAGCGCCCCGTCATTGGAATTACCACCTACAGTCGCAGCGAAGCTGGCGAATTTACCCTGCCAGGAGCCTATGTTGATGCGGTCGAATTAGTGGGTGGGGTGCCTATTTTGCTGCCCCCGAACCAACCGGAGCCAGCCCGCATTCTGGACATTGTGGATGGTCTGGTTTTTGCTGGCGGGGGAGATATTGACCCAGAAGTCTACGGCGGTGCCCATCACCACACAATTTATTTGGTCGATGCTGAGCGAGATGAATTTGAGTTAGAACTGGCCAGGCAGGCCCTTCAAACGACCATTCCAGTGTTGGGAATCTGCCGTGGCATGCAAATTCTGAGTGTGGCAACTGGCGCCACATTGGTGACCCACGTCCCGGAAACCTATGGGGATCAGATTGCCCATCGGCTGGACCACCCCCGCCGTCCCATTGCCCATCCGGTGCAAGTGCAGACAGGCAGTCGTCTAGCAGATATGGTGGGTTCCCCTGAGATTAACGTGGTCTCCTGGCACCATCAGGCAGTCCAAACAATTCCCGATTGCTGGCAGGTGGTTGCCCATGCAGCCGATGGTCTGGTGGAAGCCCTGGAGCATCGATTCCATCCTTGGATCCTGGCAGTTCAGTGGCATCCTGAGCTTTCACCAGAGGACCCCCAACAACAACGGCTATTTCAGGCTTTGGTTGAGGCCGCAGGGACAAGGCAGTAGTCGATTGATAGGCTTAACTATACTTCCCGCCTTCGGCTCATCTACCTTGCCCTGATCTGGCTTAGTCCTTGAAATGCTGAATAATGGCTTCAGCAAATTCTGAACATTTCAAGGGCGGCACCGGCGGCTCCATGAGCCGGGCCAAGTCGTAGGTTACCTGACGGTTGGAAATGGCTGCTGCCAGTCCTTTGGTAATCAGATCGGCTGCTTCTTGCCAACCCATGTATTCCAGCATCATCACCCCTGACAGGATTAAGGAACCGGGGTTGACTCGGTCCAGGCCAGCGTGTTTGGGGGCTGTTCCGTGAGTTGCCTCAAAAATGGCGCAACTATCTCCAATATTGGCCCCCGGACCCATACCCAACCCCCCGACGATCGCGGCTGCCGCATCGGATAAATAGTCCCCATTCAGGTTCATGGTTGCCAAAATGGAGTATTCATCCGGGCGGGTCTGGATTTGCTGAAAAATGCTGTCGGCAATTCGGTCATTGACCATAATTTTGTGTTTCCACTGGCCATTGCCGTGGCTGTCCCAAATGGCGGTCAGGACTCCCTGCACTTCCTGACAAATCTTGTCCCGTTTTTCTGGCGTCAACGCATCAAATCCTGGATCTACCATGCGGGCGTTGTCTTCAATGGACAGAGCGGGATTTTTCTCCTTATTGCCCAAAACCCAGGATTCCCGTTCGGTAACGCATTCTGCCCGGAATTCGGTAGTGGCTAACTCATAGCCCCAGTCTCGAAATGCCCCTTCTGTGTACTTCATGATGTTGCCCTTGTGCACCAGGGTCACCATCTGTTTTTCCTTGGGTAAGCGCAGGGCGTGGCGGATGGCCCGCCGAACTAGCCGTTGCGAACCCGTTTTGCTAATGGGCTTAATGCCGACTCCGGAGTCGAGTGGAATGCGCTTCCGGCCATGTTCTGGCGTGGAGGGAATCAGGTCTTCATTCAGGATTTTAATCAGGCGATCGCCAATTTCACTACCCTGGGCCCACTCAATCCCCAAGTAGATATCTTCCGTATTCTCCCGATAGATGATGACATCCAGCTTTTCTGGGGTCTTATGGGGAGACGGCGTGCCGTCATAATATCGGCAAGGCCGGACACAGGCATATAGGTCAAAAATCTGCCTTAAAGCCACGTTGAGAGAGCGAATCCCACCCCCAACTGGTGTAGTCAGAGGCCCTTTGATAGCCACGCCATATTCCCGAATGGCCTGGAGCGTATCTTCTGGCAGGTACTGATAGGTGCCGTATTTTTCACAGGCTTCGTCGCCAGCATAGACTTTGAACCAGACAATTTGCCGCTGGCCACCATAAGCTGTCTCGACCGCCGCATCTAAAACACGTTGGGTGGCAGGCCACAGGTCAATACCCGTCCCATCTCCCCGAATATAGGGAATGATGGGGTTATCTGGCACAATTGGCTCACCCTGCTGAAATATGATGGATGCCCCAGTTGCGGGAGGTGCAATTTTTTCGTAGGTCATGGACAACAGCTCCTCATAACAATCCCCTCAGTCAACCATCTGCTTGCGTGCGGATGTCAACCAATCTGTAATCAAAAAGTCGCGATCGCGTCTGTAGTCTGAGTGTCTAAACTTAATTGAGCCCAGACTGAAACTGTCTTTCTTACATCGATCAAAGTCCTCTCTGGCCGGAAATGTTTCATTCCAGGCAGATGGGATAAATCTTTTGGTAGGCTACCAGATTCTTTCCTATTGCCATACTTTTTTCACAGCCCCTTGATGTGAACGCTGAACAATCTTGACCTGGACATCCAGTTATCCACTGGTGAATGGGCATCCTAGAATAGAACCTGATGATACTGGCGGAATGAGAGATCAGGTCTGTGTTTGTCTTTCTCAAGCATAGGTTGCATGATAATTTTGCCAATAGCGGAGGCTGAGCTTGGTTCGACGTGATCTGGAAAGTAACCCCTTGAATCTCGATTGGGGATTTCGATGAAAAGAATCCTGGTGGTTGATGACGATGCAACTTTGCGGCTGGCCCTGACTCGCTATCTGGAAAAACGGGGATATCTGGTCCAAGGAGTTGCGTCTGGTGTAGAAGCGCTGACCGCCTTTGAACAAGATCCGCCCGACTTGGTTGTGTCAGATGTCATGATGCCCCAGATGGATGGATTTGAATTTTGTCGCCGGTTGCGAGCTACCCGCTCCGGCCAGCTGATTCCCTTTATTTTTCTCTCCAGTCGAGGAGAAGTTGAAGACCGCATTCAAGGACACACGATTGGGGCAGACGACTACTTAATCAAACCGTTTGAACCGCGCGAACTGCTAGCCAAAATTGAAGCTCAGTTGGAACGGACGCGCCGGATCCATAGCGAAATTGTCCGCTTGATGCAAAAAGCCGCCGAAGCAACCTCTCCTTTGCCGACGGATACCTCTGCCCCGGCCCCCGGCCCGTTACCTTTCACTCCTGCAGAAGAAAAAGTGTTTTGGGAAGTTATCCAGGGTTATACCAACAAGCAAATTGGCGATCGTCTATTCGTTAGCCCGCGCACCGTACAGACCCACCTCAGCAATATCCTCAGCAAATTGCAGCTAGAAAACCGGTCTCAACTGGTTCGCTTTGCCTTTGAACATGGATACACCCCCCCCACAGAGCAACCATCCAATTCCGACTGATGTAAAAGGAATCGTGGGGGTGGAGAGAATAAGGTGTAGGGTATTAAAAGGCAGGACTCAAGCAACCCTGCTCCCATCCTAAATAAGTTGGGTCGCAAGCACCTTTGCTGAATTCACTCTCAGCAAGGCTCCTGTGAAAATTTCAGAAGGACTGCTTTACGCCAATCGTCCTCCTGACAGAATCTATTCCGACTCTGGCATCCACCGTGTTGCCAAACTCTTGGTGTTTTGACGCAGTGTTCATTCATGGATAGCCTACACCCCCTCGACAATCCTTCCCTGAGCAGTACCAGTAATGTCACCGCCACACCTGCAACCAATGCTGCAGATCAACTAACTACTCTGTCTACCCAACTCCGAACGGGGTCTGAAAAAACTCAGCTCCAGGCTGTTCAAGACCTAGCAGCCCTGGGAGAGGCCGGTCTTTCTGTGCTTATGGCCTTTCTCCTGGAGCAAAAAACTCGGCTGCTAGGTCTCAACGACGGGGCATCGGCGGCCAATTCCCGATTGGTTGCAGGAAAAGCCTATCAAGTGCTTTTTAGCACCCCCACTTCAACAGCCACTGACTTCTTACAAGTTCATTTCCCTAATGGCATCGTGCCGCTCCAATCGGCAGCGGGAATTGACTATTCAGACTTACAAAAACTGCTGGCAGACCAATATTTTCAGGCCGCTGACCAGATGACCCTACACAAGTTATGTGAACTGGCGGGCCCCCAAGCAGTTCAGCGTAAGTGGGTATATTTCACCGAAGTTGAGCGATTTCCCATCCCAGACTTACAAACGATCAATGCACTTTGGCTAGCCCATTCCGAAGGCAAATTTGGTTTTTCTGTACAACGGGAATTGTGGCTCAGTGTGGGGAAAAACTGGGAAAAACTATGGGATAAAATTGCCTGGAAAAGTGGCAATAACTGGACTCGTTATCCCCAGGAATTTATTTGGGACTTATCTGCTCCAAAGGGACACCTGCCCCTGTCAAACCAGTTGCGAGGAGTGCGGCCATTCGCATCCCTGTTAGTCCATCCGGCCTGGAACAGTTTGACCTGAATTGAGGGAATTTCAATTGAATTGTCCTGATCCTTATGGCATCGCTCAGGTGAGGTGGTTCCAGATCGGAAAAACAAGCTGGTCGGCCTAAACTTCAGGAGATGTTTAGAGGATGTTTGACAAGGTATAGCGATCCGATCAGGATTGTGAAAGGTTTCCGCAGGAAATCCTTCTCACAAAGCTCTTTCACCATCCAGTCGTTCATAAATCATTTAGGACTGCTATATAGGCTGTGATGTTGGATACTTCAAGATCTCCCCTAGCCCCCTTTTGCTACGCCGCAGACGTATCCTCACAGGGGCTTAGGCGAATTTAGGGGGATCTGGATAGTTTTGACACACCATAAGTGACTTTTCCAACATCCTATTAAGGATGGTTATTTTCTAGAAATGTCCTGAGATTCAGTAATTTTTCTATCTAATACCAATTCTCTTTAATGATAAGCATTATCTGACCCCTCCCAACCTCCCCTTACCAAGGGGAGGTGCCGCAGGCGGTGGGGTAAATTCTATGCAGCCTCAGATTAAATCGGTATAAATTCCGCCTCACCGACTGAGAATACCGCAAGTTCCGTAATCTTACTTGCTTTCCAGACGTTCGTTACTCCAATGGTTTGGGAACGATGGGTCTGTAAAAGATGACTCTTGGACTGAACTGCTAAGGGTTCTGCGGTGAGTACGGGGGCAACCTCACATGATTAACCCAGACAATCCACTCTTTTGTAAACTGGCTGATCGGCCTGCCGCTGCACAGGAACAGCAACGACTTCTCGCCGTGAAAACACTGCGCTTACTTGGGACAGACCTGATTCCGGTGTTTGAGGAAGCAACACAGACCGCATCCCATTTTCTGGATGTGCCCGTTTGTTGTTTAAGCATTCTGGATAGCGACCGCCAACATATCCGATCTGCGGTTGGCTTATCCCAACTGGGACTCATGAATCCCCTGGCTACAGCCCGTCAACTACCACGCCAGGACTCTTTTTGTACCTACGTGGTCGATAGCAAGCAGATCTTGCTGATTAGTGACACCCTGGACCATCCGGCTTTTGCCACTAGCTTCCTGACCCAACGGCTGAAAATCCGCGCCTATCTGGGAGTTCCGCTCATCACTAGTAGTGGAGACTGTGTCGGTACACTGGCAGTGATGGATGTCAAGCCGCGTGAGTTTCCGGAGCGGGAGCTTGAGTTCCTGGAACTCACTGCTCGCTGGAGTATGAGTGAGTATGAACGGCAAGGTTGTCAGCCTTTATCATCTGCTGGCGGTGCAGCCGTCCCTTCCTCTGAAACTGTTGAACTGGCCAATCGACTGCAATATGAACTTCTGGGCCAATTGACGCAAGAACTGTGTACACCCTTAACATCTGTGATGGGTATGACGAGTGTGCTGCGCCGTGAAATTTATGGCCCCCTGACGGTAAAACAGAAAGAATATCTGGACATCATTCACCACAGTGGGCAGTATTTACTTTCCCTGGTTCACGAGATTTTGGAACTGTCCCATGTGGCTGATGCCAGTCGGGAACTGAATTTGACAGCGGTAGATATTGAAATGCTCTGTCAGCAGGCTATCAATACGTTGGAACAGGCTGCCAACCGGCGGGAACAGCAAATTCACCTGTCTGTGGAACCAGGCCATCGCATCTGGTTCCTGGATAAGGATAAAGTCCGACAGTTGCTGTATCACCTGATTTTCAACTTAATTCAAACCTCCACGGCTGGTAGCGTGATCCGATTGCATGTATCTCGCAGGGACACCCATCTCAATATTGCTGCTTGGGTGTCCCACCCCTGGTTAGGAGAAGGGCTGCCAGCGATTGACCTGTACACTAATGAGTTAACGTCCTCCAGAAGTTCCATAGCAGGTGAGTCCCATCAATCGCGACCCAGCAGCCGTCCCAGTTCCGATTGCCAGAGATCGCCGGCAAACGCGATCGCCATGTTGGATTCGTCATCTGTAATAGATCCCGCCATGATTGACGCCACACCCGTTTCGGCTGAGCCACCCAGCGAACCAGCAATCGGAGCAGAGAAAAATCTGGGTTTTCGCTTAGGGCAACAACTGGCAACCCTGCATGGTGGCACTTTGACCATCCACGGTTCTGTTGAATCTGGTTATCGCTATTTGATCAGTCTGCCCCAGATTGCTCTGTACGAGTAGGGCGCGGCTGGAGGCGTCGTCAGGGATCATCAGGACAGCGGGAATTGAAGGATCCTGTTCCTATGCTAATCCCAATTTTGATTCTTCTTCCGGTCAACCCTTGCCAACGGTGCCGTCCAGCTTCACACTAATAGGTGGGAGCAGACAGGCGAGGAAAATTTGGTTGTGAAACGAGTATTAGCAATTATTTTGGGCGGCGGTGCAGGAACCCGTCTTTACCCGCTAACTAAGCAACGGGCGAAACCTGCAGTTCCCTTAGCAGGTAAGTATCGTCTGATAGACATCCCTGTTAGTAACTGTATTAATTCAGAAATCTATAAGATTTATGTCCTGACCCAGTTTAATTCTGCCTCCTTAAATCGCCATCTGGCCCGCAGCTACAACTTTTCCGGCTTTAGTGAGGGATTTGTAGAAGTTTTGGCAGCCCAACAGACCCCCGAAAACCCCAACTGGTTTCAGGGAACTGCTGATGCTGTGCGGCAATACCTCTGGTTACTGCAAGAGTGGGATGTGGATGAATTTCTCATTCTCTCAGGTGACCACCTTTATCGCATGGACTATGGCCAATTTGTTCGGCGCCATCGTGAAACTAACGCAGACATTACGATTTCTGTAGTGCCGATGGATGACCGTCGAGCCTCCGACTTTGGCTTGATGAAGATCGATATATCCGGGCGGGTGGTGAGTTTTAGCGAAAAGCCAAAGGGGGATGCGCTGGCTGAGATGCGAGTGGACACCACAGTTCTGGGTCTTACGCCGGAGGAAGCCCAACAGAGTCCCTATATTGCGTCTATGGGGATTTATGTCTTCCGTAAAGATGTCTTGATCAAATTGTTACGGGGAGCACCGGATCAAACTGATTTTGGCAAGGAAATTATTCCGGCTTCCTCAGGCAACCATAATGTCCAGGCCTATTTGTTTAATGGCTATTGGGAAGATATTGGAACGATTGAGGCTTTCTACGACGCCAACCTGGCCTTGACCCAGCAGCCCCATCCCCCCTTCAGCTTCTACGATGAGAAAGCTCCTATTTATACTCGGGCCCGGTATCTGCCTCCAACTAAGATGCTGGATTGTCAGGTGCGGGAGTCTATTATCAGCGAAGGTTGTATTCTAAAAAACTGCGCCATTAACCACTCGGTTCTTGGGGTCAGGTCCCGGGTTGGAGCGGGTTGTCTGATTGAAGATACGCTGATCATGGGGGCGGATTATTATCAACCTCAATATGAAGATCGGGGGGATTGCGGCCCTGATCACATTCCGTTGGGAATTGGCCGAGATACTATTATCCGACGAGCCATTATTGATAAGAATGCTCGTATTGGGTGTAATGTTCAAATTGTGAACAAAGATCGGGTTGAAGAGGCTGAACGGGAAAATTTGGGCTTCTATATCCGAAGTGGGATTGTGGTTGTACTGAAAAATGCGATTATTCCTGATGGGATGATTATTTAGCTTGGTTGCTTGGAATAGCTAATTGGTCCACTAACCGATAAGTGGGATGTAACTGTTCACACTCCCCCCACTTCTCAACGAGAAATCAGGGGTTTCGGTCGTTTTGCCAGGGGGGGAGTGAATAATTACAGTGGGATAGAGTCAACCGTGAATCCTACAAGGCTAGACAAGCATCTTTGTCTAGTTTTCTGTCAAACCCTAATTTTAAGGTGAACCCATTGGCTCGTAGTCGGCGCTTT
>CAZBTL010000119.1:0-12880 GCA_964494755.1 uncultured bacterium | reverse complement strand
CCGACTGAACTAAAGTATTAACTGAAATGGCTGATGGGGTAGGGAACGATCAAGCAGGAGGGTTGGGTCCGGCGATCGCCTCTCCTTTCTGGCTCTAGTTTTCCAACAACCAGGCTGCAACCGTAAAATAAATGAATTCACTCCACCACCATTTGGTTTGCAAGTCCCATGAGTCACTCTACCGATATTGCTACCTTGGCCCGCTGGATGGCTGCTGATTTCAGTAATCAGCAGCAGGCATTTGACAACCCACCGCTGTTTGCTCATATTCGGGTTTGTATGCGTCCCCTGCCAGTGGATCTGCTCTCCGGGGTTAGTTTTTTTGTGGAGCAAGCTTACGACTTTATGATCAACGATCCCTATCGGGTCAGGGTGCTGAAACTCGTGATCAACCAGGATCGGATTGAAATCGAAAATTATCGGGTTCAGGGAGAGGATGCCCTCTATGGCGCTTCCCGTGATTTGAAGCGATTGGCCACACTCAAAGCGGAGCAATTGGAAAAACTGCCCGGTTGCAATATGGTCGTGGAATGGGCAGGCAACAGTTTCAAAGGACAGGTGGAACCTGGTAAGGGATGTATGGTAGTGCGAAAAGGCAGAAACAGCTATCTCAGCAGCACCTTTGAAATTGATGCGGACCGATTTCTCAGTCATGACCTGGGTTTGGATCCGGAGACGGACGAATATGTCTGGGGGTCGATCGCAGGCCCTTTCTCCTTTGTGCGAAAGGAGAATTTTGCCCATGAGGTGGTGGTGTAGTTAGACCCCCCCTATGTATGATCTGCTCCTGCGTCAGGGTCGCCTGCTTCAGTCGGATGGAACGATCACCACTGGGGATATTGCCATTCAAGGTGGCGTCATCACTGCCATTAGCGCTGGAATCAGCGGCACAGCCAAGCTGACGCTGGAATTGCAGCACCAACTGGTCAGTCCCCCCTTTGTGGAGTCCCATATTCACCTGGACTCGGCCCTGACGGCTGGCCAGCCCCGCTGGAATCAAAGCGGCACCCTGTTTGAAGGGATTGAGATCTGGCGAGATCGCAAACAGTCGCTTTCTCTCGCAGATGTCCAGTCACGGGCTCTGCAAACCCTGAAATTGCAAGCAGCCCAGGGAGTCTTGTTTGTCCGCAGCCATGCCGATGTCAGCGAGGCCAGCTTGACAGCCTTGCAAGCCTTGTTGGAGGTGCGGCAACAGGTCAAAGATTGGCTGACGTTGCAGGTGGTGGCCTTTCCCCAGGATGGCATCTATAGCAGTCCCCAAAATGAGCGCTTACTGGAAAAAGCGCTGGAGATGGGAGCCGATGCGGTGGGGGGCATTCCCCACTACGAACTGACCCGCGAAGATGGGGTGAGATCGGTACATCGCATTTTTGAGCTGGCCCAAATCTATGATCGCCTGATCGATATTCACTGCGACGAAATTGATGATGACCAGTCCCGCTTCTTGGAGGTAGTGGCGGCCTGCGCCATCCGCAGTGGCATGGGCGATCGGGTCACCGCCAGTCACACCACCGCCTTCGCCTCCTACAACAATGCCTACGCCACCAAGCTCATGGGCTTTCTGCGCCGCACCCCGCTTAACTTTGTGGCCAATCCTCTGATTAACATCACCCTCCAGGGCCGAACCGACACCTATCCCAAACGGCGTGGCGTCACCCGCGTCAAGGAACTCTGGCAACAGGGCACGAATGTCAGCTTTGGCCATGACTGTGTGCAGGACCCCTGGTATTCCCTGGGAACAGGCAACATGCTCGATGTGGCCCACATGGGACTGCATATTTGCCAGATGACGGGAATTGATGAGGCCAATGCCTGCTACGACATGGTGACCTGGAATGGGGCTAAAACCCTGCATGTGGCAGACCAATACGGCATCGAAGTGGGTAAACCGGCCAATTTGATTGTTCTCCATGCCCGCGATCGCTACGATGCGATTTCTCGCCGCCCCACCATCCAATACGTCATTTCCAGGGGCAATCTGCTGGTCCGCACCGAACCGCCCCGCACCCACTGGCACGGATCTAACTCCTGTTAAGACCGGGACCTTCACTTGACGGACACCCCCTGACTTCACTTGAGGGATACCCCCTGAAATGATTGGGGAGGATGCCCTTGATTGAATTGGGGCATGCCCCACTGGCGGCAACTGGATCCTGGAAACGCGGTTCATTGCACTGGTTGGCTTAGCTCAATCGGCTAAGTAGCTTGAGTAAGGCTTGGGTTCGCGGTGTTAATAAGGTGCGGCGATAGGCATCGGCGGCTTTCTTGATGGCTTCGGCCTGGGTGGGATAGGGATGGATCACCCCAGACAAAGCATTCAAGCCCTGTTTGGTGGCGATCGCCAGGGTCACCTCACTAATCATTTCCCCAGCATGGCGGGCCACAATGGTTGCGCCTAAAATCTGGTCCGAACCGCGCTGGTGCAGAATTTTGACAAAGCCTTCCGGTTCGCCATCGGCCAAAGCGCGATCAACAGTGGCAAACGGAATTTTGATCGTGTGGGTTGCTAGCCTTCGTGCCTGGGCCTCCTGTGCAGACAGACCGACGTGAGCAATCTCCGGATCGGTGTAGGTCACCCAGGGCATAACCAAACTGCTGAGTTTGCTGCGTCCCAGGCCCCAGGGAGAAAACAGAGCATTTTTAATCACCAGGCGGGCGGCAGCATCTGCTGCATGGGTAAACTTCCAGTTCATGCAGATATCTCCAGCGGCATAAATGCGGGGATTGGTGGTCTGGAGATAGTCATTCACAATCACCCCCCGCTGGGCCTCATACTTCACCCCCACCGCTTCCAGATTCAACCCCTCGACGTTGGGACTGCGGCCAGCAGCTACCAGCACCGCATCCACCTCAACCATTTGGACAGTTCCATTCTGGCGATAGTGAATCACGATGCCCGTATCCGTTGTTTCTACCTTTTCCAGGCGACAGTCCAGCACCAGGTGCAAATTGTCTCGCCGGAATTGTTGCTGCAGGATCTCAGCCGCTTCCCGATCTTCGCGATCAAGAACCTGCGCATGCTTATGCAGCAGGGTCACAGCACTGCCCAAGCGCTGGAAAGCCTGGGCCAGTTCACAGCCGATCGGGCCGCCGCCAATGATAGCCAGCCGTTTGGGACATTCAGTCAGCGAAAAGACCGTTTCGTTTGTCAGATAGCCCGCTTCGGCCAACCCAGGAATCTGGGGACAGTTGGCACGGGCCCCGGTAGCAATCACCGCTTTCTTAAACCGTAACTGGCTACCGTTCACTGCGATCGCGTCACGGCTGACAAACTGGGCTGGCCCCAGAAACACATCTATCCCCAATTGGCGAAACCGTTCAACAGAGTCGTGATGGCTGATCCCAGCCCGAATTCGCCGCATCCGCTGCATCACCGCTGCAAAGTCAACGTTAATCAGATCCGGCGGCTGGATGCCGAATGGCAGAGTCTGCCGCAAATCAGCCACCACTCGGGAAGAGCGAATCACGCACTTGGATGGCACGCAACCGACATTGAGGCAATCCCCTCCCATCAGGCTTTTCTCGACCAGGGCCACTTTCAGGCCCAGCCCCAAACCGGCAGCACCCGCCGCCACCACCAGTCCGGCGGTGCCAGCACCAATCACCACCAGATCGTAACCATCCGCTGGCTGTGGATTAACCCAATCAGGGGGATGAACCTGGGCCATGAGGGCTTGATTGTACTCATCCAGTGGCTGGAGAGCCGGTTCCGTTGCAATGGAAGGAGTCATATCTTAATTTGTTGGAGGTCATACGATCTGTCGGCTTTGGGCAATGCAGATTCTGACTGGGTGCCGACCGGAGCCTGGTCAATTGCCTGGACACCATCATTCCTGAGCCAGGAGTTAGCTCTTTAAGATAATCCACATCGATGGCGGCTGGATGAGAAAGACATGAAAGTTCCCTGGTCGTCGCTTGCACCCAGTTGTATAGCCATGGGCAACGGGGCGGAGGTGAGTCAGAACACCTACCCAAGCTCGGCTTTGACCGATCCACCTTGCCCTCAGCGTTCTGACCTAAGCTATCATTGACCAGCCGTTTTGCCGCCCCTACTTCCTGCCAATCCAATCAGGGGAAGGTTGGAGTCAGGCATTCTCTTTCCGTTCTCCACCGCAGGGCTGGGAACGCAATCCCTGAAGGGTTGCTTGCAACCGAGATCGCAGGCGATCGGCCAGTTGATACAGCACGGCCCGTCTCGGTTGTTGTCCTGGTTGCACGGTTAAGTCCTGCCAGGGTTGCCAGAGCGGCAGTGGGTAATAACGCAGATGGGTGGGCATGGCCCAGACGCCCATCGAGGGAAACAGAAGGAAGGCCAGAATCAGTGGAGAAAGGGGAAACAGGGGTAGTCCTAACCAGCGAGCCAGGGGCTGCAGATTGATGGTCCACGGATGCAGGGATTCGTTGCCCAGGCAGGCGATCGGCAACACTGGCACCCGATAGCGCAGGCTGAGGCGCAAAAAGCTGGGATCAAACGGCTTCAGACAGTATTGCTGATTTCGGGGTTTAATCAATCCTCGCCAAGCTTCTGGGGCATACAGAAGCAACGTTATATCAATATCACTGGTTCCGAGCTCAAATTTGGCAGCAGTTGCAATCGCCGCCATCACCTGCTCAAAGCTGTCTGGATCGGCCCGCACGCCACCCATCACCTCGGCCCAACCAGGCGGTAACCACCAGATCAACCAGGGATGGTCGAAAAACAGTGGGTGGGCTAGCGGCCGGATAAACCAATTGCCTTGCTGGTTCAGTAACCAGACCAGGCACAGAAAATCCCAGGGAAAACACATGCCAGCATGGTTCATCACCGCGATCGCCGCCGTCTGAGTGGGCAAAGGGTTCTCTAGCGCCAGAGTTGCCCGAAAATGCCGTTGGGCAATAGGGGTCAGCACTTCCTGCTGAAAAGCCCGCTGGTAAGTGGGATCGGGCTGGCTAACTCGCGATCGAGGAGGCTGACAGCCTAACCGCAGCCAGCGCAGCAACAGGGCCAGATAAAAACCACCTGGCAGCAAGAACAGCCCATACTCCAGACTGCGCCAGCCATCCGGATCGGCATGGTAGTGTTGCCAATGACGATTAAACAGAATCAGCCATCCGGGTGGATACCAGAGGCAAAAACGGTCAAACCAGGTAAACCGATAGGAACTCAAATCAGCACCCACATTTGCTGGGAGCTAGCTAGCAGCCGCAGTTCCATCCAGCGACTGAGCTGTAGCGGGCAATTCCAAACAATAGCCAGCCCCATAGACCGTCTTAATATAGCGAGGGTGGCGGGGATCCGGCTCCAGCTTAGTCCGCAGATGGCGGACATGAACCCGAATCGTTTCAATGTCGTCGTCTGGATCGTAGCCCCACACTTCTTTCAAAATTTCGCTGGGGGAAACGGTCTGACCATGGCGCTGCAACAAACAATGCAGCAGCTCAAATTCCAAATGGGTCAACTTGACCGTTCGATCAAACCAAATCGCTTCAAACCTTTCAGGTACCAGCGTTAACGGTCCGTAGTTAAGAATTTCGCTATGCTTGGCGGCCTGGGGAATTCGGTCGGTCCGACGCAGAAGCGCCCGCACCCTGGCCAGCATTTCCTCCACTTCAAACGGCTTGGTCAGGTAATCATCGGCACCGGCATTAAACCCTTCAACCTTATCCTGGGTCTGACCCAGTGCTGTCAACATCAACACAGGAATATCGGCGGTTCGCTCATCCCGACGCAACCGCTGACAGACCGTAAAACCATCAACTTTTGGCAACATCAGATCCAGCATGATCAGATCCGGTTGAAGTTGTAGAGCCATAGCCTGACCCTTTATGCCATCTGGAGCCTGACTAACATCATAGCCAGCCATTTCCAAATTAACGGCAACCAGTTCTGAAATTGCAGGGTCATCGTCTATGACGAGTATCCGAGGCATCATTCACCATTCAATAAAGGGCAAGGCAAAAAAGTATCCGATGGAATTTCCTGGAATGACAGCACTTTTCACTGCAATACAGCACGGTGACAAGGCTAGAAGTCTATATCATGTAAAAAACCTGCTCCCGTTCCGCATCAAGAGCCCGTGAAAAGTGAAGCATGTTCAGATTATAAGCAGGGAAGCTTAATGTTTCTAAAGAATCTACTCCAAAATGCAAAGAATTATTTGTATCGTATCAACTGTTTCAACTTACTTATTGTAATTTTACTCAATTCATCCATTTCCGTTGTCACACAGACCACCTAATTTCGAACACTAGGGGGTTGGGGATTGATTAAAGGCTGGGGGCGGCAGCGACAACGGTCAATGCCTAAGCAACTCCCCGACCAGTTCCGGCTGGCCCCAGCGATGAATCTTTTAGAATACAGGTTGGTTTATCTGGCAGGACACTCAGGTTTGATCCTTTTGATCGCCGTTACCCTGGCTTTGCTGGGGAATATTCTCTACGTTGCTCAACTGTCTCAGACGGCGGCAACGGCTCCCAACTTAGAAATAGCCAACTCAACCAAGTTGTCAGCCGGGGCTAACAGCAGGGAAGAGCCTGAGGAAGTCCCGGCCGAACCTTTGCTTTCAGTCATTATTCCGGCCTATAACGAGGCCAACAATATTGCAGCCTGTGTGCAGGCGGTGTTGCAAGCGGATCATGGGTCCACCGATCGCTTGCAGGTCTGGGTGGTCGATGACCAGTCCTCTGACGACACGCTGGCGATCGCCCATCAATTACAAACCCAGCTTCAGGATCCCCGCTTACACATTCTGGCGGGTTCTCCCCGGCCCCAGGAACCGCAGTGGATGGGCAAGAATTGGGCCTGCGTGCAGGGAGCAGAGCAAACCTGCAGTCCCTATCTACTGTTTCTGGATGCGGATATGCGGCTGCAACCAGGGGCGATCGCAACCGCCCTCGATTATTTGCAGCAGAATCACCTGGATTTACTCTCTGTTTGTCCCGCCAACCAGTGCGGCAGTTTGGCGGAATGGTTGGTGCAACCGCTGGTATTTGGGGTTCTGTGCGTTGGGTTTCCCTTTGCCGCGGTGAACGATCCCAAACAGGAGGCGGCCTTCGCCAGCGGTCAGTTTATGCTGTTCCGCCGCAGCGCCTATGACCAGTTAGGGGGGCATTGGGCTGTCGCCGATCAAGTGGTAGAGGATGTGGAACTGGCCCGGTTGGCCAAGCAAAGGGGGCTGCACTACTGCTATGTCCTGGGCCATCAGTTGGCGACGGTGCGGATGTACGACTCCTGGGCCAGTCTGTGGGAAGGCTGGACCAAAAACTGGTATCTCGGATCCGGGTGTAACTGGCGGGCAACGGTTCATTTGTCGGTCATGGTGCTGCTGGTCTGTAGCCTGCCCTGGATTGGGTTGCTGGTCTTCTCAACCCAGGCCATGCTTCAGCCGAGGAATTGGATAAGCGCTCTGGGCGCGGGAATTACGCTGGTCACCATCCTGCTGCAGTTCCGGCTGCGCCAGATCATTCAGCAGTTATCCGCCATTCCCAGCCGATATTGGTGGCTCACTGGCGTTGGTGGCGGGTTGATGGCCGCGATCGCCGTTGGCTCTCTGATCAAAACCGCAACCGGCTGGGGTTGGACCTGGCGGGGGCGATCGCTGAAATTACCGGCCCCCCCCAGTAAAGCGTCCACGGATCAACAGCAAGGAGCCTGAAATCAAAGCCAGCCAGATACGCTACAACTAAGGCAATCCGTCTTTCCAATAAGCAGGAGATTACCCATGCCCTCACCGTTCCCAGGGATGGATCCCTATCTGGAAAATCCAGAATTTTGGCCAGGGGTACATAATCGCTTGATTGTCGCGATCATTGATTACAACTAGCCCCTGCAGCTATCGCTTGAACCAGAAGATACGGCCTGGCTCCAGAGTCTGCGGCAGTCATTACAGTTAGGCGCCCATAACCCGACTGACTAAGTTCCCAAGCCCTTTGCATTGAAGTTAGTAGATCTTCCCTGCTGGTTTCGGATACCTTATCCAGAGTGCTTGCATGGTTATGCCGCAACCCCAGATTCTCCTTTACCTTGGTTGATCCATGAAACTCGATACGGTAGTGCTGGTTCTAATCCAAATTCTGCTCGTCATCGGGGTGTCTCGACTGGTGGGGTTGGGTTTTCGCCGCATCAAGCAACCACTGGTTATTGGTGAAATTGTAGCCGGAATTATGTTGGGCCCTTCCCTGTTTGGGGTGTTGGCGCCCAACCTGGCAGCATCGGTCTTCCCAGCGGAAACCATTCCCTACCTGGGGGTCCTGTCCCAAATCGGACTGATCTTCTTCATGTTTCTGATTGGGCTAGAGCTGGATCCCAAATATCTCAAGAATCAGCTCAATGTTGCCGTCCTTACCTCCCATGTCAGTATTCTGTTTCCGTTCTCTCTGGGCACCCTGATCGCCCTAATCCTCTATCCCCAGGTCTCTAACTCCTCAGTTTCATTTACAGCCTTTGCCCTTTTTCTGGGGGCAGCCATGTCGATTACGGCCTTCCCTGTCCTGGCCCGCATCGTTACAGAAAACAACCTGCAATCAACCCCGCTGGGAACCCTGGCCCTGACCTGCGCTGCAGTGGATGATGTGACCGCCTGGTGTCTGCTGGCCCTGGCGATCGCCGTCACTCGCACCAACAGCATGCTGGGCGCTATTCCCACTATCCTGGCCGCCATCCTCTACATTCTCTTTATGGTGCTGGTGGTGCAAAAGTTTTTGCGGAAATTGGCCAAACTCTACAATCGCACCGGACGGCTGACCCAGTTTACCCTGGCCGGAATCTACATGGGAGTAGTGGTTTCGGCCCTGATGACCGAGTTGATCGGCATCCATCTAATCTTTGGAGCCTTCCTGTTGGGGGCAATTATGCCCAAACATGCAGAACTAACCCGGGAACTGGCCCAAAAAACTGAAGACTTTGTCCTCACCTTCCTGCTACCGATCTTTTTTGCCTACAGCGGCCTGCGAACCCAAATTGGTCTGCTGAACACCCCTGGTTTGTGGTTAATGTGCGGCATGGTGATTTTCGTTGCCATTTTTGGTAAATTTGTCGGCACGTTTGCCGCTGCCCGGGTATCCGGAGTTGAACCACGGGAAGCAACGGCGCTGGGCTGGCTGATGAACACCCGTGGCCTGACCGAGTTAATTGTGCTGAATATTGGCTTGAGCCTGAACGTCATCTCGCCGCTACTGTTTACCATGCTGGTGATTATGGCGCTGGTCACAACCTTTATGACTTCGCCACTCTTGGGACTGACCTATGCGGCTGCTCCGCCCCTACCCCTGGGGCCGGAACAACCACCTCTGCCAACCGGACAACGCCCCGACTATCAAATCCTGGTTCCCATTGCTAATCCCAATACCCAAAAGGGATTGATCCAACTAGCCGTTGCGATCGCCGTTGGCAACCGACTACCCCGATCGGATATCCAACCAACTGCAGCGATCTATCCCCTCAGCCTGATCCCGCTGGAAGAAGATTATTCCTACGAAAGCATTCCAGCCGAGGTAAATCGGCTAATCGCCGAACGGCAGCAACATATTCAGGTCTTAATTGACGCCCTTGAGCCACCTGCCGTTCGCCCTTTAGTACAGCCCATCATTCGAGTGGCCACTGATGTGGCCCAGGAAACGGCCCTGGTTGCTGACAGGGATCAAATTGACCTGATCCTGATGGGCTGGCATCGACCAGCCTTCAGTAAAAACCGCCTGGGCGGCCGGGTGGGCCAAATTCTCAGTAGCGCCCACACCGATGTAGCGGTCTTTATCGACCGGCAGCACGGCAAATTGGAGAATCTGCTGGTTCCCTACATTCCCAATGTCCACAACGATCTGGCCCTGGAGATTGCCCTGCGGCTGCTGACCAACTGCACCAACTGTGCCCTCACCATTCTGCGGATTAACCCGGAATCCCAAACCAACGACCTAACCTATGAGTTACGTCTGGTCATGAACCAGTTACCAGCCTCCATTCGACAGCGGATCCATTTGCCCCAGACAGAGGCGGCCCCCCCCATGGAAGCAGTGGTAGAAGCTTCCGAGTTGGCTGATTTAACTATCGCCGGAGCCAGCCGGGAATGGGGTCTGGAACGTCAGACCTTGGGTTTTTATACCGATGAGTTAGCGGTTCGCTGTCACTCGTCGCTGCTGATCACCCGTCGCTATGGCAGGGTCACCTCCCACCTGGGATCAGTTTTGCAACATACCGACTGGCAGGATGACCTGGAACAACCGGAGGTCACGGCATGACCCGCTTTCTTAGCCTCAAATCTGTCTTGTTTTATGGCGGCACCCTGGTAGCCGTCATTGCCCTTTTTAGCATTGCTACGGCCTACGGCGAAGCGAACTTAAGAGCGCCTGACCCGATTGATGGGTTCTACTCAATTCAGGGAGCCATGCCTGGATGCCTGAAGAATCAAGACCTACGGCTGCTAGTAGACCAATCGGGACTGTTCTTGAATGGAGCTTTATTACCGGCTACAGCTAATCCGGAGGTCATCCAGTCCACCCGAAAACGGCCCCCTCTGACGGGCCGCTGGGATAACCAAACCCTCACACTCATCGGTTCTCTACCCCAACTAGCCAATTGTCGAGCAACCGTTATCATTCAAGGAAGCATTGACCACGCCACTCTGAAAGGCCAGCTTTTCTTGGGCAATTCATCGACGGGTAATCCATTCACCGCCGAGCGGGAAGCTCCCGCACCAGTTCGTTCAACTCACTAGTTGCAGCGATCGCACCCATTTTTCTCGACCACTACAACGCCATTCAGCCTGGATAGACTCATTCCCACCGAGCCTGAGAAGTCACCCAACCAAACCCACCCGCTTTAAACCAAAGCCAGACGGCTCAGAGCCAGAGCTCGGATCAACGGCAGACGAGACTGAATGTAGGTGCTGAAAACAGCCATTTCCTCGCTATTGATTGGTTGCTGGGTCTTTAACTGTCGCAGCAACCACTGAACTAGACTGGGATCATCCAGGTTCAACAAAATTGGGGCTTGCGTCGTTTCGACCAAGGCCCACAGTTGACGCAACATGACTGGGGACATAGAACTTCTTCCATACAGACGAAAGGGTTAGAGCGCGCTAACAGAAAATTCAGACAGTCAATCGCTTCTGATTTCTTCTACGCTAAACATACCGAATCAGCCAGGGTTGTACCATACCAGCACACAAGACGAAACAAGAGTTACAGATGTTTTAATCTTTTGACTCATAACTTGATATCCCTGTGGCCGGACAAGTAATCCCCCAAGGTTCTTAGAGTCCACTATCGACTGGCATAAGCCCGCATCGGTTCTTTAATGAACCGGATGTAAAGATGCTTGAAGGTGGATCGCATCACCCGTGGCAGACCAAAGTCGATCGGCATCATCCGGTCAGGCAACCGCCAGTCCGCAACGGTCAGGGCATCTGGCTGTAGAGCAGGAAAGTGGATAGCCTCCAGATTAGAGCAGAGTCCTAGCCGCTGGGATGCCGCAATGGTCGGCACCGAAGCTGGTGGAACCTGCAAGATATGCACCACCGCCCGGTCCAGGGCAAAGACATCGGTTGAGGCCGCCAGCAGATTAAGGCGGCGGGGCTCCCCTCCGCTAGGACCATTGCCTTCATGGCCCACAATGCCATCCAGAATGGTTAGGTCGGGATCGATGGTTCGTGCGGTTTCTACCAGCATGGTGCCAAAGCGATCGCGGTCTTTGCCAGCTTCCATGTGCCACCAGGCTTTCATCTTGCCGGGAACGCAACCAAACAAATTCTTCACCCCCATGGTTAGGGTGAGTTGGACGTGGGACTTCACCTTGGGCAGATTAATGACCCGATCGGCGTCCATGGCTTCCTGGCTTAGGAGCAGGTGGTTAAACTCATCGCTGACGGTCTGATACCGCTGACCATGAAACTCGACAATAGGTAGGTTCAACTCATCCAGCAGCGCTTGATAGCCATTGGCTAGGGCTACTCCCCGGGCGGTGCCAAAAGCCGGACCATCTCCCAGAAATGGTTTGCCGCCAGCCTGCCGCACCATTTGGGCCACGCAATAGACCACTTCCGGGCGAGTGACACATTCCTTGGTTGGTCGGGCGCCGGTCAGCAAGTTCGGTTTCAGCAACACGCGATCGCCCGGTTTGACAATGGCAGCCATGCCACCCAGCGGTTCCAGCAGGCGCTCCAAGGAAGCCCGCAGTTGGTCGTGGTCGTAGGACTGGGCCTGGATCAAACTGACAGCCGGTTTCATCATGAAGTCATCCTGAGTACGGATTACCATTTTTCTGATTGTAAAGGAATTGCCGAATGGAATAAATCATGAAGGCACAAAGAAACAGGTGATATCTGAGCGATAACGGAGAGTAGAAAGGGCCGGATTTCAATGTGCCTTGTAAGACCTGTGTGACTTGTAAGACCTGGGAAAGGGGGCAGTTCCTATGCAAATCTCACGCCCAATGGCTCAACCCCTGACTGAATTGGAGTTGCAAGAATTAGAACAGTTCACGGCTTTGGTGCAGCGGGCGATTCAGGATGGCCTGCTCAGCGCCGATGAAATGGCAACGATCAAAGCCCGGATGAATTCAGACGGCAAGGTCAGTTTTGAAGAACTACAAATCTGTCAACGATTAATCTGGGACAAGATCCAGAGGGGGGAAGTAAGCCATAGCTGGTAAATGATTGACTTTGGATAGCGCTGCAGATCGCTGCCAGCCATTGCCACGACGGTCAGCAGCATAGAAGATTGACCACCGTTTTCAGTTGCCAGTTTCAGTTGCTAGTGCAGCGTCAACGCTAAAAATTAGGGTTTGTAGTCAGCGCTTCAGCGCTAAAGCGCCGACTACGAGCCAATGGGTTCACCTTAAAATTAGGGTTTGACAGAACACTAGTTTCAGTTGCCAATTTCGCGTGAACCGGTAATAGCTGTTGTCAGG
>CAZBTL010000118.1:9368-12890 GCA_964494755.1 uncultured bacterium | reverse complement strand
GACCATTGACTGAGTTCCCGCAGTTCCTGAACTTTGGGATGGGTCTCTGGAACGCTGCCGTAAATTGGCAAATCTCGCGGATCAAAAAATTTTACCTCAGCTCCAAATTCCTGAATAATCCGGGCCGCTTCTTCTGCTAGAAGACGACTATAGGAACGCTCTCGTAAGGAACCATAAAGGAACAGAATTCTGGGGGGATGGTCACACTTAATCATAATTTTGGTTTTAGGCAGATTGACAGCACGCAAGATCGCTTTGCAAAGCTTTACTCCAGGCTTGAGCAGCCATTTGTACAGCATCCCAAGGACTGCCGAGAGGAGGTGTATAGCTAAGGTCAAGATCGCTGACTGCTGCAACCGTCATACCATGAAATAGAGCAGTGGCATAAATATCAATTCGTTTGGCGACCTCTCCCTGATAGTGCCCTGCAATTTGAGCACCCAGTAGTTTTCCGGTCTGGCGATCACCCGTCACTAAAATTCGCAACTTGTGCGCCCCTGGATAATACCCCTTGTGATCCCAAACGTCTGTTTCAAGGGTAAGGGGGTCAAAGCCTGCCGCTAGTGCTTCGGAATCGCGTAATCCAGTCCGAGCAATTGCGAGGTCAAATACTTTCACAACTTGGGTGCCTAATGATCCTGCAAATATCTGGCTGTGCCCGACAGCATTCGCACCTGCCACGCGACCTTGCTTATGAGCAGTAGTCCCAAGCGGGAGGTACGTATTTTGGTCAAGAATCCGATGCCACGTTTCGACACAATCGCCAGCCGCGTAAATATCGGGTATGCTGGTTTCCATTTTGCGATTCACTCGAATTGCTCCTCCAAAGCCCATCTCAATTCCAGCGGAGTGAGCAAGCTGGGTATTGGGTTTCGCTCCAACCGCAACAAGTACCATATCTGTAGCTTCCTTAAACCCATCAGAGCCAGAGACCAGTAGTTGATTTCCCTGCTCTTGAATTGCTGTGATCGATACTCCATTCGCAACGGCTACTCCGTGACGTTCGAGTTCACCCTTAACCATGTCTCCTAGGATGGGATTAACAGTTTTAAGGACAGATGGATTATGTTCCACCAGTGTTACTTGCAACCCTCGTAAAACCAACGCATCGGCCATCTCTAAACCGATATACCCACCGCCTACGATGACAACAGAGCGGGGGTTGCGTTCCGTAAGGTGTTGGTGAACAGCAAAACTATCTGCCATCCACCGCAAAAAATAGACACCTGGTAGGTCAATTCCTGGGATAGAAGGGCGGTTCGATACGGCCCCTGTCCCAATGATGAGGCGATCGTAGGTCAGATGTTTTTCCTTTCCTGCCGCATCAATAGCGGTTACAACTTTATCCTGAGGGCGAATTGTAGTCGCGGTATGGTTAGTAAGAAGTTGAATCCCAGCATGGATGATGTCTTCCTTTGTTCGATGAGCTAGATTTCGCCAATCGGTCACTTCTCCACTGAGGAAAAACGGCAACCCACAGATGCTGAAGTTAGGAAAGTCGTCTGCCATCACGATCATTGGACTCGTAGTAGGGGCTAGCTCTCTCGCCCGTAAAGCAGCACTGATGCCAGCATCACTTCCTCCAATGATAAGTAGCTGAGTCATCAGGATACTTCCTCCGCTAGCGATCGCAAAAATGTGATTTGAGCCTCTCGTAGTTCAGCATTGGGGTTAGCAGCTTGGATAATTTGCATTGCATCGCCGTTTCGCCCAACCTTTGCCGATTAGACAGCTTGAAAATCAAAGAAACTCTTCATGAATGGGTTCTAGGGATCTGATAATTTTCAATTTCAGACTTATTGCGTCTATTCCCAATTGACCAAGTCTGAAACCCCTGTGCTTTCGTAGAGAGTTTGATGGTATACGGCCCTACAAACTCCTGAAGCCCTTTCTCTGAAGGCAGTATTCTTCTTGCAGAGGTCTATTGCAATGTATCAAGGAGACGAATGACTCGCTCTCGGATTTCATCCCGCACTCTAGGAAAAATCTCTGGTTGTTCCGCTGGATCATCCAATTGCCAATCCTCAAAGACTTCTCGGGTTACCCACTCAGGTGGTAAATTTACCCCACATCCGCACAGAGAAATAACCACATCAAAGTCTTCCGGCTGAAACTCACTTAACGCCTTTGAAGTTTGACGGCTGATATCCACCCCAACGTCTTTCATGGTGGCGATCGCTTCCGGGCGCACCTGACTGGCTTCCAATCCCGAACTAGTGACCTCAATTTTGCCCACACCCAGATGTCTGGCAAAGCCCTCTGCCATTTGCGATCGGGCTGAGTTTTTCTTGCAAACAAACATGACCCGTTTCATCGTATTTTCCTCTCTCACTCTCGCCACCTTCAATACGAACTGACACAGCGGGGATCCCGTAAGGTTGCCTTTTCTGGCTCACGGGGAAACCACATGGCCGTTTTACGACAAATTTCCACCAGCATCAGCATGACTGGCACTTCAATCAGCACTCCAACCACGGTTGCTAGGGCAGCCCCCGAATTTAAGCCAAACAGCATAATCGCAGTTGCGATCGCCACTTCAAAATGATTACTGGCGCCAATCAGGGCTGCTGGAGCCGCATCCTCATAGGCCAGACGCAGTCGTTGAGCCGCCACATAGGAAATCAAGAAAATAAAATTGGTCTGGATAAACAGAGGCACGGCAATCAGCAAGATATGGAAGGGATTGTTGACAATTAATTCTCCCTTAAAGGCAAATAAAAGAATCAGCGTGATCAACAGAGCGGTAATTGCAATTGGACTAAGATATTTCAGAAATCTACGCTCAAACCAGTCTCGCCCTTTGTGCTGTAGAATCCAATGGCGGGAATACATCCCAGCTAGCAGCGGCAGGCCGACGTAGATCAGTACAGACAGAACAATCGTTTGCCAGGGAACGATTAAGTCATTTGCTGCCAATAACCATCGCCCCAGGGGCGCATACAGGAACAACATCGCCAGGGAATTCACTGCTACCATCACCAGCGTATGTCCCTGATTACCATAACTGAGGTAGCCCCACATCAGGACCATGGCCGTGCAGGGAGCGATTCCCAGCAGGATAGCTCCAGCAATATAGGAGTTAAACAGAGGGACTTCCACCCCTCGAATGATCTCTGTCCCCGTGAGCAGCGGACGGAAAAGCCAACCCAGAAAAAATTGGGCAAAGACAACCATCGTGAAGGGTTTGATCAGCCAGTTCACCACCAGGGTAAGCATCACTGGCTTGGGAGTTCGGAAGGCCTGTTTTGCCTGGGTGAAATCAATTTTGACCATGATGGGATACATCATGAAAAATAGGCAAATGGCGATGGGAATGGAGACCTGGTAAACACTCATGGCATCTAGCGCTGTCGCTATTCCTGGAAACAATCGCCCCATCAGGATTCCAGCAATAATGCAAAGAAACACCCAAACGGTGAGATACCGCTCAAAAAAACTCAAGTCGCTGCCACCCCGAACCACCGGAGAGCGGCTATCTGCACGATTGATACCCATTCATCTGTCTCCAAACTCAAGCATTAC
>CAZBTL010000118.1:0-9268 GCA_964494755.1 uncultured bacterium | reverse complement strand
AACTCAAGCATTACTTTGTTGTTTGACCATTGCCCGATTCGGCGGTCAGTTGAAAAACCGCTTGCCGGCGCAGTAACTCGGCGATCGTCACATTGGGTTGGGGCACGCCTTCAAAGACCGTCCCCACTTCCCCTTTGTAAAATTGCACCTTGGCAATGTGATAGGCCTCATCGGGCAAAGGAATGTAGCCCACTTGATTCACCAGGGTTTTGGCATTCTTTAGATAGAAATCGACAAACTGTCTTAATTCCGGTTTTTCCTGGGCTGCCTTAGCATTGACATAGATAAACAGGGGGCGCGAGAAAGGCTGATAGCTGGCATTTTGGACGGCCTCACGGGATGGTAAAACGGGTCCCTTACCATTGTCAACGGCCAACGCCTTTAACCGGTTCTGATTGGCTTCAAAGTAGGCAAACGGAATATAGCCAAGGGCGTTAATATCTTTAGCAATGCCATCTACCAACTCATTGTCATCTTCACTAGCCGTATAGTCCTTCCGACTCAGCTTGGGTTTTCCGGTTGTGACCTCGTTAAAGTAGTCAAATGTCCCAGAGTCTTTGCCCGCTCCAAACAGAGCCAGCGGGCGATTAGGATAAGAAGCGCGAACTTGATTCCAGTTTTTAATTTTTCCCTCAGCAGCAGGCTCCCAGATTTTTGTTAACTCCTGAACAGTAATATCCTTAGCCCAGATATTTTGAGGATTGACTGCCAGAGTTAAGGCATCAAAGGCAATCGGTAATTCAATAAATCGCACCCCTGCTTTGTTGCAGGTCTCCATTTCTTGTACCAGGATGGGTCTGGAAGCATCGCTGATATCGGTTTCGCCTGCGCAAAACCGTCGAAAGCCTGCAGAAGTGCCAGAAAACTGAGCTTCAACCTTGGCGGCCTTTCCCTCTGATTGCAGAAACGCCTTCCTGACTGCTTCCGTAACCGGATAGACCGTACTGGAGCCATCAATCCGAATCACACCATCCGAAGAACCGGCATTGGCCGCCGTTTCGACAGTCGTCGCCTGATTATTTTGAACCGAGGTTTTTTGAGTCGGTTCACCACAGGCTGTCAGCATCAGGGCAGCCCCTACTAAAGCTGCAAAGCCCCTCCTTTTCTGACCTTTGATTCTATTAAGATCAACTTTAACCGGCTGACTCCCACCCCCTAACTCCTGCTCTACACTAGGACCGACCGATCTGAATATGGTTGGTATGGATGACTTGATCAGCATGATTGTCTGTCTTCCCGTCTTTGTGGGCACATTCTCAATCATTTCAAATAAAATTGATTTGTCAAGCCAGTAAGACTACGTTTGACAAAAATTAATCAACTAAATTTGATGAATCAGGCTTCTTCGCGACAGGTCGGGGCTGGTAAGATGGGACTGAAGCGGCGGTATTCGGCTAAATAGTGTTCCAGCACTACGAACTGGGGCAAATTCAATCTGTAGTAAACCCAACGTCCCTGCTGTCGCGCCTTAACGAGTTGGGCTTCTTTTAGGGCTTTGAGATGAAACGATAGCTTGGATTGGGGTTCGCTGAGCGCCTCACACAGGTCGCAGACACACAGCTCCCGCTGCCGCAATAAATCCAGAATTTGCACCCGGAGTGGATCAGACAGGGCATGGAAGCCTGAAACAATTAAGGTTGATGGGAGAGATGCAGTTTTATCCATCCAGGCTGGGCACAACGATTCCTGACTACCAACTTAAGTCGGAAAATCCTGATGCGTCAAGGCGGTTGGCTGTTTTCCTGCCGTAAATGATTGTCTGGGTCGGCGGTTGGCTGGAGGCGATCGCTGGGTGCACCTGTTGAGCACCACAGGTCGGCAATGGCTGCAGGTGATCCTGTTGGGAGCAGACTAAAGGCTGTGTTCCCGCATTCCTTGAGCCAATTGCAGCGGTTTGATAGCAGCCTGCAGTTGCTGAAGTTTCTGCATTACCTGACCGCTGCTCAGTAAGGTTTCGGCGGTGGTGATGCCGGTCCCAATAGACGGGCAAATGCCGCTTCGCCAGAGGTAAAACCCGCTGTTCCAGAGGAGCGATCGCCGCAATTCGGATGGCTCTCCCACCAGTACAGTCTGCATAGCCGCGATGGCCTGGGCGGCTGATTCTAAGGGAACGTTCTGGCCTTCGAAGCCAAAGTCACGGGGATGGAGATGGAGCCGCTCTTCGCCCAGCCCAATAATGCCGGTCCGCTCCCGCGGCAAATCACAGCTGCCTTCCAACCCTTTGACGGTGGTAAACTGACGCATGCCCCGCAACCCCAAGGCGACTCGAAACATGGCTTCCGTGGGCGGGTGGACAAATCCCGTAACCAGATGGGCCTCACCACCATAGGGACACCAGATCAGTTCCAGGGTGGCAAAGGGGGGCCGCTTGCCGATTTGTTCCCGGTAAGGCACTAAGCCCTGAGCCAGGGGAAAGTGGACCGGCAGATAGACAAACCCCAGACCAGCAGTTTCCAGAACTTGCTGCACCTGCTCCAGCGATAGTTGGCCCCAGTCCACCCCCAACCCGCGCCAGAAGTCAATCAGCGGTTCCCCTTCTTTGGTAGGCATGCGATCGCCGCCATGCTGGATCACGGGGCAGCCAGCCGTTGCTAGGATCAGAGCCGTCAGGGGAGCTAGGGGAGTCGTGCGCGATCGCCCATCATAGGGGGCTCCCATCACCATGACTGGATAACGACTGGGAATAGCGTCCAATTGCGGGCCCAATTCATCATAGGCATCCAACATGCCAGCCAGTTCTTCGCCGGTTGGTCGGCGGATCCGGTGGGCAATCATGAAGGCGCCAATCTGAGCTGGCGTGGCTTCCTGGAGCAACATCATCTGCGTTGCAACTGCGGCCTCCTGGCGAGTTAGGGATGTACTGGTATGGGTGCCGCTGCCAACTTTTCGCAGCAGGTCTCTGAAGGCATGGCTCATCTGAATCTTCCGGTTGATGTGGGTAAGGGGCAAGCAGGCTTCCCCTAGAAGGTCTTCACAGTTTACTCAACGCTGACGACTGGCAATGGTTGATTTTGCACTTGAACTGGCATCAGGTCGGTGACCAATTTGTAGAAGTGTTGGATGGGGGGGATTTGCAGGCGATCGCGGGTGGTCACCAACACCACCTGGCGGGTGAGCGGCGGATCAGCCAGTTGCTCTTGGATGGTTGGATCCTCAGCACCGTGGGGTTCTGCCGCAATGGGACGCACCGCCAGGGTCGGATCTGCATAGGCATCAACCAGGGCTGTTTCAGGCAATAGGGCCACCATGTCTCCCTGACGGACCACGCCCCGGAAGGCATCCGGTGTATTCAGCTCCAAAGCGGCTTTAAGCTGACTTCCCCGCCGTTCAAACTGCTCTTGCACAATCCGCTGCATGCCGTAGCCGTCCTTAAACACCACCTGGGGATATTGGGCCAGATCCCTCCAGGGCACCTGTTTATAGTGAACCAGCGGGTGGTTAGCCGCCATCAGCACCTTGATCGGCTCATCGTAAAGCACCTGCACCATCATTTCCGGGCTGGTGGTCAAAAAGCGGTTATTCATTACGATCGCCAGATCGACTAACCCATCTTTCAGGACTTTCAGAGCCCGATCGCTGCCCAATGCCGTTACCCGCAACTGCACCTCCGGATAGTCTTGACAAAACTGTTGCAAAATCGGCGGCAGGTAATAGGAACAGATGGAATGGATGGCCGCCACACAGAGTTCTGGCTGTTTGCCCTCCAGTAATTCGGTAATTTCCGTGACTGCTTGTTGCCATTCCTGGCAAATTTTTCTGGCCCTTGGCAGGAGGCGATCGCCAGCAACCGTTGGTCTGGTCTGGTTGGAGCGATGCAGCAAGGGTACTCCCAAATCAGCCTCCAGAGCTTGGATTTGGCGGCTGATGGCAGATTGGGTGACTCCCTGACGGTGAGCGGCCTGCTGGAAACTGCCCGTTTCCACAACTGCTAGAAATGCTTGTAACTGCTCCAGGCGCATGCGGGGGTGAAATCGAATCAATCGCAATGGTCAATTGAAGTGACCGTAACGGATTTACCACGATCGCTTCGGTAGAACTTGATACAGCTTCCAGCGTCAGGCTTAGATTATCGACCAGTCAAACATTTACAGTTCTTCAGGCTTATTTGCGGGTGCAAGCCCGCTCCAACTAAACCTCAGCCTGTACTGCCAGCCGGTTCCATTCCTGGCCCAATCAAAAAGTTTAATGGATTCGCGATTAAGAGATGTAACGACAAGGTGATAAAGTCATTAATTAGCATTCTCTCTCGCAGGGGTGCATTCAACGGTGATTGAAAGGAGTGAGGTATAGATGTCGGAGGCCGTTAAGCCCCTGACAGTGCCAAGGGAGTTTCTGGGTCCAGCGGGTGAGGGTGAGCTGAATCCGACGTTGATTATGTTTCTGGCGTCGGTGACGATTGCCGTGCTATCAGCGATTGGGCACTTCTACTGGCATTGGTACAATTGGTCTAGTTTCTGCTTGAACTTTTTGGCTCTACACATGGTTGGCACGGTGATCCACGATGCCTGCCATAACGTGGCCCACCGCAACCGGATTGTCAACGCCATCATGGGACATGGCAGCGCCTTAATGCTGTGCTTCTCCTTTCCGGTGTTTACCCGGGTGCACATGCAGCACCATGCCAATGTCAATGATCCGGAGAATGATCCCGATCATGTGGTTTCCACGATGGGCCCGCTCTGGCTGATTAATTCCCGCTTTCTCTACCACGAAATTTATTTCTTCCAGCGTCGTCTTTGGCGGAAGCATGAGCTACTGGAATGGATTTTGGCCCGCTCCCTACTGGCGCTCCTGATTGTTCTGGGCTACCAATTTGGCTTCATCAGCTATATCTTCAATTTTTGGTTTGTGCCTCTGGCCTTTGTTGGTCTGGCCTTGGGCTTATTTTTTGACTATCTTCCCCATCGTCCGTTCCATGAGCGCGATCGTTGGAAAAACGCCAGGGTCTATCCTGGCGTGGTGCTGAACTGGCTGATTATGGGTCAAAACTACCATCTGATCCATCACCTTTGGCCCTCTATTCCCTGGTATCACTATGAGCGGGCTTACTACGCCACCAAACCCCTGCTTGATGCCAAGGGCTGTCACCAGTCTTTGGGGTTATTGCAAACCACCAAAGACTTCCTGGGCTTTCTCTATGATGTCTTCCTGGGCATCCGCATGCATGGGAAAAAGCAACAGATGGCGCAACCGGAAGCCGCTGTTGCCCTTTCGGAGGCTGTCACCCCTGAGGTGATCCCCCAAGAGCCAGCAGCAGACTTAATAACCTCAGCACCTCTTCCAACCCTCCAAGAGTTATCACCATCCGACCAGTAAGGACATTTTGAGCAAAGAAAGGCCCCAGGCACGGTCGAAGCAGTTTCAGTCTTCACACGGGCAAGGGGCCGCTTACTTGGTTGGGCACTGCTGCACCGGAGTAAACCATGCCTCGTTGCATATCCAGAGTGACAATTTCACCATCCCGAATGGCCGAGGTCGCATTTTTCACTCCTACAATCACTGGAATGCCCAGACGTAGACCGATGACCGCGGCATGACTGGTTAGACTTTCCTCCTCTGTAATAATTCCAGCGGCTTTGCGGATGGCATCCACATAGTCAGCGGTAGTGTGGTTGGCAACCAGAATCTCTCCAGGGTTAAAGTGACTGGTTTCCTGGTTGGTATGAACCACCCTGGCCCGACCACTGACCGACCCCTGACCGATGCCGATGCCTTTGCCACGGACGGCTGTCACCACTTCCACTTTGATCAGGTCAGTAGAACCAGACACGCCCTGGAGCGTGCCAGCCGTCATCACGACCAGATCGCCTTCTTGCAACAGGTGCTTCTCTTGAGCCACATTCAAGGCTGCCTGGAAGGTCTGGCCAGTCGAGGGCAGGTCAAGCACCAGTAGGGGTTTTACTCCCCAAACCAGTTGCAGACGACGGGCCACATCCACATGGGGAGTAACGGCCAGAATCGGTTTTTGGGGGCGAAACTTGGAAACATTCCGGGCCGTAGAGCCGGACTTGGTCAGGGTCATGATGGCAGCCGCATTCAGTTGTTCGGCAATCTGACCGACAGCATGGCTGATGGCATTGGGAATGGTTCGACCGCTGTCTTCAAAGGTGCGACCGGATTTCTCCTGCTCAATCCGAATGGCAATTTTGGCCATGGTGGCAACTGCCTCTACCGGATATTTGCCGACTGCCGTCTCATTGGACAACATAACCGCATCGGTGCCATCCAGGATGGCGTTAGCCACATCGGAAATTTCGGCCCGGGTAGGGCGGGGACTGTGAACCATACTGTCCAGCATTTGAGTGGCGGTAATCACGGGAATGCCCAGACGGTTAGCCGTGGCAATCAGTCGCTTCTGCAGGATGGGCACATCTTCTGCGGGTAACTCCACACCCAAATCGCCCCGCGCCACCATGACCCCATCCGAAATGGAGAGAATGGCCTCCATTTCCTCGATCGCTTCGTGTTTTTCGATCTTGACAATCACCGGCACATCTTTGCCAGCGCTGGAAATCAGGTCCTTAATTTCCAGCACATCCTGGGGGTTGCGGACGAAGCTGAGGGCGACCCAGTCCACGCCCTGATCCAGGCCAAACATCAGGTCTCGCCGGTCCTTGTCGGTCAAAGCTTTGATGGACAAATAGACCCCTGGAAAATTGACCCCTTTGTTGTTCGACAAAGGCCCACCTACCACGACACGGCAGTGGAGTTGCTGGGCCTCCGGGTCAACCTTCTCGACTTTCATTTCGACCCGACCGTCATCCAACAGAATCGTGGCTCCTTCCGGTACTTCATCCGCCAGGGGTTCGTAGGTTACCGAACTCATTTCCTGATTGCCCAACATGGGTTTGCTGGTCAGAATGAAGCGATCGCCTTTGTTTAAGACAATCGAACCTTGCTCAAACCGCCCCAACCGAATCTTGGGTCCCTGTAAGTCCTGCAAAATGCCGACCGGCTGGTCCAACTCAAAGGAGGTCTGGCGAATCAGCCGAATGCTGCGCTGATGGTCTTCATGTGTTCCGTGGGAGAAATTTAGCCGGAAGGTGGTGGCCCCAGCTTCAATTAAGGCCCGGAGAGTTGCAGCGCTGCTGGTAGCTGGCCCGATGGTTGCGACAATTTTGGTTCGACGTTGAGCAGTTGGGAATTGCATGGAGATCGGTCAAGAAAAGGCAGAAAAGCTGGCTTTCAAACAGAAACCCTGGAAACGTACTGATGTAGATCGGTGTCAAGGTTTTGGGTGACCAACAAGTTCTGGGTGACAAACCAATACGGGTAAGTAGACTGACATCAGTAACCGGGACCTTATTAAACAGACTCAAATTAAATCGATGAACAGACTCAAAAGTGGAACACCCGTAACTTGGGATCGCCCTGCCCTGGTTAGGACATAGGGCGGGGGATGACACAAGATCAAAGGCTGACCTATTTATCACAAAATTTTTTAGCGAGAAGCGATCGTAACACGTTCTCGCACTGATTATAGGGTGGGTGGTGTAGCAAAGATTATCTCGGTAATCGGAAAATTTCTGGGGGCTGGGACAGTCACCCATGACTCCAGACAGCCGACCCAGTGCCCTTGCCCTAGTTCAGGCTCCATTCCTGCAAGGCAAATTCGATTCCCTGCCGCAGAGTGTCCGGTAAGGCCGGTTGGTGAACTAGAGTCGTGAGTTGGTCATAGGCCGTCGGACGGTCAATTTGCTTTAGGGCCGCGATCGCGTGTAGCCGCACCCCTATATCCGGGTTGGCCAGCAGCGAGATCAGGGGTTCCAGGGCTTCCGGCTGGCCCAGTTGTCCTAAGGCCAGGGCAATTTCCGGTTTTAGATCCAAGTGTCCGACCGCTGCGTGCTCCAACATCTGGATTAAGGGGCGGCTGGCCAGCCATTTCAGGCTGGGATCGGCCCAACGTCCCAAAATGCCAATCACTTCCCGCTGCACTGCAGCGTCAGCCTGATCGGTCTCTAACAGCCACCGGGACAAATAGTCCAGGGCGGTTTTCGATCCGGTCCAGCCCAGAGCGCGCACGATTGCCAGTTGCAGGGAAACACTGGTCTGGGGAGCGGTTAAGCCCCGGAACAGGTTATCCGTAGCCGTTGGCATGGCTAACCGGCCCAGACTAGCCGCCGCTGCCTGACAAACAGTGGAATCAATATCCCACAGGCGATCCGCCAGTAATTCTGGCAGGTTCAGGGCTTCTGCCCATTCGGGGCGAGTGGCCAAACCGCTGACGGCTGCCTGTCGAACCTGGGCCGATGGATCCGTCAAAGCCTGCACCAATAAAGGGGGAATCCGGACATCGGCAAAACTGCTGAGGGCTTCCAGGGCCAGGGTGCGGATTGTGGCGTCCGCATCAGCCACTACCTGCAAGAGCGGCTCCACCGTTTCAGCATGGTGGATCTGGGCCAGGGCTTGCACCGCCAGGCGACGAGTTGCTGGATTGGGCAGCAGGTTGGTCAACGCGGCGATCGCATCTGCCCCCAGACCAGCCAGGGCCTCTGTTGCCATTTCAGTCAACTCTTCTACTTCATTGCTCTGTACTACCTGGGTGAGGGCCACAATGGCTGCTGATTGGCGAAACTGACCCAGAATGCGGGTGGCAAACCAGCGGGCTTCCAGATCCTGATCGGCATCCTGCAGCAGCGCCACCAACGGGGCGATCGCGGCCTCGCCCAACCGGGGAAAGAGCCGGGCAATATCCCAGCGAGCGGTAAAATCTCCCGCGCTTAGCACTGCCAGCGCCGGTGGTAGATAGAGTTCTGACAGGGTTGCTGCGGGGCTGGGATCTTCCCATAGCAGTTGTTGCAGAATCTGGACAACCTGCGGCCAGTCTTCCTGCTGGGCAGCATTCTGAAGCTGTTGAAGAAGGTCGGACATGGGTTTAGTTATACCCCACCTGCAGTGCATCTCACAGGAGGATGACCTGGGTCAAGCGGGACACTTAATTTAGTAGAGGCAGGAGTCAACATCCAGAATTCAGGAACTTGGCTACCTTCTGCCGACTGGCTGCTGGAATTCGGCGTTGCTGAATAGAAGTATGATTTTCGGGTTTGAGTCTTTTGCCGCCCTCACCCTAGCCCTCTCCCAAAGGAGAGGGAACAAGAATCTTAGCTCCCTTCTCCCTGGGGAGAAGGGTTGGGGATGAGGGCAATTCATAGCCACATTCAGCAACACCTGGAATTCCGGATTCCGGTTATTCCAGTGTCTTCCATCTGATACTAATTCTCTTTCTTTAATGATGAGCATTATCCAACCCCTCCCAACATCCCTTTGG
>CAZBTL010000117.1:0-12900 GCA_964494755.1 uncultured bacterium | reverse complement strand
GCCCGGCCCTTTTGCTCTCCTAGTCGTTCGCCTTCGCGCAAAATCTCTTGATACCAGGGTGACTCTCGCAGCACTGCCATGTCCCACCTCATGATTTGCCGAACGACTTCACTTTCCAACACAAAGCTAGCAAAAAATGCCAGCAGCGATTCCAACTCTACCAATTGCTGATCAGCCCGCAACTGATTCAGCGCCTGTTTTACCACTGGTACTTCTGCCCCATTTTTCAGCACAGGTACAAATGGCAACAGGGCATTCAACGATCGCTCAAACACGATCGCCGCATCGACTTCCCACAGGTTGATCACCCGGTAATCCTGCCGCACCTGTAAGCCCATAAAGCTGGACTCATAGCAAGTTTGAATGGTCACATTTGCAGCGGGCGGCAAGATGTTGACCAACACCGGATAGGTGGGTAAGCCAAACTTTTCAGAGGCCAGTGCGGCATAGGCCCGCATGCGTAATGGCAACCTATCGCTATAGCGCAACTGCAACTCGTTCAGGATCAGAAACTCACCCTGACTGGGGCTGTAGGCTTTCACCAGCACATCATTTTCCCGACTGACCCACTGGAACTCAGAACCGAGAATTTCCTGGGCAACCACATCCGATTGCTGCGTCACCCATTGCACCCAGGCCGTGGGAGCCAGACTGATCAAGCGTTTGCCACCAATATCTGCTTTCTGAACCACAGGCACAAATCCCAAACGCCGCTCAGGTTTTGGTTGGGCGATCGCTGGTCTCTGGGGCTGCAATGGCTACGGGTGCGGTGACCGGGGAGGCAAGCGTCTTCCTATCCATGCACTGCACGGGTGAAGAGTATTGTATTTTGTTCCTAGACACTCCGAAATTGTACCGTTTGGTTAATGATCAAAGCAGCTCTCAAGCAAAATGCGTTTATTTATCGGCGGGTGAAGCTGCATCAACGGCGGCAGCGCCTGAAGCGCGATCGACCGGATTGGTTGCCGATCTTGCAGACGGGAGCGACCCAGTGGCAGCAAGCCTTGGAAGCTGCAAAAACGGGAAAAAAGATCCTGGTTGCCACCAGTGTGGGCGGTGACATTCATATTCTTTCTGTGGAGAGTCTGCTAGCAGTTGCTCTCACCTTACGGGGGGCGGATGTCCATATCCTGCTTTGTGATGGGGTGTTGCCAGCTTGCTTTTGGAGTGACGCCACCTTTTTCCCCGACGATCGCCGGTTTGTGAAGCACGGGCCGCAAACCGATTTGTGTCAGGACTGTTTTCCTTCTGCGCTCAAGACCCTGCAGCCCTTGGGTCTGACCCTGCATCGCTACAGTGATTTTCTGAACCAGACCGATTACCAGCAGGCGGCGGACATTAGCCAGACCACGCCTCTCTCGGAGATTGAAGCTTACACCTGGCAGGGAGTGGCGGTTGGGGAACATGCCCTGGCCGGGGCACTGCGATTTTATGCCCGGGCGTCCCTGACCGGAGAACCCAACGGCGAGCCTATCCTGCGCCGCTATTTTCAGGCGGCTCTGCTGACTGCTTGGGCGACTCAGCGGCTACTGCAAACAATTCACTTTGACTGTGCGGTGTTCAACCACGGCATTTACGTGCCCCAGGGATTAGTGGGAGATGTGGTGCGGCAGTCTGGAGGGCGGGTGGTGAACTGGAATCCGGCCTATCGCAAGCAGTGTTTTATCTTCACCCACCACGACACCTATCACCACCAATTGATGGTGGAGCCGGTGGAGCACTGGCAGGATCTGCCCTGGGACGACGCCAAGGAACAGCAGGTGATGGAGTATCTCAAAAGCCGCTGGTATGGCACCCGCGACTGGATCTGGTTCCACGAGCAGCCGGAATTTGACCTGACGGCGATCGCCCAGGAAATTGGCGTAGACTTCGGCCGACCCTGCATCGGCTTGCTGACCAATGTCATGTGGGACGCCCAACTGCACTATCCGGCCAATGCCTTTCCCAGCATGCTGGAGTGGATTGTGCAGACGATCCGTTATTTCGAACAGCGGCCAGACTTACAACTGTTGATTCGGGTGCATCCGGCGGAAATTCGTGGCACGTTGCGATCGCGCCAGCCGATCATGGCCGAGATTCGCCGCCGGTTTCCGGTGCTGCCCGCCAATGTGTTCATCATCCCGCCGGAAAGCCAGGTTAGTACCTATGCCGCCATGTTGCAGTGCAACGCCATCCTGATCTATGGCACCAAAATGGGGGTGGAGTTAACCAGCATGGGAATTCCCACCATCGTTGCCGGGGAAGCCTGGATTCGCAACAAAGGACTGACCCTGGATGCGGCTTCTGCAGAGGAATATCTGGCCTATCTGGAACAACTGCCTCTAACTCAGGCCTTATCGGCAGACCAGATCCAGCAAGCTCGAAAATACGCCTATCATTTCTTTTTCCGGCGCATGATTCCGCTTGAGTTCATGACCACTGGCCAGAATGCCTCCGAATTTAAACTGGATCAGTTCCAGTTGTCCGACCTGATGCTGGGACAGCGGCGGGGGTTGGATGTGATTTGTGACGGGATTCTGACCGGCAGTGAATTTATTTACCCAGCGGAACAGGTGTGACAGTCAATCCACGCTTCTATTCATGCTAACTATTGCCGTTGATGCCACCCCAATTCGGCAAAGGCCCAGTGGCATTGGACTTTACGCCTTGAACCTGATTCGGGCCTTGGAGCGTCTGCAAGCCCAGGAAAATTTTCAACTCAGTTTGGTTTATCAACCCAGTTTCAAGCACTGGCTGAAAAGGAACTGGCGGCTGCCGGAAGTCCTGGACTTGGGAATCGACACCCACTTGCTGCCCTTGCCAGTGACCCTGACCACTCTACTGGCTAAGGCGCCCAATAATCCCCTGTTGTCCTACCTGGATCGCTATCTGGGGCAACCCGACATTCTGCAGGGAACCGATCACTATGTCTATCCCTGCTGTCAGGCTTGGAAGGTGATGACCATTCATGACCTGACCTTTCTCAAATATCCCCAGTTTGTCAGTTCCATCGTCCATACCTATGGCGATCGCATTCGCACCTGTTTGCGCTGGACGGATCAGATCATCACCGTTTCCAACAGCACCAAGGCTGATATTGTCGAGTGTTTGGACGTTAGTCCGGAGCGCATTTTTGTGACTCCCCTGGCCAGTCGTTATGCTGGATATACGCTTTCTCCAGAAACGCAGCAGAGCCTCAAAGCCACCATTAACTTTGACTTTTCCACCCCCTATTTGCTGTTTGTCAGTACGCTGGAACCCAGAAAAAATGTCGAGGGTTTCATTGCAGCCTTTAACTATCTCAAGCAGAAACATGGGATTGAACACCAACTCGTGTTGATTGGGCAAAAGGGCTGGAAATATAAGGCCATTTTTGCTGCGATGGAACAATCACCCTGGCAACATCAGATTCATCACCTGGATTATCTTTCCGATGAACTGGTCGCCCTGTTCTATACTCAGGCCGAGGTCTTTGTCTATCCGTCCTACCATGAAGGGTTTGGCCTGCCGATCCTGGAAGCCATGACGCTGGGTGCGCCAGTGGTCGCCAGTCCGCGATCGTCCCTACCGGAAGTGGCTGGCGATGCGGCCTTGTTTGCTGATCCGGACGATCCAGTTGAATTGGCAGACGCCATTCTAAGTCTGATTCAAGACCCACAACGGCGACAATCCCTGATTCAACAGGGAAAAGCCCAGGCCCAACGGTTTTCCTGGGAGCGAACGGCCCAAGAAACCCTGAAGGCCTATCGGGCCATGAGCTAGGAAGGTGCTGCAACTACTTCTATCCATCAGGCAACCTATGCCTTTTACTTAGTTGCATCCCGCTATCCCTTTGTCGGTCAGTGAAGTTGTCTGGCCACAGATAACCTTGAACATCCATCGATACCCTCTGTGCAGTCCGCAACAGGTAATGTTCGGTGGCTTCAGCGACTATAGGGCTGCTCCAAGCTTAAACCTGGGATGACTCGATAGTGCTTTACGTTGAAAGTGCAAAGGGTGGCATTACACCCAATAGCGCAAGCAGCAATCAGGGCATCAATCAGGCCAACTTTATGAGGTAAATGGTAAGCCGTAAAGTCAGATAAAGCACGGGCACAGTCAGTTTCAGTCGGCCAAACAATAGGTAACGGCGCTACCATCTGAAGGACTTTGCGCACCTGTTGCTTGTTCTGAGCATCCTGAATCAACTCCATCACGACAAAGCCGGGGATACTTGGTAGTTGTGGGAGAGAGGCAAACCAAGCTATTGAAGGCTCATAACCCCGCTGAATATCGATCATGATATCGGTATCAATAAGGTACATTTGCTACCTAAACCCTATTTGGGTTTTCAGCATCCTGGCGCAATCTACGAGCATACTCTTGACTATCTGTGATATCAGGTCGGGAATTGATCACTCCAACACTTTCCCAATAGGCAACCAATTCCACCCCTGTTTCGGGAGGATTTTGCAGGAAAGGGCGAAAGGAAAGAACACGCAGAATATACTCTGCCAGAGGTAATTTAAGTTGGGATGCTTCCGCAGAGAGTTCGTGTTCTAGTTCTGAAGGCAGTTCTAAGGTGATATTCATAACCATACTCTCATCTAGTAGACAATCCTTACTGCTCAGCATTAGGCTGTGACATAGTATTAGCCAAGAAAGAGGACTTCACCCCCGATCGCTAGCGTTGGCTGATTGCTGTCCATTCTCCCTTGCCCAGCGGTGCAGATGCGCCAAATTCCCTTAAAGCGTCTATCCTGGTAGCGATCAGGGGTTGCAGATGCTACCAATTCCATGGATTTTGGGTGTGGGTCAATATTGTGAGAAGCGACTAGATGTCCAGGGTAGCGCTACTCGTTGGAGTTAGCCAGTATCAATCGGGACTAGCTCCCCTAGTGCGGGCAGGCAAGGATGTGCAGGCGATGCAGCGGACGCTGCTGTTGCCGCAGGTTGGATTTGCGGAAGTGGTCTGTCTGTGTGATCGCCCCCTGAGTCAGATGCAGGAGCAGATTGAAGCCTTTTGCAAATATCGTCAACCGGAAGACCAGATCCTCTTCTTATTTGCTGGCTATCTCTTTTGGACGGTTCATCAGGGGCAGGCCCAACCGGAATCCCTCTACTTTGCCACACCGGAAACGGCACTCGACAGCCAGGGCCAATTGATCAAAGCCAGAGCCCTGTCGGCTGACTTCGTACTGGATGTCTTGAACAGCAGCTTGGCCAGACAGCAGGTGGTGATTCTAGATGCCTGTTTGCAACACAGTTGCCAACCGGCGATCGCCCCGCCGGACCAGAACCTGGATCTGACTTCTTGGTTGCGACAGGGACGAGTTGTGTTGGCGGCAACCACGCATTTGGAAACTGGAGTCCGTGCGATCGACCAGTCGCTTGCCCCAGCACTCTGGAGCTACACCCGTTATCTAGTGGATGGCATTGAAACCGCTGCCGCTGATGGAGACGGGGATGGCAGCCTGTCCCTGGTCGATTTGCACAACTATGCCACCCGCAAGCTGAAAATTGCTGCTCCCGCCATGAGTCCTAGACTGTTTGGAGAGGCGGCTCCGGACCTGCCGTGGTTTTCTGTAGAGACGGATTCGCCGGCAGTCCGCTATCGCAAATTGTTAGAGCGTTTGGTGGAGCAGGAAGGGGCGGCCCTGCTGAATGGCCAACCGCTAACGGCTCACCCCCTGTTAGGGCAGATTCGACAATCGCTCAACCTTTCTCCAACTGTCGCGAAACATCTGGCTGTGGTTGCTCTGCGCCCTTTCCTGGAATACCGGCGGCGGTTGCAAATTTATCAACAGCAAGCCGGCGCCATTTGGGCTGGAGAGAAGGATGCGCTGCCCACAGTGGAGGACTTGCGGCAAATCCTGTGGCTGAGGGAACAGGATACAGCAGCCATTGATGCCACACCCTATCTGGCCGACCAGAGACGACAACGGGCCCGCTATGAGGACAACCTGGCCCAATATGAACCGGTCCTGTTGGCTGCTATGCAACGCCAATATCCCTTGGCGGATGGCGATCGCCAACAGTTGGAGCAGCTCCAACAACTGCTCAAGCTGCGCCCAGTGGATGTCCAAGCTGTTGAGTCCGGTTTAGTGAAACAGTTAACCCGCACGACCTTGCCTCCTGGAGTGGCGGAATCAGCGGTAAACCCTGCCAACGGACCTGAGGTGTCAACGCCGCCCTCATGCCTGGGCGAATTGAGCCAGCCGCCACTGGTATCCGCTGGTGAAACTGCTCACACCACCGTTATGCCTAGTTCTGCCCCAGACATTGCCCCAGACATTGCCCCAACGATCCTGCCTACCCCTGCTAGTTCCTCCCCTATGGAAAACCAGCCTGTGACTCCGGAGACTGCGGTTCCCCCACCAGAAACGCTGTCGGCTGCAACGACAGTTCCTGTTTCAGCGGCATTGCCAGTGACTGATAGCACTGCCAACTCGCAGTTTATGCCTACCCAGCCGCCAGCCAGTAGCTTCGGCGCGGAGGTCCAACCGCAACAATTGTCACAGCATGACCTGGAACTGTTGTTGCGACACCTCACTCCGGCCCAGGAAGCCGTGCTTATGCAACGGCTACGCAAGGTGAGCTACAGTCCCAGTGCGGCTGGAGTTTCACCGGAAACTCAGTTTCAGACCCCAGACAACTATCCGTCCGAGCCAGTTGGGGGGGCTTCCCCGTCTCCCGATCCGCAGGTCGAGGAAGCGGTGAGTAATCCGGCTATGTCGGCTCCATTAGCCAATGTCATGCCGGCACCAGTTGGTGCTTCAATCGGTGCAACGAACAAGCAGTCCCTGGCTAACTCCCTTAAGGGGCTGATCATTCCGGGTATGGTTCTGACGGCCCTGTTCAGTGCGGTGCTGGCCTCCTACCCTTTCTGGAAGGATCTCCTGCCTTTGAGGACTCCCGTGACTATTGAATCGGTGATGGATCCGGCCCAGGTGCAACAGTTGATTGCTCAGGGAGTCAGTTTGTCTCAACAGGGGCAACATCAAGACGCGATCGCGGTTTATAACCAGGCCATTCAACTGAATCCCAACTCGGCGGATGCTTATATGCGGCGGGGGCTGGCCTACCACCAATTGGGCGACACCAGCGCCGCCCTGCGGGATTACAACCAGGCGATTGACTTGCTGGAGGAAGCCCGCAAAGCGGGGGGAACGGCGCAGCAACTCAGTGCTATCGACAAAAAAATGGCCCAGGCATACAACAACCGCAGCCATGTTTACTTTGATCGCAAAGAGTATCAGGTCTCGGAGAAGGATGCGAGTCAGGCTATGAGCCTGGACAATAGCCTGTTGGAAGCTCAGGTCAATCTGGGTAATGCCCGCTTTAAGCTGAACAAAACCCAGGCTGCTTTGCAGGACTATAACCGGGTGATCCAACGCCAGCCCTCTAACCGCAACTTACTGGCTGGCACTTACACGAACCGGGGTAATCTGCAACTGAGTCTGGATAACCCCGAAGCCGCTTTGCAGGACTATAACCAGGCCATCACCCTGGATCCGACCTATGCCGATGCCTACTTTAACCGGGGGCTACTCCATGAAAGCCGGGGCAATGCTGCCCAGGCCATGCAGGACTATGAAAAAGCCGCCGCTCTGTACGGTCAGCAGGGTCAGTCAGATCTGCAGAAAAAGGCAACGGAGCGGGCCGCCAATCTCAAGCGCGACTAGGAGGAACCTCAATCGGCTCGATAGGCCAGGGCGAAGCGATCGATGCCAGCCAGATCGGCATGGATTTGGATGTCGCGATAACAGCCTTGGGCCTGCAGCAGTTCGTTCACGGTAGACGCCTGACCCGCCATCATCTCAAACAGAAGGATTCCCCCGCTGCACAGATAGTCTGGCGCCATTGCGACCAGTAAGCGGATGCAATCCAGTCCATCTGGCCCGCCATCTAGAGCCAGTTGGGGTTCATGTCGGATCACCTCTGGCTGCAGGTCCGGCAACAGGCCAGTAGGAATATAGGGTGGGTTAGAGACAATGCCGCTGAGCTGGCCTTTGAGATGGGTTAATGGTTCTAACCAGGCACCCTGATAGAACCGAATGCGGTCTTGCAGATGGTAAGTTTGGGCATTTTGGCGGGCTATGCTGAGTGCTGTGGCACTCCAGTCAACGGCATGGATGGTGGCTTGTGGAAAGGCGGTTGCTAGTCCCAGAGCGATCGCCCCACTGCCCGTACCCAGATCGGCCCAATGGGTGGGTCCAGCACTGGGGCTTGGGGGATGGCCAGATAGTTGGTGGGATTCCGAAGTCACCGCCGCGATCGCCAGATCAATCAGGCACTCGGTTTCCGGTCGGGGAATCAGGACAGCGGGGCTAACGGTCAGCCGAAACTGACGCCAGGGCGCAACCCCGGCCAAGTATTGCACCGGCACCCGTTGTTGGATCCGCTGTTGCCAGAGTGCCTGCAACTGGCTGAAGGGACAGGCCAGCCAGATCTCGTCCTGCTGTCGAAAGCTTTCCAGGCGCAGCGCCAGCCGATCCAGTCCAGCCAGTTCTTGCAGCAGCCAATCGACTTCGGCTGGATCAATATCAGCCGCGATCGCCTGTTGTCTGGCGGTTACCCACCAGTGCCAGAGGATCTGACCGGAAATGGGCGATCGCTCCGTTGTTTCCATACCTGTGGAAGAAGCTGCAGAAAACGGGATGCTAAGCAGGCAGCCATTCAAGATTGTCAGATCCCCCGCCTGGAGAGGCTTCGCCAATGGTTCCCCCTGATAAACAGTGGAACGGTCTTGGATGAATGGTGGCTACCGATTGATCAACAAAAAACCTGATGAGCCGGATTGCAGTCCGCTGCCCATCAGGTGCGATGAAATAAACGACTTATTTGTTCGGAGCAGGGGCCGGTTTGGCCGGAGCCGGTTTATTCTGACCGCCACCCTGTTGGTTGCCCATGGTGGACCGAATGAATTCAACCGTTTCTTTCGGTGGAATCAGGACAATTTGCTCTAGCTGCGGATCATTCTTGGTGCGCATTACCTCAATCACACCTTCTAAATTCAGCACCTGAATTTCGATCTTGGCGGCATCATTGGGCTGTTGCTGTTTGAAGCGTTCAACCAGGTTCTGCAAGTCCTCTTTCTTGAAGAACATGGGAATGACTGCTTTGCCGCCCTGCTGAATGGTTAAGTAGCCTTTCTTTTCGCCACCGCGAGCGACAAACAAAGGCGTGCCATTAAACTGTTGTACCTGCTGACCTGACTGCTTCAAGATGCCAAGGGCAGAGTCTACCTGCTGCTGTGAAGGCACGAAAGCAAACTCCAGTGCATCCGCCTTACCCTGGTTGGACACTTCCATCTGATAGATTTCTGCCAGAGAAACCGGAGTGACTTTGACATTCTTGGCTAGGTCGGGGTTTTTGGATTTTAAGGTATCCAGGAATGCCTGGGCATCCTTCTGGGTAATAAACACGCCTGCAACTGGGGAACCTTTCTGGCCATTGGGCGGGTTGGCTACCAGGGGCGCTCCTTGGGGGTTGGTAATTGTGAAAACCGGGATGGGACGTAACTTCTGGACAATTTGCTCCTGAGTCAAGGCCAGCACCTGAGCAACTCCAGCAAAGAGTGACCCAATCAAGACTCCACCGACTAGACCAGCGGTTGCGCCCCGACGAAACAATGATTTCATATTTGCTCCTAACAAAAATTAAGTGGAGATGCTAAGGAAATTACCTGGAAACCAGCGCAAACCATTCAGTGGCCGTTCATTCTGGGACAACTTTGAGGGCACTTCAGACACTTTCTCGTAGCATCGCAAAGACAGAGGTTAACGCGCAATCCAAAATTCGCAATCCGACGCAACTCTAATGCGTATTTCTACTTACTCTTCACTGATTTTCCCCTAATTGTAAACTGAGCGCAACATATTTGGTGAATTCGGTAAAAAAGGCGCTTTCCGCTTGACAAAAGTTTTGTTGCCTTCCATCCTCATCCTAATGTTTTAGCGAAAAAATCAGGAATGGATCATTTTTCTCCTGGCTGTTCCACCAAAATGTCCTGATTATAGAAGACCGACCAACTGACCTGCGGGTTCCCAGGTCAGAAGTATGGCATGATGCTCGGGAAAGCCGGTGGGGATGGCTTAAGACCCCGACAGAGGAGGGTGGTGCAGATGAAAATGCAATGGCTTTCCCGGTTGCGTTGGCAACTGAGATGTGGTCAGACTGGCGATCGCCAATGGCTAAAAAAGTGTGTCTGGGTTGCGATCGCTGGACTGCCGCTTTACTATGCAACAGCCTGTCAGGTGATAGAACCCTCTCCATCGCTGCGGATTGGCTCCCTGCTGCCCATCACTGGAGATCTGGCCCAATATGGCAGTTCGATGCAGGATAGCGCCGCCCTGCTGGTCAGTACGGTCAATGCCTGTGGTGGTGTGTTGGGACGGCCAGTGGATCTGGTGGCGGAGGATGACCAAACCGAACCCCCTGCCGGTGCCGCCGCCATGACCAAGTTGGCGGAGGTTAATCGGGTAGCTGGGGTGGTGGGGGCTGCTTCCAGTGCAGTTTCTAGTGCGTCGGTTGATCTGGCGGTGCGGAACCAGGTGATGCTGATCTCACCGTCTAGCACCAGTCCCGTTTTTACGGAGCGGGCCAAAAGGGGAGATTTCCAGGGATTTTGGGCCCGGACTGCGCCACCCGATACCTATCAGGGGGATGCCTTGGCCAAACTGGCACAAACCCAGGGCTTTCAAACCGTTGCTATTCTGGCGGTCAATAATGATTACGGCAACGGCTTGATCGGTTCTTTCATCCCAGCCTTTGAGGCTCTGGGTGGGCGGGTCACCAATAAAGAGAAGCCGACTCGCTATCCGCCGGATGCTTCCACCTTTGATTCTGAAGTCCAGGCTGCTTTTCAGGACAAGCCAGATGCCGTATTGCTGATTGCCTATCCCGAAACTGGCAGTCTGGTGCTAAAGACGGCCTATCAGCAGGGATTCCTGAATCCGCAAACTAAAGTGATGGTCACCGATGGCATGAAGGAAGCTCGGATTGCCGACCTGGTGGGCAAAAATACGGCTGGAAAGTACATTGCAGCCGGTATTGTCGGTACGGCTCCCAATGCGGGTGGACCGGCGTTGCAGGAGTTTCAGCAACGGTTTACGGCTCACTATCAGCGGCCACCGAAAGTTTATGACCCCAACACCTGGGATGCAGCGGCTTTGCTAGTACTGGCGGCAGAAGCGGCCAAAACCGTAACCGGCCCAGCCATCCAAAAACATCTGCGACAGGTTGCTAACCCACCGGGACGGTCGGTCACCGATGTCTGTCAGGCCCTAGCGCTGGTGCGATCGGGGCAGGACATTAACTATCAGGGAGCTAGCAGCAATGTGGATTTGAATGAATGGGGCGATGTGGCTGGCAGCTATGATGTCTGGACGATCGAGCCGTCTGGCAACCTCAAGGTTATCGGTGAAATCGCTGTGGGTGGCAAGTAGGGGTGGATGGTCAGCAATCTTAGCGATCGGGCGGGTTGGAGGCATTCAGCCGCTCTTGCCACTCGGCATCAATTCGGTCTGCTTGCTCCAGGTCTTGTTCCAGCATGTCTCGCTCGGTCGTGTAAACCAGATCCTCCTGCTGGATGATGGTTTGGCCGGCAAACTGACGGGCATAGTTCAACTTGGCCCGAAGATCCGGATCCAGATGGGTCATCTGAACGGCCCGCTGTTGTCGCTCCTCATTGCGTTGTGCCAGTTTGCGGTTGTGCCGCTGTAACCAGAAATATCGCACCAGAGGAATGCCCAGAAATCCTGTGCCATAGCCAAATAGGAGCCAGTAAATGGCCTGAATGATAGAAACGGCCCCGCCCAGAGCCAGTGTGGCTGTTCCACCCGCCAGCAAGTAACCCAGCACCAGAGCCCCAACAAAGTTGACGGCTCCCAGGCTGGCGGCTGCCATGAGTTGGCCGCTACTGGCATGGCTGAAGCGCCAGGGTTTCTCTTTTAGGTAGGCGGGCACAGACTGTTTGATCTGGTTGGCTGCTGTGGTCTGTAGATCAGGGAAATGGTAGACGATCGCTCCCTCTGGACTGACCTCTGGCTTGCCATTAAAGCGGGTCAAGACCGGCAGCATGTAGTCTTCATACTCGCGGGCAAACCCCTGACCCAGATTATCCAGATAGGGGGCAATTTGCTCCGCCACCACGGCCCCCCGATTTTTCTGAATCACGGCGCCAATCTGCCGCCAACGCCGCTGTTCCAGATCGGCATTGGGGTTGCCATCCCCAAATAAGAAGGAGAAAACCGCCTCCAGAAAATTCATGGAATCGTTTTTCCGAGAGGCGGCCCGACGGGAAGTGGAGGATGACCCGTAGGTATCGGGAATAAAAATCCAGAAAATATCCGGGCTAAACAGTCCCTCTGGAATGCCGCCGAAGGAGTCGCCGGAGTCACTGTTGTTATCGTTGTTGAACGACAGGGCAATGACAATTGCGGCGATCGTCACCAGGATAATCACCAGGGAGAGGATGAGAATAATCCCAAACGAGATGCGGATCAGATAGAACAACACGCGCCAAACCCGTTCCCACCACTCTTGCAGGCGCAGGCGAAAATACTTGTTACGTAGGATGGCCCGGAAGTTGGGGGGAAACAGATAGACAATTTCCCCTGATTCGGCCACCTGCAAATGTCCGCCTGCCTCCGACGCTAAGGCCAGTAGACCCTGTTGGGCCAGGTTGATATCCAGTCCGGCTCGGGTGGCCAGGTCACCGGCAGTAACCCGATAGTTCAGACCCTCCACGGCCCGCATGAGATCAGGATTCAGACGCGTCGGTTCCATCTCAGTCCCGTAGGTGGCTTCAGTTCCAGTATAGAAGTTTCCACCTGCTGACTGGGATGAGCCTCAGGCCTGAAGTGAGTCGTTGGCCCCTAGCTGCTGGCGCATAGGGATGCCCCTCTTGTCTATTCCGGGAAGACCATAATTTGCCCA
>CAZBTL010000116.1:0-13062 GCA_964494755.1 uncultured bacterium | reverse complement strand
AGAACACTAGTTTCAGTTGCCAATTTCGCGTGAACCGGTAATAGCTGTTGTCAGGCGGGCATCCTGAGTCCAGGATCACACCAGAGTTGATGATGAGACAGACAAGCCCATCCTGGGAATCAGTCTATGGGGCCTTTCGACGAATTTGGGGTTATTCCGAGCTGCGATCGCCCCAGGCTGAAGTCATCCAGAGCCTGCTCACCCAACAAGACTCCCTGACCATTTTGCCAACCGGCGGTGGCAAGTCGATCTGCTTTCAGTTGCCCGCCCTGCTGCAAACCGGCCTGACGTTGGTCGTATCTCCCCTGGTGGCTCTGATGGAAAATCAGGTTCAGGAGTTGCACCAACGGCACCCAAGTTTCACCCGTTCTGTGGCGCTGCTGCACAGTGAACGGCCTCAGGGGGAACGCAAACGCACCCTGTTGGCCTTGGAGCATCAGCAGTTACGTCTCCTGTACCTCTCTCCCGAAACCCTGTTCAGTCCCGCCGTCTGGGAGCGGTTATGTCAACCAGCCTTGCCGATCAATGGCCTGATCCTAGATGAAGCTCACTGTCTAGTGCAATGGGGCGAAACCTTCCGTCCAGCCTATATGCGTCTGGGGGCGGTTCGTCCAGCCCTGTTGGCCCATCAACCAGCGGGCAGTCGCATCGCGATCGCTGCCTTTACGGCGACAGCAGACCCCAAAGCCCAGACCACCATCCAGCAAGTTCTCCAACTGAATCAACCAGAAGTGTTCCGGGTCAATCCCTATCGGGCCAATCTGGAGCTACGGGTGCAAACCGTCTGGACACCGCGCCAACGGCGGCAGCAATTGCTGCACCTGATCCAGACCCACCCCAGAGAGAGTGGACTGGTGTACGTCCGCACTCGCCAGGACAGTGAACAACTGGCCACCTGGCTCTGCCAGCAAGGCTATCGAACCGCCGCCTACCATGCCGGCCTGAGTCCAATCCAACGCCGACAATTGGAAACGGATTGGCAGAGTAACCGACTTCAGTTTGTGGTGTGCACCAGTGCCTTCGGCATGGGCATCAATAAACCCGATGTTCGATGGGTGGCGCACTTTCATGCCCCCCTACTGCTATCGGAATATGTGCAGGAAGTGGGTCGGGCCGGTCGGGATGGCAAACCGGCGATCGCCCTCACCCTGATCAGCGAACCCACTGGCTTACTCGATCCGGAGGACCGCCAGCGACAACAGTTTTTTATGGGCAAAATTCGCCAACAGCAACAACAGGCCGAACAGTTAGCCCGAAAGTTGCCGCCCCGGGGATCGGTAGCAGTGGTTTCCCGCCAGTTTAAAGACGGCGCCACCGCCCTGGCCCTGCTGCATACGGCTGGCTGGTTGGAATGGACCGATCCGTTTCACTACGTCCTGCGTTATCCCGGCAAAGCAACAGCAATGGGAGATAGCCATCGGCAAGCGGCCCAGGCCATGCAGGCCTATCTCAGCAGCAAAACCTGTCGCTGGCAATTTCTGTTGCAGGCTTTTGGCTTTGGTGAAGCAGCCATAAATTTTCGTTGTGGTCACTGCGATCGCTGCCAAAAGCGCGTTACCTAGCCAGCCAACAGAGGCATTCTAAAACAGAAGAGATGGGGGTTGCACCTGACACCAACAACCAGCTTGAGACGACCAGGATTGCATCAGCCAGTTCCTGCACCGCTGCCTCAAGCAATCAGCCATAGCTGAGCCAGGGTCACCATTATCAAATAGGACTGAGCGCCATCCCCCTTAACTAACTGCCTATATCCGTACCTCTAAAAGGAGAATCACCTATGTCCAGTGCCGGTTTGAACAAATGGATCGTCAGCGGAAATCTGGCTGCAGACGCTGAAATTAAAACGGTGGAACTGCGCAATGGCGAAAAAGCCAAAGTAGCCAAAGCAACGTTGTATGTCCAGAAACCGCGCGATCGCAAGGAGTCCTTCACCGTTTCCCTCAGCATTTGGGAAGGCTCTGGCGCCTGGCGCAAACTGTCCTATCTCAAGAAAGGCTCCCTGATTATTTGCACTGGTAGCGTGGAACCAAGCCCCTACATTTCCAGCAGTGACAACCTGCCCCGCGCTGGGCTGGCCATGACCGTTCTCGACATTGATTTAGACCTGATTCGCCATCCAGAAAGCCCAGAGGAAAACCCCGAAGACAATCTGGCCAGCGAGGAATCCGTTGCCGTTGCCGCTTAGACCGGGGGCTGACGAACTGTTGACTCGGCCAGCTAGCGCTTGGAACAACCATCCGCCGTCAGCCATCCCAAATTGTCCGCCATCATAGAGCCCGTTGCTCTTCAGCCAATCCCTGACTGCTTCACCCTATTGCCCCAAATAGATACTCGAGGGGCTCCCAAGCAGACAGGGATTCAATTTTCTTCTGGATAGGCCCAAATCCAACGTGATCTTTCCTGAATCCACAGCCGAAGGTGGGAAAATAAAAGCAAATCGCCAATTATCATCCGATTTACTGATTGCTGTCATGAAACTGTTCCAAGCTTTCTCCGCTCTCACAGTTCTGGTTCTGGCCAGCCAGGTTCCTGCCGTCCAGGCCCAATCAATCAACGAATGTGTCACCCAGGCTTCTGCCAGTGCCGACCCCCTAATCCAACTGACGGCCTTAGGTCGAGCAAAAAATCTGGCGCGTCAGGCAGCGGAAGCTGCCAATGGAGGTTTGGCAAATTATCGCGCCGCCGCTTCCATGTTTGGTCCGATTTCAGAAGCCCCATGCACCCTCAGTGGAGAAGGCATCTGGACCTTCACTTTTCCAGGAACAGCCCCTGGTTCGAATGTCCCCTTCGTAGAAACCACCGTCAGCGTTAACAACCAGACCTGGCAGGTAACCGTTGACAGCAATAAACTGCTGAAATAGCCCCTCTTTAGGGCCATGCACCTGTTGCTACTGGGTTTGGCAAAATTGCCGAACCGCTCGAATAACCGTTAAATCAGTCCCAGTGCGGCGCAGGTCTAACCACTGATTGATCTGCTCTGCACTGACAATCGGAAAAGCACGACTGGTTAGGGCATCCAGATATACACCGTTTTCCAAGTGCTTGATCTTGACTTGCTCAAGCTGGTAAAGCCACACTTCCGGTACCCCCATCGCCTGATAAATGCTGAGTTTGCTATCAGAACGATTCGCAATATCAACTTCCAGCGCCAGGTCAGGAGGTAGATCGCTAGAGATGGTTTCACCTAGACCTTGTCCCGCCTGGGCATTCTGGATATAAAAGCAACTGTCGGGTTCAACACCTCTGCTCAACTCTGGGCGGTTCATGGTCATAGAACCCAAATCATTGAATTCAAATCCCAATTCTTCTGCCAGGGTAAGTGCGATCGCAGCTAACACCCGATTGGCTACCTCATGCGGTTGACCGGGCATTCTGATTTCTAAGACTCCATTCTCATAAGCTAAACGAGTGGGCCTATCATCTCCCATTTCGTGCAACAGGGCGATATAGCTCTCCCAGGTGACACCATCAATCCGAATGGCACTGCCGGGAGCCAATTCGATTTGGCTAATGGGGGTAGCAAGCACAGCGGTCATCGGCAAGTTCGCTCTGAAAGCTCTCACTGCTATTTAAACACGCTCTTCCGCTTCTGTCCGGTCCGGCTTCAGCAAGGGAAAAGCAATCACATCGCGAATACTGGCACTGTCGGTCAGCAACATCACCAGCCGATCAATGCCAATTCCCAGTCCACCCGTCGGTGGCATGCCATATTCCAGAGCGGTCAGGAAGTCTTCATCCACACCTTGGGCCTCCAGATCGCCCGCTGCTTTAAGGGCAGCCTGTTGCTCCAATCGTTGCCGTTGATCAATCGGATCGGTCAACTCCGAAAAGCTATTGGCCGTCTCCCGACCCACCACAAATAACTCAAACCGCTCAACCAGACCTGGCTTGGAACGGTGTGGTTTGGCCAAGGGCGACAGTTCCACTGGATAATCAATGACAAACGTCGGTTGAATCAGGGTTGGTTCAACCTTTTGCTCAAACACCTCATTTAACAACTTGCCTAGAGAAGGACAGTCGTCAATGTCACTGATACCGATCGCCGTGGCAGCAGTTTTGGCTTCAGCCAGAGTCTGAAACTGGCTAAAATCCAGACCCGTCTCTTGCCGCACCAAATCGTGCATAGTCACGCGCCGCCAAGGCGGAGTCAGATCGATGGCCTGCCCCTGGTAGGTAATATTGAGCGTTCCGATGACAGATTTGGCAGCATCAGCAATCAAGTCCTCGGTCAACGCCATCATGTCATGGTAGTCGGCGTAGGCCTGATAGAGTTCGATCGTCGTAAACTCCGGATTGTGCCGGGTTGAAACACCCTCATTGCGGAAAATTCGTCCCAGTTCAAAGACCTTTTCGAATCCCCCCACAATCAACCGCTTCAGATGCAACTCAGTTGCAATCCGCAGATACAGATCCATATCCAGAGTGTTGTGATAGGTGATGAAAGGACGAGCTTCTGCTCCCCCAGCTTCGGTTTGCAGAACCGGCGTCTCGATTTCAATAAACCCGTGTTGATCCAGATAGCGACGCATGGCGGCTGTAATCAAGGCACGCCGCCGAAAGGTTTCCCGCACTTCCGGATTGACAATCAGATCCACGTAGCGCTGGCGATAACGCTTGGCCACATCCGTCAGACCATGCCACTTGTCCGGCAAGGGCAGGAGAGACTTGGTCAGCATGGCAAACTCTGACACATAAACCGAAAGCTCGCCTTTCTCAGTTCGCTTGATAGTGCCTCTAACGCCAATGATGTCTCCCACATCGGTCAGATGTTTCAGCAGATTGAACGCATCCGGGAGGGTGTCCATCCCGTCCTCAATGCGGGCCTTTTCCAGGTACAACTGAATCGTGCCAGTCTCATCCTGCAGGTTGAAAAAAGCCAGCTTGCCAAACACCCGTCTAGCCAAAATCCGACCCGCAACGGCCACCTCGATCGCCACTTCCTCGCCGTTGGGCAAGTCAGCATACTTGGACTGCAGATCGGCCGTATGATGCGTTGTAGCCCAATTGTAGGCGTAGGGAATCAGTCCCGCTTGTTTCAACTGCTCCACTTTCTGCAGCCGGGCGGCACGGATTTCTTCCAGCGTGCTCTGAGGTTCCGATTGATGGGCTGACTTAGGCTTTTCAGATTGGCGATCGCGGGACATAGTGGGCTGTTCACAAGGGTTGGACGCAGAAGCACACCGATAGACAGAGAAAACCCAAAGTGGTTTCCAACCTGCCACGGGCATGGGCTAGTGTAACAAACTGCAAAACCTAATTGATAGAGGGAAACGGATGTAACTGTCCAGCCAACACAAAACCTTACTCCACCCCACCTCAAGAACATTCCCACAACTGCACATACCCACACTGAGGCAACAGTGGGACCTAAAAACTGACTGGAAGGATCTCTCTTGGCGGATAAAGGTCAAGTGCATTGACGGATGATGTTTCATATTATTGCCTCCTATGATTCCGGACAGTAGCATCTGGAAATGTCTGTAATGCGACAGACCCTGTCATGAACAATACTCAGATGGGAGTGAGCCGTGGCGAAATTTTGATTGTGGATGACAATCCTGACAATGTTCATCTGCTATCGCGAATTCTGACTCGACGCGGCTACACGGTCCACACGGTTGAGAACAGCCTGGCAGTTATAGAAACGGCCCATCGGATTGCGCCGGAACTGATCTTGCTGGATATCTGCATGCCGAATCTGAACGGCTACGAAATTTGTCAGAATTTAAAGGCCGATCCCAAAACCCATGACATTCCCATCATTTTTGTCAGTGCGTTGGATGAAACCTCCGACAAAGTGCGGGCTTTTGATGTCGGCGGGGTAGACTACATCACCAAGCCCTTTCGGGCTGCAGAAGTACAGGTGCGGGTAGAAACCCATCTGACCCTGCGCCGGTTACAACGACAGTTGCAGGAGCAAAACGCTCGCCTGCAGGCAGAAGTGCGCGAACGCATGGCGGTGGAAGCAGCCCTCCAAACAGCCAATCAAGAACTGGAACGACTAGCCAACCTGGATGGCCTAACTCAGGTGGCCAATCGCCGCTGTTTTGATGCCCGATTAGACCAGGAATGGCGCCGTCTGGCAAGAGAACAGCAAACCCTGGTGCTGATCCTGTGTGATATCGACTGCTTCAAAGCCTACAATGATTCCCTGGGCCATCAGGCAGGGGATGACTGTCTGCGTCAGGTGGTTCAGGCTGTGGTCACCGTCGTCAAACGTCCAGGCGATCTGGTGGCTCGATACGGCGGAGAAGAGTTTGCCATTATCCTGCCCCACACTGAACTTGAAGGAGGACTGCAAGTTGCCGAGGAAATTCAGAATAGGGTAAAAGAGTTGCAATTGGTCCATCCCCGCTCCCAGGTGAATCCTTTTATCACTCTGAGCTTGGGACTGGCTGCAGTTCTGCCTAACCTCAATTATTCTCCCGATGAACTCATCGCTGCTGCCGATTTGGCTCTGTATCAGGCTAAGCTGAATGGCCGTAACCGTATCGTGGTGCATCCACCGATGAGCTTGCCGGACCCGTGACCCATCGTCGTCTGTGTCAGTCCTATTGGCTGCTGCCACCCTCTTGCTATGCAGTTGACCATTCGAGTCAAACCCAACGCTAAACAAACAAGTATCCGCCAGGAATCTGACGGCAGCCTGACGATTGCTCTGAAATCTCCGCCGGTGGATGGAAAGGCGAACCAGGAACTGATCCAACTCCTGGCCCAAACGTACAAGGTTCCTAAGTCTGCGATCCGGATTAAGTCTGGCCTGTCTTCTCGGCTCAAGCGAGTCGAAATTATCACAGACTAGGACATTACCCCATCAAAATGACGCGATCGAGGACATGGATCACCCCGTTATCCGCCTCGATATCGGGAGCAATCACCGTTGCATTTTTCACCTCAAACCCGTGGGCGCAGTTGATGGGAATCACGGATCCTTCCAAGCAAGTCACTGTGCCCAACTTGGCCAGATCTTCCTGTTTCAAACGACCAGAGACCACATGAAACTTGAGGATTCGGGCCAGTTGCGGCGGATTCTGGACCAGGGTTTGAACAGTGCCCGGTGGTAATTGGGCAAACGCTTCATCATTGGGGGCAAAAACGGTAAATGGTCCGGGGGACTTGAGCGCCTCTACCAGCCCAGCGGCCTGAACCGCAGCAACTAAGGTCTGGAAGCTACCTGCACCAACTGCGATATCAACAATGTCTGCCATGCGCTTTAGGGGACCGAACGATTTCACGATTAATGTAGACTGGCGGCTATGTCCATTCAACGTCCCTAACCTGTTGCGATCAACCATACTGACCAATTGGCAAGCGTGGCTTGATCTGCAGCAACAGTAGGAAAGGCGTTGCACATGACACCCACATGTTGAAACCAGGGATCACAAACTTATGGATCAGGGTGATAATAAGCTAGTGAAACGTTTCAACAAAATTCTGTTCTGTGCAACGCCGCAATGGAAGGGAGCATAGACTCTTGAATCGATAATAATCCGGAAATCCATCAATAAAAATCGCAGTTTTTGATTAGCATAATAGAACTGTATCTATTCCTCCACATTTCCAGGAGACTGGTGTGAAGAACGCGACCCTTCATCAATTGAAGGTTTTTGAGGCTGTGGCTCGCCATAGTAGTTTTACCCGTGCGGCCGAAGAGCTTTTTCTGACCCAGCCAACCGTTTCAATGCAGGTGAAACAGCTCTCGAAGGCAGTTGGAATGCCCCTGTTCGAGCAGGTTGGTAAGCGTCTCTATCTAACAGAAGCCGGCAAGCGTCTCTACGCAACTTGTCAGGATGTTTTTGAGCGCTTGTCTCAATTTGAGATTTCTATCGCCGATCTGAAAGGACTGAAACAAGGCTCTTTACGGCTTTCAGTGGTAACGACGGCGAAGTACGTCATCCCCCGCCTGTTGGGGCCGTTCTGCCAGCGGTATCCCGGTATTGATGTTTCCCTCACCGTCACCAATCACGAATATCTGCTGGATAATCTGGGAGAAAACCGGGACGACCTCTACATTTTGAGTCAGCCCCCGGACGATATGGATGTCAGCATCCATCCGTTTTTGGAAAACCCGTTGGTGGTGATTGCCTGGCGCGATCATCCACTGGTCAACGAAAAAAAAATTCCACTGAAGCGAATTGCGGAAGAGCCGTTCATTATGCGGGAACCGGGTTCGGGAACCCGCCATGCGGTACAGCAACTTTTTGATGACCATGGCCTGGATTTGCAAGTGAAGCTGGATCTGGGCAGTAATGAAGCGATTAAGCAGGCGATCGCGGGGGGACTGGGCATTTCCGTCCTGTCGGTCCATACCTTAGCCCTGGAAGGCACCAATAGCCAACTGGCCGTTCTGGATGTGGAGAGTTTTCCGATCCAGCGCTATTGGTATGTGATTTATCCTTCGGGCAAGCAATTATCGCTCATTGCCCAAACCTTCTTTGATTACCTGTTGACCGAAGGGAAAGAAGTGGCCGAGCAGACGGCGCTGATCAACCCGACGGAGTTCAGCTCACACTGACCAGGCAATCAGGAACGACCCAGCAATGTAAGCAAAGGCCTCGATCAAAGCCGCACCAGAATTGGGCACGGCCTGATTGACGATTTCGTCTGAAATTTTGACTCCAGGCACCAGCACCAGATCAGCCACCCAACGCACGATCGCCAGCACCGCCAGATATAACAGCAGGGACAGGCCATACTGGGCCATGCTGACCGGCCAATTCTGGAATTCTGGAGCAAAAGCGGTCCGAATCACATTGCCCGTGGCAATTAGCAGGCCAGCCAAGGCAATACCGGCGGCTGGGTTGTTGCGCTTCCGGATCTCGGCAAAGACGTGAAAGCGAGCAATGGTGGGATAAATCACGCTGGCCAACACCAGGGTCGCCACTCCCATGACCCAACAGACTAGGGCGACTAACCAACTGCCACTCTGTCCAGCCAAAGCCGCATTCAACACCAGACCATTGGCAATATGGACGCCAGCCTCCACCGCCGCGGCCCCCAGATTGTGTTCCTCTCGCACCTCGCGGGCACAGTCACAGCGCCGCAGAATCAGGCGATCGCCTACCCAGGCTCCAGCCAGCATCAAAATAATCACTCCCAGGCCATAGGTGCCCAGGATCAGCAACTGGTCCTGCCAGGTGTCAGCCACCTTTTGCAGCACCCCTCCCAGGGCCAGCACAATGCCCAGGTAATAACCCACCAGGGCAATGGCAACGGCCACATTATCCCGAACAAACAGTTCCAGATTGAGATCCATCTGCCGGAATAGCCGCTGATACAACCATTGGCCTAACCAGAAAATGGCAAAACCAACAACAATTTGCAGGGCGATCAGTCCAAGTTGAGTGGGTGGGGTCATAGAGCTGGCAGTCCTTCGTTAGGGGTCAGGGGTGGGTGGTCAGGGGTCAACGGTCAGCGGTCAGGGATCAGCGGTCAGGGGTCAACGGTCAGGGGGCAGCTAGCAATGGTCAAGGGTTAGGGGCTGACTTTAAGGGATGAATGCGGCTCAAGACGCGAATCAGGGTATCGGCCAGTCGGTCGTAGAAGAAATAGTCTTGGGCGCCGATGGTGGTGATGGGGGTGCCGCCAAACTGGGCCTTGAAACGGGAGAAACGGGCATAGGCATGGTTGGGGTCGCGGCTGAAGCCGTAGAAATCGTAGCACTTACAACCCCTGGCTTTGGCCCGTTGCATGGCGGTCCAGTGCAGGTTATAGCTGGCCATGACGTGCGCATGGTCCGGTCGGCGGCCACCATAAAGGTAGGTGGCGCGATCGCCCCAATAGACTAGAATCATCACCGCCAGGATCTGTCCCCGCCAGGTGGCTAGACCAATTTCCGCCAGGTTGGCGGCAAACAGGGTTTGACAGAGGTTGATGAAAAAGCCGTAGGGTTCACCAAAGAATTGCTGCCGTTCCACCGTTTCCCAAAACACATCGTAGAACCGGGGAATGGCCTGGGGGTCGCGGGTAAACTCACTGGTGACGCCGTGACGTTGACTCAGTCGAATATTGTAGCGCCCCTTGGGTTTCATGGTTGCTAGTATCTGGTCGAGACTGGGACTCAGGTCAATCAGCAAGGTTTCCGAAGGCAACAGATCGACGGGAGCCCGCACAAAACCTTGTAGATAATCTGGCTTTTCAGGAAGTGGCGATTCCAAGCGCAGGGCGATCGCACCCCAGTCCTGGGCAAGCAGTTTAGCCTGTTGCAGCAGCAACTCCATCCCTTCTGATTCTCGACCGGCAGGCAGGACAAACCCACCCGGAACCAGCAGCAAGTTAGCCCCATAGGAGCGGGGATAGATGTGGAACAGGCCGCCCCCCACCAGGCGATCGCCCTCGAACAGACCATAGCGGCAGGTTTGATAGCCTTCCAATTCTTTGAAGTCGGCCCAGGCCCAGGACTGCATAAAGCACCCTGTTGTCCGCTGGACCAATGGGTCCCAGTCGGCTTGCTGGGTGGCGGACAAGGGTCGCAGCGTCAGTTGGGCAGCCACGTTAGTCATCCCGGTGTCGGTAGAGTGACCAGAGCCACATGCCGCCAATGGTGGTAAAGGAAAAGCCCATCCAGGGGAAGTTGCCGTCATAAGAACCATCGCCTGAGTAACCGCTGGAATAACCACCCCCGGAGTAGCCTTTAGCAAACACGGCGTCGGGAGCCGTCAGGTTGGCCATCAGCAAGGAAACCGAGAGCAGCAGCACCAGTTCCCCCATATGTTCCGAGAGGTAAGCCACGGGTTTACCGCTACGCAGTTTTTCAGACCACAGTTTGAGATCCCTCACCAGGGCTGGCGGCAATTCCGAGGCTCGGTCCAGCAAGCTTTTTACCAACTGTTGCGGGTCGATCTCGGCTAGTAAGCCTTGCAGATGGTTGAACCACTCGGCGGTCATCGTGGGGGTGTGATAGCGATGCTGGACGGGTAACAGTTGGTGGATATCCGGCCTCGTGCTTGCTCGGTCTGAAGACGCTTGGCCTGAAAACGCCTGCTCTAACCAGACCTGGGCGATCGCCGTCAACTCCAGACCAGCCTGAGCCGCTCCCTGCCTGTTCGCTGTTTCCTCCAGGGCCAGAAAATCAATCCCTGCTTCCGTCGGTAACTCGGCCGCACCATTGGCGGAAGCACCCGGATTGAGCAGGTAATAGAACAGGGAAGGAAGCGCCAGGGTATTGATGTCCGGGGCATGACGCTGAGCGGCGATCGCTGCTGACAGCACAAACCGTTGCAGCAATTCTTTCTGCTGGAAAACAGTCAATCCAGACGGAAGCGGCATCTCTATTAATTCGTTTCGCCCAATCGGCACATCAGAGGCCAGGAAGAACCCCCAGTCGCCATAGCCATGCCGATGAAACGACGGAATGGGCACTTGCAAGGGTCTAGCCGAATAACCAGCAGACAGGAGAGTCTGATACAGACACCAAAACGCTTGGGTTCGGTTCTGGGGGGAAACGCCATTGGTACTGACAATGCCCCCTGGATGCAAAATTCGTCGCAACTGGACATACCACTCCTGACTGTAAATCCGACTGTCTTCCGGGCTGGTGGGATAGGTAAAATCGCAAATCACAGCGTGATAGCAGCTATTTGGCCGATCAGAAACAAAGTCCAGCGCATCCTGGGTGTAAACCGTCAGGCGATGCGAGCCCAGGGGAGCCGTCCCATCCTCGCACAAACAGCCCTGGTTGTAAGGCTGGAAGACGGTCCGGCCCAGATCCAAAACTTCCGGACTATAGTCCACCAGGTCAATTTGCCCCACCTGGGGAAAACGCAATCCATCCCGAGCGGCCAATCCATCCCCTCCACCGGCAATCAGAATCCGGAGCGGGATCCCAGGAAATCGGTAGGCGGCCAGGGCGATCGCCGGAACCACCAGATATTCGTGATAAACGGCCTCATCCGCCGTGTCAAATTGCAGATCGCCATTGATGTAGAAAGCCAGTCCATCAGTGTGATGTTCAATAAACAGCGACGCAGGGGGCATAGGCAACAACCAGACAGACAATGTGGATGGTTCAGAAAAACCTCAAACTATTACAGCCCGGCCATCATGAGAATGAAGCCCAAGATGGTCACAAACCAGGCAACTACTAGATGCATTGAGCGGGCCTCGTTGGAGCGGCGATTCCGACCAAAGGATGAACTGGATTGGAATCCCTGGATAAACCGGCTGCCGCCACCAGTCTGAAGGTCGGTGAAGTCGGACGGTTGGACTTTGCGGGTGGAGTAAACCACCAGGGTGCCATCTTCCCAGGCTTCCAGGGCCAGATTCCACAGGTGAGCCTGGTCCCAGTAGTCCCAGGTGATGCGGTTACTGCTGCCATCGTCTGACTCATAGACGCCTTCTGTTTCCGATTCAAAGGCATAGAGCCGGTTTAAAGCCCGCAGGTTAGCGTAGGGTGTTTGATGGTCTTGCATGTCATCCCAAATAGAGGTCAGAACATCCCGCTGGGACTCTGGTTCAATCAGGGTGGGCTGACGCAATTCCTCGGCAATGTACCAATTCACCAGGGCGGGATTTTCGGGATCTAATTCGCGTAGCAGGTAATATTCCTTTCGACTGGCAGAATTAAGCAACCACTCTTCCGTCTCATAGCCGTTGGGATCGGTGTAGGTGCTGTAATCCGCCACCTGCCACTCGACCCCGTGATACTTCAGGCGATCGCCCGACCGCAAATTTCTCAGTTGGTCTTCAGTTGCAACAATCACCATCCACCCTGCTCCTGCAAGAGTCGGCGCAGCAGTTCAACTGGAAAGAGTGTTACACATTTTTTTAGTCTTGTTTGTGAAGGATTTTAACTACCAGGTTCGATGGCCCTTTGCATTCGAGTATTCCTGCTATTGGAAGAGGTGCTCCATCAGCGACATTTGCCACAAGCTTCAGACCCACCCAATCACCGTTTGGCTCCACGGGTTCACTCCCTAATGCAGTTTCCTGGCTGCCAGACATTCTGCAAAAGCTGACTAACTGACGGTCAAGGCAATCAATCCGTTGACTGAAGAGCCTGAAGCTGTAATTCTGAGAGTCCCAATAGATGGGCAACTTGTGTTATCTCCATGCCGGTTGCCA
>CAZBTL010000115.1:0-13201 GCA_964494755.1 uncultured bacterium | reverse complement strand
CGGGCAAGCATTACAGGCTTGTCTATGCACCTCACGCCAGCGAGAACTGCTATAGATGAAAGCTTACTCACTTGATTTTCGTCAGAAAATTATCGAAACCTATGAAATTGAGAATTTCTGGTCAAAAGTTAAAAGCATACTCCGAACATTGGGGGTGCGAACCTATGAAGCGTTAAGTGAAGCAATCAAGATCGCCTTTGCCAAAGTATCCGAAATGGATATCCGAAACTGGTTTGCTCATTGCTGTTATTGCTCCTCATAATTATGAAAAGAGCTTTAGGCTTTCCCATTAGTTCAGGCATGGTGGAGAGTGCTTGCAAATGGCTGATTGAACAACGATTTAAGGGAACGGGGATGCGTTGGAGTGAGCCTGGGTTTAATCATTTGCTCCATCTCCGTCTAGCCTGGGTTAATGGGCACTTCGATCCCTTATTTGCAGATTGCCCTTTAACCCTCCGTCTTTACTCCCCCAACCGCTAGATGCACCCGTAAACAGATTAGAATCCAGACAGTTAGAGGGTTTCCATCATGACGACCGAACGATTGGTTAAGCTCCCCCCTCTGGAAAATGGCGATCGCCTCACCCGCGCCGAATTTGAGCGCCGCTATGCTGCCATGCCCCAGATCAAAAAAGCCGAACTAATTGAAGGAGTCGTCTACGTGAGTTCCCCCGTCCGCGTCATTCACAGCCAGCCTCATGCCGACTTCATGACCTGGCTTGGGGTATACCGCGCGGCAACCCCTGGCGTTGCTTGTTACGACAATCCCACCGTGCGCCTGGATGCCGATAACGAACCCCAACCCGATGCAGTGCTGCGGTTGGAACAGGGGGGAACCTCCCACATCAGTGACGACGGTTACATCGAAGGTGCGCCTGAATTAATTGTTGAAATTGCTGCCAGCAGTGCCTCTTACGACTTGCATGACAAACTACGCGTTTATCGTCGTAACGGCGTTCAGGAATATATCGTCTGGCGCACCTATAGCCAGCAGATTGATTGGTTCTACCTCGAAGATGGACAGTACAAACCCCAATCTCCTGAGGCCACAGGCATCCTGCGAAGTCAGCAATTTCCTGGTCTATGGTTAGCCGCTCCAGCACTCCTGGCGGGTCATCTCGCTGAGGTACTGCAAACCCTTCAGCAGGGCATCGCCACCCCCGACCATCAGACCTTTGTTGACACCTTGCGGTCCTCCCCCCCAGAAGTGTGATCTACCTCGACTACCACGCCACTACCCCCGTCGATCGCCGAGTTGCCGATCGCATCTACTACTTCATGACCCAGGAATTCGGCAACGCCAGTAGTGTCGATCACGCCTGGGGAGATCGGGCGGAAGCTGCCGTCAAGCAAGCTGCCCAACAGGTTGCCAACCTGATCGGAGCTTCACCGCGAGAAATCATTTGGACATCAGGGGCCACAGAGAGCATCAATCTGGTCATTCAAGGTAGCCTTGCTCCCAACCCTGCCAGACCTCACCGCATCGCACTCCTCCCCCTGGAACACAAGGCGGTTCTGGATACCTGTCAGGCTTTTGAGAAACGAGGATGGGCCACCTAGAAACGCCATCTCATGTGTTGCAAGCCCTTGGCCTTGCCAAAGATCACATTGAAGGCGCACTCAGAATTGGCATTGGCAAGCCCACAACGGATGTTGAAATTGATCAGGCTGCAGAAATAATTTCTCGCGCCGTCTATCAAGTTTGTGATATCAATAAAAAATGAAGAGGGTATCCGCTTAAGCTGGGACGGGTGCGAGGATACAAAAAGGAACTGCGTTCTTTTCTGCCCCGCTTTGCGGTGACAGCCAATGAAAATAAGCATAATGATGATTTCTAGCAGGCCGTTTGCAGCAGCGCATCCAGAAGTCTAGACATGGCAATGATTGGCTGCTCATCCCCTTCTATTATGCTTAGCCTCACATTGGATTGGCGTTCTGTCTGAACTGTCCGATGCACCCGTTTCTGTCTGCTGTCGGATTGCTATAGATTTTAGATAGGCCACTTATTGAACTCCCTAACCGGGATCGGCTTGCCCTCACGCTTCTGCAATCATGAACTCAACTATCGCTCAACTGAAAGTTCGCTTTTCCCAAGCCTTCGCTGCAGCCTTTGGGGAAACCTACATCGATGCCGATCCGATGCTGGTGCCTGCCAGTAATCCCAAGTTCGGAGATTATCAGTCCAATGCGGCTTTATCCCTGGCCAAACAGGTCGGTCAACCACCACGGGCGATCGCAGAAGCAATTGTCAAACAGTTGGAGGTATCAGACCTCTGCATTGCACCAGAAATTGCTGGTCCTGGCTTCATCAACCTGCGGTTGAAAACCGACTATCTGGAAATGCAACTAGCCCAGATGCAGACCGATCCAAGACTCGGGGTGGAGCCTGTCAAAACGCCCCAGCGAGTGATTGTGGACTTTTCCAGTCCCAATATTGCCAAGGAAATGCATGTCGGCCATTTGCGATCGACCATCATTGGCGACAGCATTGCTCGCATTCTGGAGTTTCAAGGTCACGAGGTATTGCGACTGAATCATGTGGGGGACTGGGGCACCCAGTTCGGCATGTTGATTACTTACCTGCGAGAAGCTTGCCCGGAAGCCCTGACCACCTCGGATGCCATCGATCTGGGCGATCTGGTGGCGTTTTACAAACAGGCCAAGGTTCGATTTGATGAAGACGAAGCGTTTCGGGAAGCGGCTCGCCAGGAGGTCGTACGCCTGCAAGCTGGCGCAGAGGACTCTCGTAAAGCCTGGACCTTGCTCTGTGAACAGTCCCGGCGAGAATTTCAAGTGATCTATGACCGACTGGACATCTGCTTAACCGAGCGGGGTGAGTCCTTCTATAATCCGCTGTTACCCGATGTGGTGGCCGATTTAGAAAAGGCTGGTCTACTGGTGGAAGATCAGGGCGCCCAATGCGTTTTTCTGGAAGGCTTCTCTAATAAGGATGGGTCGCCGCTGCCCCTGATCGTGCAGAAGTCCGATGGGGGTTACAACTATGCCACCACCGATTTAGCCGCCATCCGCTATCGCGTCCAACAGGACCATGCCGATCGCATCATTTATGTCACAGATGCCGGACAGGCCAACCACTTTGCCCAGGTATTTCAGGTGGCCCAGCGGGCCGGATGGCTGCCAGCCGACGTGGAAGTGGTGCATGTGCCCTTTGGTTTAGTGCAGGGCGAAGATGGCAAGAAATTAAAAACAAGATCAGGGGAAACGGTTCGTCTGAAGGATTTGTTAGACGAGGCTGTGGCCCGTGCCCGTCGAGATCTGGAGACCCGTTTACAACAGGAGGGGCGTCAGGAGACTGAAGCCTTCATTGCCCATGCTTCCCAGGTCATTGGCATCAGTGCCGTTAAATATGCCGACCTGAGCCAGAACCGCACTAGCAACTATATCTTTAGCTACGACAAAATGCTGGCCCTGCAGGGCAACACCGCGCCCTACCTGCTTTATGCCTATGTGCGGATTCAGGGCATCAGCCGCAAAGGGGGCATCGACTTTGGCCATCTGGGAATTGGGGCCAGCATTCAACCGCAGGAGGAGTCAGAGTGGGTTTTGGCCAAGCATCTCCTGCAACTAGACGAGATCATCGCCCAGGTCAGCCAGGATTTGCTGCCCAACCGCCTCTGTCAGTATTTATTTGAACTGAGCCAGAAGTTCAACCAGTTTTACGATCGCTGCCCCGTCCTGCAAGCCGAGGAACCCCTGCGAACCTCCCGGCTGCTGTTGTGCGACCTGACCGCTCGGACTTTAAAGCTGGGCCTGTCGCTGCTGGGGATCCCCGTCCTGGAGCGCATGTAAAAGCTAAGGGCAGAGCAAATGCTCTGCCCTTAGTCCGAGGCTGTCTGACGGCTGGATTACTCGGCCCGTTCCTTCAGCCAGTTGGCAATTACCGGTGGCAGATCGCGCTGGACTTTGCCGCTGACATACATGCCGATGTGACCCACCGGAAATGACTTCACCGTATAGTCTTTCGAACCTATGTAGTCCCCCAGGGCTAGGGAAGAGGCGGGAGGAACCAGGTGATCTTTCTCAGCATAGAGGTTGAGGATGGGCATGGTGACATTGGCCAAATTCACCTGGCGATCGCCAATCATCACCTCCCCTTTGATCAGCTTATTTTGCTGATAGAAGTCCTTGAGAAACTGACGGTAGGCTTCCCCAGACTGATCAGGGCTATCAAAAATCCATTTTTCCATTCGCAGGAAATTCAACAGCTTATCCTCACTGTCCATAATTTCCGGAAAGTCCAGATATTTCTGAATACCCAATTGTTGGGGCTTCAGCATCAGAAATTCCAGGTTGAGAAAGTCTCCGGGAATATTGCCCAATGCTTGCACCATCAAATCAATATCCAAGGCTTCCGGCCCCAACGTACAGCCGCCCCGAGCGTTCAGCAGCGTATCGGGTTGGTGGAAATCCACCGGCGCCACCATCACCACCAGATTTTTCACCTTTTCGGGATAGAGGGAACTATAGCAGAGGCTAAAGGTTCCGCCCTGGCAAACACCCAGCAGGTTAATTTTGTCTACGTGGTGCGACTGGCGAATGAAATCCACGCAATTGTTGATATAGCCATTGATGTAGTCATCCAGGGTCAACCAGCGATCGGCCCGAGTGGGATAGCCCCAGTCAATCAAGTAAATATCCAGTCCCAGTTTGAGCAAATTGGCTACCAGAGACCGATCTTCCTGCAGGTCCACCATGAAAGGACGATTAACCAACGCATAGGTAATCAGCAGGGGCACCGCATGGGGTTGCTCAACCACTGGTTTAAACCGATACAGAATAATCTTGTCTTCGCGGTAGACCACCTCCTTGGCACTGGCCCCCACTTCAATGTCTTCTTCCCGCAAATGGCTCAGGTTTTCAATGCCCTTCACCAGTCGTTTGGTCAATTCAGTGTATTCGTGGGTTGCGTCCTCCAGACGCATCTGGGTCAAAAATGGCAACATAACTTGCACTATCCTCCCCGCAAGCATTGATATAGATGGGCCGGTGTCAATCGGGTTGAGCTTATGGCTTGCTCTGGCGACGGGCGGTTGATTTACTCGTCGTCTTGCCAGGGCTAGGGCTATGGGACGCATCAGCCATCTCGGCTGGGGACTCTGGCGACTGTTCTGGAACCGGATTCGGGTCGGCCTCCGGCGTGGTCTCACTGGTCTGGGTAACCAGAGAAGAAGCAAGGGCAGACTCAGTAGCAGGCTCCGATACTGCAGAGGGAGTAGCTGTTTCCTGCGATTCATATTTAGCCAGGGCTTTTTTGAGCGCCTTCACTTCTTTCCGAAGTTCATAAATGCTTTTATGGACTTCATCAACCTCACTACGAACTGGCAGATCCATCTGCTTCATCCACACCTCCATCAAGCCTTGCTGATGAATGCGATAGGTGTTTAAGGCATTCAAAAAGCGTCCCCGAATTTTCAGGTTGTCTTCCGAGCAGAAGGCTTTCTCAAACACATCATCTGCAACCTGACCCCAAATTTGCTGGAATTTGCGCCACTCCTGCACTGGCTCACCTTTTTCTGCGCGGGCCACTAAATCTTTCATCAATGCATCAAAGGACTGCACCTGAATGTCTGCCAGCAGAACCTGATAGTCAATACTGGCCCGATAAAGTTTAGTCCAGGCATCAAAAGAACGTAACAGCTTGCCATTGAACTCACGAGTGGGTCCCAGCAAAGGACTCTGCATTAAGCTGCCAAAGGTTTCTTCGTAAAGAAAATTCCAGTAAAGGTTGTTCAGCTCAATCCAGGGTTCACTACCGCCATTCCAAGCCGCCTGACCCAGGGGAGACATGACGCTCCCTAAGGAGGAAACCCAAAGTTTGCTCACTTTTTGGGTTTCCTGCAAGTAGAGTTTCCATAACTCAGCAATATCCTGATTGATTTTCAGGCTGCCAGCGGAAAATTCATCAACCTGGCTTTTAATCTGCTGGACGTATTGGTTCATCGACTGTTGCCAGTCGGCTCCCGATTCTACTTTGGGCAACATTTCTTGCCAGGCATTGAACGAGAGTCTGAGCAAGCGGGCAACCAGTTGTTGATTATCCACAAGTCGCTCCGTCACGGACTCCAGCCCCACCTTCATGTCCGTCATCGGAGGCTTGGCCGCTACACCCATCATGTCAAACCAGCCTTGCCACATTTGGGTTCCAACGGCAGTCCAGGTGTTCAAAAGTTGGTTGCTCATCTCGGTCCAGGAAGGTGTTTCATTTTCCATCTGTCCGTTCCTCAATTAGCTATGGGATTAAGTGTGATGAGCGCCGTTGACCCGGAGGACTTCACCTGTGACATAGGCACTGGCAACCGGAGACAGCAAAAAGGCAACCGCCCAAGCGATATCTTCGGGTTTGCCAAAACGCCGGAAGGGAATCTCGGCGACAATCCGTTCTTTCACCTTTTCAGGAATGACGCGGGTCATTTCCGTATCAATGAAGCCGGGAGCAATGGCATTGGCCCGTACATTATAGCGAGCCCCTTCCCGAGCCAGGGATTTCATTAAACCAATCACAGCGGCTTTGGTGGCAGCATAGTTGGTTTGTCCGGCATTGCCGCGATCTCCAGAAATGGAACTAATGCCGACAATCGATCCGGCGCCCTGTTCATACATTTCTTCGATAAAAGGGGTGATGGAATTAACCACGCCTTTCAAATTGACGTTGATCACGGCATCCCAGTCTTCCGGTGTCAGTTTGGTGAAAAAGTTGTCTCGGGTAATGCCAGCATTGGCCACCACACCATAAACCGGACCTAGTTCTTGCTTAATTTGGGCTGCCGCTGCGGCCATTGAATCTCGATCCGTGACATTGGCCTGGATGGTTAAAGCCCCTTCTGGAGGTTGCTCAGGCGCCTTAATATCCAGCGATGCCACCTTCGCTCCCAGTTCCTTGAGCAGCGCTACAATCGCCGCACCAATGCCCTGATTGCCGCCGGTGACAACCACCACTTTGTCTTCAAGTCCTAGCGAAACCATAATACCCCCTCCTCTCTAAACTCGTTCAATTGCGATCGCCGTCCCGCCACCTGTGCCATGACAGAGGGCCGCTATTCCTAGGGATTGCTCTCTCTCCTGAAGGGAGTTGAGCAACGTCACAACCAGTCGGGCACCAGAAGCACCGATGGGATGCCCCAAAGCAATAGAGCCACCATTCACATTCAATTTGTCAAACGGTACACTCAACATGCGGTGAAACAACATGGAACTGACGGCAAATGCCTCATTATTTTCAAACAGGTCAACGTCATCCACTGTTCGGTTGATTTTCTCCAACAACCGCTGGGCGGCCTGGACGGGCATTTCCGTAAAACGCCAGGTTTCGCCTGCTTCCCAGGTTCCCCCCAACACCTTCGCCAACGGTGTCAGGCCATACCGCTGCACAGCCTCCTGACTGGCCAGAATGAGTGCTGCGGCCCCATCCGAGATTTGACTACTATTACCTGCAGTCAACACTCCTTCTTTCTTAAAGGCGGGACGTAACTTGGCCAAACTCTCCAAAGTTGTATCTGATCGAATTCCTTCATCGCTGTCTACAAGCTGGGTTCCTTTTTTAGTGGTCATCTCTATCGGTGCAATTTCCCGTTTAAAGAACCCCCGCTGAGTCGCATCTGCTGCCCGCTGATGGGAATAGAGGGCAACCTCATCCAGATCTTTACGAGTAAAACCGTGATGCTCGGCAATCCGCTCCGTTTGCTCTCCCATCCCCTCACCTGTAGTGGCATCCATCAGCCCATCCCGTAGTAGCAGGTCAGTCAATTGTTCAGGTGCGCCCAGAAGAAATTTGTAGCCCCAGCGAGCCCGATGAGACAGGAAAAAACCGGTCTGGGACATTGCCTCCATACCTCCGGCCAGCACAATGTCCGCTTCCCCTACCTGAATTGCTAGGGTGGCATTAATCAGCGCAATCATACCGGAGGAGCACACCATGTCGATTGCGTAGCCATTCACAGATTCCGGGATTCTTGCTTTAAAGGCTGCCTGTCGGGGCAATAACTGTCCATGTCCTGCCCGCAACACATTGCCCATGATGTATAAGTCCAGAGCGGCCCCCGAGATACCAGCCCGTTCCAGTGCCGCCCGCATAGCATGGGCTCCTAAATCAACCGGGGAGCAATCTGCCAGTACGCCCCCAAATCGGCCTAGAGGTGTACGAACGGCCGAGACAATATAGACGTCGCGCATAAATACTTATCTACAAACGTTATCTTCATTGTCATCTGCAAAAATAGGGACTCAAAAACCTTACGGTTATCTTCAGGATCTGCGTAAACAACTGTTGCCAAATCTCACCCTTTTATGACGGAAAGCGGGGGCGCAGATCCGGCTCTGGCTGATTACCTGAGAGCCCTGATCGAACGTCTGATGACTTCCGCCCTGGCAACAATCAGCCATTCCTCTTCTCAGACCTTCTGATCCAGGCGCAGGGCTTGTTCCAATGCGGCTTTCTCTCTTGCCCGAATTGCATAGGGTTGTAATTGAATGACATCCCAACCGGTCAGAATAGCCAGGTCATCAGTCGTCATGCCCCGGCCCAACATCTCCACACACCAGGTCTGCTGCGCTTGCTCCATTGCCAGGGGCTGACCAGAAGTGGGGATCACCCCTTCAACCCATCTCTGCCATCGCTGCCTGAGTTCCGTTTCCGACAAAGGCCTTCCCAAGGAATTCAGAAACAGGGCCGCCTGGTCATCTTTACGGCTTTTCATCCATTGGCTTAAGGGATTACGGCTATGGGAACCATAACGCTTGCCCAAGATCCATTGGTTAATCGGCACTTGGCGTTCACCACCGTTGAGAATTCGTAAAATCTGATGATGATTGTCGTTAACATAGTGTGATCGCTGCAGTCCAACCATTTCTGCAGGGGTTAACCCAGCAGCAAACAGCACATAAGCCAGCGCATAGTCCTGGAGCCCCATTTTTTTTGCCCGCTGCAAAATTTGATGAACCACTTCGGCCGACAAATCCACCACCCTCTCAGTTAACTGAGAGGGTAACTGATCCCCAGCCTGCCCATCCACTTGCCCCTGTAAGGGCATCCCGCTGCGATGTCCAGGTTCCTCAGATAGGCTATCTCCCAACGTAGCAGGCTCACCCAGCCAATCACGCTGCAAGGACAGAGCCGTGCTATGCCCCAACGGCGGATCACCAGGAAGCGAGATCGCCTGGGGTAAGGAAGAGGATGGCGAAACGGCTCCGTGTAAAAACAGCGTCACCAGATTTTCCAGGAAGTCGTCGCGATCGCGCCAGAGATTGTGAAACTCACTGGTAAATTCAATCACCGCATAGCCCAACAGCATGCCATGCAGCAAACTGGCCAGTTTTTCAGCCGGTAAGTGGGTTTGCAACTGACCTCGATCAATCACTGTTTGAAAATACTCAGCCACATAGCGATTGGCTTGGGTTAAGCCACGCCCCAGCGCTTCCCGATTCTCGGAAGGAAACTGACCCGCCTCACCCACCACCGATCGCACCACTTCTGGAACCCGCTCCAGAGCTTGCAAACAGGCCGTCGCATAATCCTTCAGCGCTTGATGAATGCTGCTGGTCTGATCCGCCCGTTGGATCAAGGTCCGCCCTAACTGCGTAAATACCGCCGCTTCTTCAATCACCGCCAATAGCAAACCATGTTTATTGCCAAAGTGGCGAAATAGGGTAACTTCATTTACTCCTGCCAGTTCGGCAATCTGTTTGGTCGTTGTGTCGGTAACGCCCTGGGCCGCAAATAGCTTGATTGCAGCACGAATCAGACGCTGTCGAGTGGGACTGGACTGAGCAGACATGGGCAAAATGCAAGTGCCACTTGCAGAAAAATGGGGCAACTGTTAAACTCAATATGTAAGTAACACTTGCATGCTTTCCTACTGTAACGTCATTCTGCTAAAAGCGGATTCTCTTTCCGGTATAACAGCATTTCACTTTGCAGCAGGGAGCCCAGCTATATGCCGACCAATTCATCCAGGGAGTGAATTCATCCGCAGCCATTGCTTGGCTTATCCCTGATCTCTCATTAAGGACTTTCATGACTTCTAATCCTGTTTCAACAGCCCCCGGAGGCGATCAGGCGATCGCGTTTAACTGGACCAATGCGCTGTTTTTCGGGGCGGTTCACGCACTAGCATTGCTAGCCCCCTGGTTTTTCTCCTGGCCTGCACTGGCGGTCGCAATCTTTCTGCACTGGCTGTTTGGCAGCGTCGGCATTTGCCTGGGATATCACCGTCTGTTGACCCACCGCAGCTTTCAAGTGCCAAAGGCATTGGAATATGCGATCGCGATCGTCGGAGCCCTGGCCTTACAAGGAGGACCCATCTTTTGGGTGGCCGGACACCGGATGCACCACCTGCACACGGAAGATGTCGACAAAGACCCCTACTCGGCTCGCCGGGGGTTTTGGTGGAGCCATATGCTGTGGCTATTCCACAAAAATCCCAAATTCTTTAGCAGCGAATCCTATCGGCAATTTGCCCCAGACTTAGACCGTCAACCGTTCTATCGCTGGCTAGACCGTTACCATCTGCTGCTACAAATTCCATTGGGAGTAGTGCTCTACTTCTCCGGCGGATGGTCCTTCGTCTTCTATGGATTAGTGGTCCGCACCGTCCTACTCTGGCACAGCACCTGGTTAATTAACTCCGCGACCCATATGTTCGGCTATCGCACCCACGACTGCGAAGACAACTCCCGCAACCTCTGGTGGGCAGCCATCCTGACCTATGGCGAAGGCTGGCACAACAATCACCACGCTTATCCCAATGTGGCAAAAGCAGGATGGAAATGGTGGGAAGTTGATACAACCTGGTGGGTGATTCTCTTCCTCGATAAGCTGGGTCTGGCACGCCGAATTGTCCTGCCACCCACAGAAAGTTAGAGAACTCTCGGTCATCTGAAATCGCTGGACCAGGCCTGGGTTGGACAGCCTAACCTGGGCCCTTTCTCCTCCAAAGTCAACAGACAAAACATTTGGCTGGCGATTCCGGTCTCATTTTGGAAAACCATGCTAGGCTAGGGGCATCTTGGAATTTATTTTCGGCTAGCAAATCCTCCTCACAGGTGTTTCTCCGAATCTAACTCTCCACAAAATGAATTCGGAGGAATCTATGTCTATTTACGTTGGCAACTTGTCCTATCAGGTAACGGAAGATGGGATAACCCAGGCCTTCGCAGAATACGGAGCGGTTAAGCGAGTCCATGTACCGACGGATCGGGAAACTGGACGAGTCCGGGGCTTTGCCTTCGTAGAAATGTCCACAGATTCAGAAGAGGATGCCGCCATTGAAGCGCTAGATGGCGCCGAATGGATGGGCCGAGAACTCAAAGTCAACAAAGCCAAACCCCGGGAAAGCAACGGTTCTTCCAGAGGTGGTTGGTCAGGCGGTAATCGGTCATCTAATCGTTACTAAACCATCTCCCAAGTGCAATTTTGAAGTCTTGAGGGTAGACAAGGCGTCTACCCTCTCTTTGTTTCCTGAGCATGAACTCTTTCACTGGTCTGAATAGAAAAGACAGCCAATGAATAAGGGGCCAGAAAAACTAGCTTGTTACACCTTGATTCAATTCAGTGAATTCGATAGGAGAGCAGATGGCGCAAATTATTCTAGGTGAAGACGAGGGAATCGAATCGGCCCTCCGTCGCTTTAAGAAAAAAGTCGCGATCGCAGGCATTTTCCCTGACATGAGAAAGAATCGTCACTTTGAAACCCCGATTGAAAAACGCAAACGCAAAGCGCTTGCCAAGCAAAAGCAACGGCGGAAATTCGTCCGTCGGTAGTTTCAGTTGCTCAACATGCTGAGCGGTAAGTTCCTTTTCAATACTGGGTTTTATGGATATCCGAGAACTAATCAGTCGATACCAAGCCGGACAACGAGACTTCAGAGAATTAAATCTGATGGGCGCCAATTTGAGAAATATCAATTTGGCTGGAATCAACTTAAGCGGTAGCAATCTAAGTGGTGCAAATCTCACCAGGACCAATTTGAGCAATGCTAATCTAACCGGAGCTGACTTAACCCAAGCAAGGTTGATAGAAACCAACTTTACCAGGGCAAATTTGAGCAACTCAAACTTAAGTCACGTTGATCTGAGCCAGACCAACATCAGTCAAGCCTATCTGCATGGAGCCAATCTGCCCAATGTCACCTGAATAGAGACATTGGCCATTCAGATAGGTAGAAAGTGCTCACTCAAGCACTCTTGCTGGTAAGGAGTTTAGCGACGATGACCCCAGATGCAATCCGATGCCTCTCGCAAGTCAGGCAGGAATTCTATTCGCTTTTTGCAGCAGCGATGGATGTTCCAGTCAAGATTACCAATAGGAACTCTCAAGCGAGTAGCCCCTCCGTTTCTTCGTGGTTTGATAGCCGACAGCGATTAAACTATCTGTACATTTTTGCTCATACAGCCCCCGATGACTTTATACCAGAACGCCCATTGGTTCTCAGGTTAACCGTTAACAAAGGGGGTGACCTTTTAGCTATCTCACGGCAGAAAAAAATTAGTCAGGAACTCAATCATCATTGGCATCTCGAGTTACTCCTGTTACCTGAAGAGGCCTTAGATTTCCTCCCCTGGGTTGTGAGCTTGGTGAAATCCCATGATACACATTCAGGCTCATCCACCCTACTTCCTCCCTATCCCTTAGATCTTCAGGGATCTACAGTAACGCTGTTCCCTAATATCCGTACCCAGAGTGCCCACAGCAAACTTCTCCAACAAGCTTCTACCCAGTTGAGCAGAGACTCCGACTTGAACCTGTCACCAGCGAAGCGCTTCGGTTAGTTCATTCGGTTGCTGTCATGGCTGGTGAAGCCGAAGTCATTTCACCAGCCGGGTCGGCTAAAAACCTGGAATAAGAGCGGGCAAGGACTTCCCTATTTACCTGGCAATTTTAGGAGGTTCTCCTTATAATTATTGTACGGTAAAGAAACGTAAAGTTCTCCCATTTTTCAAATGCGCTTACTGGTTGCCGCAATTTTCACGTTTGTTGAATTTGGCTGAGTGGTGACCGTGCTGAGCAACTAGGCTTTGGCATCCGACATCACAGCTGAATTGCGTGAGGAATGCTAAGACCTTCTCATTTAAAGCGTTGGAATGGGCGTCTGGGTTGCTTTATTCAGTCCTTATCAATTCGGAGTTTTCCTCTATGACCATAGCTGTCGGACGCGTACAGCCGACTCGGGGATGGTTTGACGTCCTC
>CAZBTL010000114.1:0-13357 GCA_964494755.1 uncultured bacterium | reverse complement strand
CCAATCACCTGGGGGTGAGCGGGGTTACTAGCTATCGGGCAATCAGCCATATTTATTCGACATTAGAAGTGCAGACAATGATCACCAGGTTAATATAGCGGTTTTCGCTGGTGTGAGGTACATGGCGATGTCTGTAACACTTGACCGACAAGGCTTCTGGTGTACCTTATCCGATCAAGAACCGCTATAGTTAAGCTGGTTCACAATAGAAAGATCCATTGTGCTGAAATTAGTACTCAGAGCCACGTTCATGTTTTCCAGCGCCTGAATCAACCATTGGACAGCATCCTGTTGACAGGACTCATAGTGGTTAAACAAAATGGCAAACCGCTTCTCTAAATAGGGCTTGACCTTACGACAAATCAGGACAATTTTGAGCAACAGACCCGTAATCAGGGTAGGGCCCAGATTGGCAATCAAGTCAACAAACAAATAGTGTTGCGGTTTCTGGGCACTTTCTACAACCAACAGGTTTAGAATCTGACTACAGGTCCGCACCATCAGAAAGTCGGTCGGCCTGTGGCCATCACTTTCTGGCAGAGTCTGCTGCAGTTGTTTGTAAAGCTGTTGGTTAAACTGGCGCTTGCCGTATTCTGAGTCAACTGAAGCTGTGATGTAGTCGTACAGAGAATCCTTAACTTCCTTGAACGTCTGGGTCTGATTGGCATGGCTAATAAACCGCTGAGCCATATCGCGAAATGTACCAGTTCCGTGGGAACGGCCAACGAAATATTTCAACGCTACACACAATTCGCGATCGCTCAACAGGGTGGGATTTTTCGAAGGCTGAATCAGCCGGTTGGCTAATTCCACCGAACCACTGCGGGCAATCTGGGCCCGTCGGACTTGATAGGTCACATACTTGGATAAATCCAGTTCGTACTGCTGCTGGGCCTTGGTCTGCAAATCGCGGATCGTTTGCTTATGTTCGTAGCTACTCTGTTCTGTTAACAAACAATGTTCGTAGAGATAGGGATAGCGATGAATAAACGAGCCAACCGGGGTGGTGCTAGTGTAGTTGGCTTCTTTTTCTGCCACAACTGAGGCGAGCCGTCGCAGCGTCAGATATTGTTCAGTTTGGACAAACCCCTGAACCAACTCTTGCAGCCGTTTGATCGAACGGGCACGCGTATAGTCTCTGACCTGGCGGGATGGCTCAGACTGAAACACTGCAACCAGATCGGGAATCGCTGACTGTAGTTGCGATCGCGCCTGCCAGCGATTGATCAAAATGTGGCAACAACGGTTCAGCACATACTGAAATTCCTGATCCGCCGATTTAGATGCAGCAATCCGATCCAGAGCTGCTACCACCGCTGAATCTGGATAGCCGACGCCCTCAATAAACAACTTCTGGAAGCGCTGCACCAACTGATCAGGCAGTTCTGTCTGCACCAGGGAAAGCAGGTGATCGTACAATACCTGCTCTTCTTGCTCAATTTGCCGATTGAAGTAGGCGGTCCTATTACTCACAATCCTTAAGCCTTTTAGAACCAGAGATTTTTGGATTCATGCTTTTTGAAAGAGGAGCAATGATCCACCACCGTCTGGTTAACAGTCAGTGAGGAGATGCCCCTGCTCCCTATCTAGCTGTTCGTTTGCCCAGCATTTTCTGCTGCCGATTGCCTACATAACTAGGACGCAGGTCGTCCAACCGGGTTCCTCTTCAACTGGTTTCAATGGCAAGCCAAACAACCAACAATCGGTCCAGAGAACACCCTGCATCCATTATTGACATCCTGGTCACCAACTTCAGGCAGACCAGGGTATCCTTTACACCAAATTCAGGGAGGCCCCAGTCGGCTTAATCATAGAATTACAAAGGCGCAGCCATCAGCCAGACAATCCTGGGTAAGAAGGCGACTGACAAGGGATTCCAGCACTGGCAGCAGATGAGTCTGCAGGAACCAGGACAGCGGGAACCGTCGCCAGCGTTTTCACGGAAAAGCTGTTGCGATCGCCACAAGTGCTACCCGATTTCTACGGACTTAGCGGATTGCTCCCATTAAGGCCTCTGGTAGAGGACGGTATTCGGCAAATTCCATGGCAAATGTTGCCATCCCTTGCGACAGCGATCGCAATTCCGTCGAATAACCAACCATCTCAGCCAGGGGTACCTCGGCCTGAATAATGATATCCCCATCCCTGACTTCTGTGCCCAGCACCATAGCCCGCCGGGAGAGTAAATTTCCCTGAATCCGGCCAAAAAATTCTGCCGGTGTTTCGATTTCCAGATTCATCATGGGCTCCAGCAGGGTGGGCTTGGCCCGGGCAACCCCCTCCTCCAAACCCTGGCGGGCCGCAAACCGAAAAGCCACCTCTGAGGAATCGATCGGATGGAAACTGCCGCCTTCTAGGATGACCTTCACCCCCACAATCGGATATCCTCGTAGCCAGCCTGTTCTAAGGGCATCTCGAAAACCCTGCTCGCAGGCCGGAATAAACTGGCTGGGAATGGCCCCTCCCACCACCCGGTTTTCAAACAGAAACGCTTCCTGGCAGGGTTCCAGTCGGCCCATCACATGGGCAAATTGCCCCGCTCCACCGGTCTGCTTTTTCAGGGTGAAATCAAACTGAGCTGGCTGAGTAATTGTTTCTCGATAGGCCACAGCCGGTTGTCCCACATACACCTCCGCCTGGTATTCCCGCCGCATCCGTTCCAGATAAATCTCTAGGTGCAGTTCCCCCATGCCAGATAGCAGAATTTTGCTGGACTCCGGGTCCGTAGTGATGTGAAGGGTGGGGTCTTCATGGGCAAACCGCTGCAAGGCCTTGGCAATCCGATCACTGTCTGGCTGACTTTTGGGCGTCAGGGCGATCGTAATCACCGGCTCCGGCACATAGATCCCCTCTAGAGACAGATGGGTTCCCGGTGAACAGAGCGTATCCCCAGAGGTACAGTTGATCCCAACCAGACCAATAATTTCTCCAGCCGCAGCCATTGGCAACTCCTGCCGTTTATCTACCTCAATCCGCACCAGGCGACTGACCCGGAGCTGTTTCTGGGTGCGGCTGTTGTAGAGGCGATCGCCCGCCTTCAAGGTCCCTGCATACAAGCGGGTGTAGGTCAACTGACCAAACTCGTCCTCAATCAGTTTGAAGGCCAACCCAACAACCGGCGCCTCCGGATTGGGATAAACCGACACCACCTGTTTCGTTGTCACATCCGTTGCGGTGATCACCTCCCGTTCCAGTGGCGAGGGCAAATACAGCGTAATGGCATCCAGCAGGTTTTGCACGCCCTTATTCTTAAACGCCGAACCCATCAAAACCGGCAGCCAGTCCTGGCTTAAGGTGCCTTGCCGCAGGATGGCCCGGATCAGATCTGGAGCGATCGGCTCCCCATTTAATAGCTTCTCCGTCAGTTCATCGGAGCGGATTGAGATCTGATCCAGCAAGGTATCTCTGGCGGTCTGGGCTTCGGCTTGCAAATGGTCAGGGATTGGCTGCTGCTGCCAATGCTCTCCATTTGTCCCCAGGAAGGAGTAGGCCTTCATTTCCACCAGATCAATCACTCCGGCAAACTGGTCTTCCAACCCAATGGGATACTGCACCATCACCGGGTTCAGGCCTAATTTTTCTTTTAAGGCTGTCACTACCCGAAACGGGTTGGCTCCCACCCGGTCCAGCTTATTGATAAAGGCGATCCGGGGAATGCGATAGCGTTTCATCTGCCGATCCACGGTGATCGACTGGGACTGCACACCCGCCACCCCGCACAGAACCAGAATGGCTCCATCCAACACCCGCAGCGATCGCTCCACTTCCACGGTGAAGTCCACATGACCAGGGGTATCGATCAGGTTGATCTGATAATCTCGCCAGAAACAGGTAACAGCCGCAGAGGTAATGGTGATGCCCCGTTCCCGCTCTAGGTCCATGTAATCCATGGTGGCTCCGCCAGCATCATTCCCCACTTCCCCCATCTTGTGAATCTTGCCGGTATAGAAGAGAATTCGTTCCGACAGAGTCGTCTTACCCGCATCGATGTGGGCGGAAATGCCAATGTTGCGAATGGTACTGCGAGGGATCATCCAGTTATCTCCCGGCAGACGAAACAACACAGGCGGCCCGAATAAGCAGAAGCATCGTTCGCCCCCTGCCCTTGGGTGCAGCCTGGGCACCCCTGACACCTGATATTTTCATCATAATCAGGGGCGATGGAGACGAACTTTACGTTTATTCGCGATTGCCAACCGCTGCCGAATATCCCTAGGGGGCGCTACCGCTAAGGGGTGAGAGGGCTTGGCGACACCTAAGATGTTTAAGCTTTATTCAAGATCAGAGGGTAATGTCGATCACATTCGATACGATCTAAGTACACAGAAAGTGTGGGAAGGTCCATATGAGTCAATATCTTGTAGCGGTAATCGATGGAACAAGAGCCCGCTTCATGACCCTGGAACCGGCGGAATTGCCGGAGTACGAGTCAGGCCCGAATCTGGTTGAACATGAGGGGCTAGCAAATTCGACGAAGGAGCTGCAAGGACGAGAACTGTGGGCAAGTGCTAAGACAGGCCGAAATCGAGGCACCAGCGGTCAAGCCCACAGCTACGATGACCACCGGGAGAATCATGTGGTTGAGTTTGAACGACGCTTTGCTCAGGAAATTGCTAGTCAAATTGGCGCCCTGATTCAAACTCACCAAGTCCAGCATCTAGTCCTCATTGCTGAGCCCCAAATCCTGGGTTTAATGCGAGAAGCGATCGCCCCCACTCTACCCAAACATCTCAAAACGAGCGAACTGGCAAAAGATCTGTGTCACCTCAAACCCCACGAATTGCACGAATATCTAGCGAATAAGGATTTGTTGCCCCCACAAAAACCGGCTGCCCGTTCGGCTTAGGAATTTCCAGCAATTTCAGGCGGTTGTTACACCTTTCCAGTCGTTTAAGTTCGGGGTAACGATGGCTCCCCTAGCTGTCGTCAGAACGCTTAGGCCAAGGTCGATCGGTCACATGCCGAGCCTGGGTAGGCGTTCTGACTCGCCTCCGCGACGTTGCAGAGGGCTATGGCTATGCCTGGCATATGGGTTGATGGGGCTCCGTTGCCTGCACGTTGGTTCAAGCGTTCATTTCCCTAACTGGAGGATTAAGGGTCAGGAAAGCGGCTTGGGCTGCTGCTTGTTCCGCAGTTTTAATAGAACGTCCCTTACCACAGCCCAACTTTTCTCCCTGTAACCAAACCTCGGCCACAAAACGCTGGTCCGCATCGACAGCGGGTTCCAACTGGCTCACCCGATATTCAGGCAGCAGTTTGAAATGGGCCTGGCTCCATTCCTGGAGGGCCGCCTTATAGTTTTGTCGGGCTGGATCCCGACGAATTTCGCTAGTCCAGTGCTGTAAGTGGGCATCCAACCAGGGGCGAATCAGTTCCAGGTTATGGGTGCTGAGGTACAGGCCACCCAAAATGGCCTCAAACGATTCAGCCAAGCGGGACTGTTGACCCTGACGATCGTTCAGGGCACTCTCCCCTACCAGAAGATAGCGGTCCAGGTTATAAGTTGCGGCAATGGCGGCCAGGATGCGATCGCTGACTAGAATCGAACGTATAGCAGCAAACTCACCCACTGGAAGGTCCGGATACTGTTCCCACAAAAATTCCGCCGCTACTAAGCGGGCAACCGCATCTCCCACAAATTCCAGTTGTTCATAGTTATCACTGGCAGAAATACTGGGATGGATCAGCGCCCGATCCAGCAGATCCCATCGAATCCTGGATAAATCAGTCAGACCCAGCTTTTGCAGCAACATCTGGAGCTGTTTACGGCGGTGAGGATAGGGCAGCGTCATGGTTATATTAGTCGGATCGGACGACTCGGCACGTTCCATTTGTCTATCCTATCTGCTGACGCCACCCCTGGTGGGAATAGACCGTCCTTAACTGACCGTCAGGTTTGTTTCCGACTGCTCACCGTTGCGGAGAAGGGAAGCTGGTAGGCAGACTCCAGGATTTGGCTACCGATGATCTCTGCCAGGGAAACCTCTTTGAGGACCTGAAAGGTGCGGGGATCCAAAACAACGATATCGGACGTAGCATCCACTTCATCCGCAAGTAATTCGGACTTATCTACAAAAAAATGTTGCGATCGCACCGTTGCGATCGTTTCCGGCACCACGCCGATCAATAACCCCAACAACTCATCGGGTAATTTTGCCAGTAGCGGTCGACCAAAAAACTCTTCAAAGCTGGACAGAAGCTTTTCACTCCGTTGCACCGGATCCGGATGCTCTGCCATTTTTTGCAACCAGCGCAGCCATTGAATCCTACGACTGTAGGCATTTTGCCGTTCCTGATGGGTTGTGACCTCAATTAGTTCTGGCGCCCCGATCGCGATCACGGCCGTGTACTCCTGTTCCACCAAACTGTTAACCACTGCACCTGGCCCAGCAAATTCCGCATGGAAAGATTTGCAAAGGATTAGCCCGCTCCGCTTCTGCTGACTGATAGCCAGTAAAGGCTGTGAAGTTTGAGGGGGTCCCAAGCGATGGATCATCGGAATCTGTAGGAGCGGGTAGGCCACATTGGATCCTTCTGCGCGTGCAGGGTCATAGTAGCAGTGTATTTCGTTACATGCCCTGTATAGTAGTCCAGGTCAAACTGGCCAAAAGTGATAGCCTGAGCCGGTTCGCCAAATCTACATATTCATTTACTTAATCCAAAGGTTCAGTGAATACAAAAGGGAAGAGAAGTACATAAGCCGGGTTCTGTTCTCCTGCACCCTTTTGGAGTATCAGGAGGGTGGTTATCTATCTGGGACGCCTGTTACCAGACGCCTCAAGCGGACGGGCTGGGTCGCCAAAGACCCAACAACGGGACAGGAAAAAGACCAACCATTGTCCCTCAGCCTTGCTTCCAACCGGGGTTTACCGAGCCAGCACCTCACGATGCTGCTGGTGCGCTCTTACCGCACCTTTGCACCCTTACCTGAAGACGCTTGCCAGTAGCACCTCGTCAGTACAAGACCAACGATAACGACTGACAGCCAATTCTCCATTGGCGGTATGTTTCTGTGGCACTCTCCTCACGGTCACCCGCACTGGGCGTTACCCAGCAGGTTTGGTCTTTCGGAAGCCCGGACTTTCCTCAACTTAGCAGGGGGGCAAGCAGCGCCCCTGACAGGTTGCAACCCCCTCGTCTTCTCTTCCCCAGTCCAGTCTAGATCGTCCCTGGACAGAGTGGAGATGCCCTACTTGGGATTCCAGGGCAAACCGGCTGTCCAGGGGAGTTTCCTCAGGACAAATTTACAGAGCACCCGATACTGAAATCCTTCCAGCGGTTTATCGGGTCCCAGCAGGCGCAGCGCCAATTCTAAGGAAAAGCTGAGATCGCTTTCTGGCTTGCGGCGCTTAAAGCCCATCAGCTTTTTTTTCAATGGGTCGGACGGCCTGAATGGTTTGAGGTCAATCAGAGGTTTAGTAATCTCCATTTCCAAATTAAGCGGCGAATCCTTGTCTAATTTGCTGTTTCTACTGGTCCCCTTACGCTGCATGACATCTTCAGCCGTAATCGTTTCTTTTAGGGTTGTTCCCGGTGCAACCGTACTAAACACCTGATCCTGCAGCACATCCACCGTTGTTCCCGGAGGCAGGCGCAGCACCCGTCGCGATCGCCCTTCCAGATCGGTCAGGGTGCTGTAGTCCCAATCCACCAGAATGGAGTAACCACCTGGATTGCCACCGGCATGGGATTTGTTACTGATACTGATTGCTAGCTGCTTAAGAGACTTCGGACCCTCAAATTCATACCGTTTATCAAAGCGGATGCTAACCCCCATTAAATGGTCTAATCCCTGTTGTTTGAGTTGTTGTTTCAGTGCCTCTTCGTCTAACCAGATGGCAAACTCATCATTAAAAGACTGAATGATTTGGCTAACAAAAAAGGCCAGACAGAGTAAATAAACCGTCAGAATCAGGGGGTCTCTAGCACTCATCGACGACCGAATATAAACGGCAGTTTCCTGGCGGGTGGAACCGATTCGTCATGCAAGGTCGAAAAGTTTTCAAACCAGCCCCGCTGTTTAAAGAAAATAATCATGGCGATCGCGGTAACAGTCATTCCGGTCAAACAAGCCGGATAACCCCAATACCAGTTCAATTCGGGCATATTGAAAGGCGAAGCTTCCGGGTTAAAGTTCATGCCATACACCCCAGCAATAAAGGTCAAGGGAATAAAAATCGAAGACATCACCGTCAGGAATTTCATCACTTCGTTCATTTTGTTACTGACCGAAGAGAGATAGACATCCATCAAACTGGAAGCCAATTCCCGATAGGTCTCCACCATATCCAAGACCTGAACGGAGTGGTCATAACAATCTCGGAGATAAATGCGGACATCATCACTGACGAGATGGCTACCATCCCGAATCAGTGAATTAATCACATCTCGTTGGGGCCAGATAGCCCGTCGGAGGGTAAGCAAATCCCGTTTGAGGGCGTGAATCTTTTCTAGGGTCCGGCGCGTCGGTTTGCTGACGACCTCATCTTCCAGATCTTCAATTTGCTCACCATAGGCTTCCAGGACTGGATAAAAGCCATCGATAATGGCATCGATCAGCGCATAGGCCAGATAATCTGCTCCCTGCTTGCGGATAGTGCCCTTATTGGTTCGGATGCGTTCTCGAATTGGCCCAAAGCAGTCATAATTCGGCTCTTCCTGAACAGTCAATAAATAGTGCTGACCCAGGATGAAACTGACCTGCTCACTGCAAAATCCCTTGTCGTCGTCATCTTCCAGGGTAACCATGCGCGCAATGATCAGCAGTTGGCCCTCATATTCTTCAACTTTGGGCCGCTGGGGCACATTGACCACATCTTCCAGAACCAGGGGATGCAGGTTAAAGACTTGGCCCAACCGTCGCAGCACGTCCTCGCTGCCCAATCCTTTGACATCAACCCAGGAAACCGACTGGCTGTCCAGGAAGGGGGCGCAGTCTTCGGGACGGACGATTTCCCGTCGGATGGCCAGTTTTTCGCTGTAGTCAATCAGGAGAATAATCGGCGGCGGCGCATCGGGCTCAATAATCAGCGTGCCTGGAATACTTCCCGGTTCATCATAAAAATAATCGACATAGGACTCATCCTCATCTGCCAATCCCGCCGCGGCCACATGACTGGAGGAGTGATGGGTAGGGTGGTTAACCATCCAGAATTGCCTCAGACCGTTTGCTTAAGTCTCTGTCCCTCTATTTAAGCAAGGGAAAGGGGGTTTGCGGCGGTCGGTCAGAATACCGATTTGGCTCGCCAAGCTGACTGACTGAGCGGTTGATCATCTGGGTTGTCTGAACCACCAGCCGACTGCAAGCACCAACCGGCCTAACCTGTGGACAAATATTGATAGCGGTTAAAAACACCAAGGCTGCCAGGCTCACTCCCACTCTATCCAACCTGGACTAGTTGATAGAAGTCCGACTGAAGCCAAGTCAGGCGATCAATTTGAATTGTTCTTTTCTCAGGTTTGCCAAACCTTAACCAAAAGCCAAACTGGCAATTACCTTGCCTTGAAATCGGCCCTTTAGACTGGGCAGTAACCTCCATTACTCTGTATTTATGGTTATGCTCCAGTCTCTTGCTTCCGGGGCAGTTGATCAGTTAGAGCTGCGCCAATTGTTAGAAAAGCTCTATCAAGGGCGGAACCTCAAAACCTATTATGCTGGACACCCCATTCCACTCCACCCCCAGGAGATCTGGATCGTTTGTCGGGGGGTTGTCCTGCTCAGCACGCTTTACGCCAGCGGGGATGAGGCTTTGTTAGGATTGGCCAGTCCCTCTATGCCTTTCGGGTTACCGCTGACGTTGATTCAGCCTTATCAGGCAACGGCTCTTTCCAACGTGGATGTCATGCCTTTATCCTTGGTGGAAATTGAACAGTCGCCCACCCTGGCTCAGGAGTTATTTCGCAGCATGAATCGGCGACTGCGGCAAACGGAAGCAATTCTGGCGATGGCCGGATGTCGGCGGGTGGAGGACCGATTACGGCAGTTGTTGTGTCTGTTGCGGGTGGAGGTTGGTCAGCCCGTGGAGGTTGGCATTCGGTTGAGTGTGCGTCTGACGCATCAACACCTGGCCAGTGCGATCGGGACCACTCGAGTTACGGTTACCCGCCTGCTGGGCCAACTCCGGGAAGAGGGCAAGTTATTGATTGACGACACTCGCCATATCATTCTCCCCTACGATACGAATCTGTAGTTGATGCAGCTGACAACGGATGATCCAGTCTGATATTTTCAATAGCCAATTGCTGCATTTCCTGTTAGTTTGAAAGCATGCTAATTGACGCTGAGATATTACTGAATTATCAACGCTGCAATCGCAGGGCTTTTTTAGATTTGTACGGGGATAGGGCAGAGCGAGATCCCCCGAATGATTACCTGCTGAAGTTAATTCAGGATAGTCAGGAGAACCAGCGTCTCTTCTTGGCAAATCAAACTTTTCACCACCCTCAGTATCCTTCAGGAGACTGGCAGGCAGCCGCCAACTCTACGTTGGGGCTGATGCGGCAGGGTGTTGAGCGGATTTCCCAGGGCGTTGTGATTACCACAGTGGAGGGGGTAACCCTACTTAGTAAACCGGACCTGCTGGTAAAACAACCAGGTCAGTCCCTTTTTGGGGATTGGCTCTATCAGCCGGTGGAAATCAAGTTAGGTAAACGTCCCAAGCTGGAATATCAAATCCTGCTGACCTTTCATGTGCAGGTACTGGCTCAGGTGCAAGGGGCTTGGCCGGAAACCAGTTCTCTGATCCTGCGGGAACGGGGGGAATATGAAATCGACCTGTGGGAGATGCTACCCCGCCTGCAGGAAATTCTGGATGCCTGTGTTCAAACCTTGAGCAGGCCCCAGGAACCGGAGGTGTTCATTTCTCGCAATCGATGTAGTCTCTGTCACTGGTTCAGCCATTGCTACGCGATCGCCAAATCGGACCACCACCTTTCCCTGTTGCCAGGAGTCACCCCTGCCCGCTATGTTCAACTTCAGGAAAGACAACTAACCTCCGTCAAGTCGCTGGCTGATGCCAATCCCACCTATTTAGAACCGTTACCAGGGTTTGGTCCCGATGCTGCCCATAAACTTGTCCGTCAGGCCCGATCTGTTTTGCAGAACCGGGCCTTTTTAATTGACAGCAACCGAGAGTTGAATCTGACCCACTGGTCAACCCATCGCTACACGGCGGCAGGTTTTTCTGCCAACGAATTGCCGACCGCCCCGGTGGAGTTATATTTCGATATCGAGGCGGAACCGTCCTTAAAACTGGTTTATTTGCATGGGGTGTTGGTGGTGGACCACACCTCGAAAACCGAAGTGTTTCACTCTTTTGTGGCCAAATGCCCGGAAGAAGAATCCCTGGTCTGGCAACAATTTTTGGAGTTGGTCTGGACCTATCCCACAGCGCCGATTTTTCACTTCTGTCCCTTTGAAGTTCAGACAGTGGAACGGCTGGGCAAACTCTACGGCACCCCCTCCAGTCGCATCCAACCCCTGTTGACCCGTTTCGTCGATCTGCATGAGCGGGTGACCCGGTCTGTCACGCTACCGGTGGAAAGTTATGCCCTCAAACCGATCGCCCGCTGGTTAGGATTTAATTGGCGCGATTCCACTGCCAACGGCGCTCAGTCAATCTACTGGTATTCCCAATGGCTGGCAACCGGCGATCGCACCTATCTGGATTCCATTCTGATTTACAACGAAGATGACTGTCGCGCCACGCATCATGTCAAAACCTGGCTGGTCAGCTTCCTGCAGGCTGCCTATCAACCGGCCCTGGCTTGATCCGGTGTTGGGTGTTGGGTGTTAGGAATGGCTAGTGGATTCATTTCAGGTCTACTATTGGGAACGATCTCATGCAACAGGTTGCTCGCATCCGAAACTGGCTTTCGCAGCACTGGGAATTGGTTAGAGGGGTGCGTTTATCAAGTTTTCTGGTTTTGGGTCTACTGATTCCCCTGCTGTTCATTGGCCCTGCCCTCTCCCAACCGGTCACCCTTAGCTTCCTCATGGTGGCGCCGGAAACGCCCATGCTGCGCCCTTTACTGCAGGAGTTTGAACAGCAAAATCCCGATATCCGGGTCAACATGGTGGAAGGCCCTACCGACAGCAACCTGATCGAAGACCTGAACACCACGGCGTTTTTGCTGGGCGGTTCGCCCTACGACCTGGTCTACCTGGATGTAGCCTGGGTGCCAAAATTCGCCGCTGCTGGGTGGTTGCTGGACTTAAGCGATCGCCTGTCAGAGCGAGAATTAGCAGCGTTTATGGCCGGCGATGTGGCTGGGGGGCAGTACAAGGGTGGGCTGTATCGCATTCCCTGGCGTACCGATGCTGGTATGTTGTACTACCGCAAGGACTGGCTGACCCAGGCTGGAGTCCAGCCACCAGAAACCTTTGCCGACCTGACCCAGATGGCTCAAACCCTGCAGGGCCAGCAGCAAGTTCCCTGGGGCTATGTCTGGCAAGGACGGCAGTATGAAGGCCTTTCCGCCATGTTTGTAGAAGTGCTGGCCGGATCCGGTGGATTTTGGGTAAACCCGCAAACCAAGGCAGTGGGTTTGGATCGCCCGGAAGCGATCGCTGCACTGAAATTCCTGTTGAGTACCCTGCAGGACGGCATTTCACCCCCTGGAACCACGACCTACCGGGAAGAGGATACCCGCCGTCTGTTCCAAAGTGGGAAGGCTGCCTTCATGCGCAACTGGCCCTATGCCTGGTCCTTGATGAACGCAGATGATTCCCCAGTCAAAGGCAAATTTGGCATCCAACCGATGGTGCATGCGCCCCAGCAGCAGAGCGCAGCCTGTTTGGGCGGCTGGGGCTGGGGCATTGCCCGCAACAGTCAACATCCAGATGCGGCTTGGCGGTTGATCCAGTTTCTGACCAGCGAAACTGTACAGCGGCGCTATTCTCTGGATGCGGGTTATTTGCCTACTCGACGATCGCTTTACCGGGATCCCCAACTGCTGGCCAAATATCCCTACCTGCCCCAGATCGAAACGGTTTTGCAAAGGGCCGCCCTCCGTCCCCCGATCGCCCAATATGCCCAGGCGTCAGACATCCTGCAACGCTATCTGAGTGCAGCATTGAGCGGCCGTGTAGTTCCCGAAGCAGCCCTGCAAGCAGCCGCCAAAGAAACCCGCCAACTGCTAGGCGTCAATGGGTGAACTTGCAAATATGGTGTACTTGATATCGACGACTATCAGCAGCACAGGTTGCTGAGGATCGCCAAGTTGCAGGGGCAATATTGTGTCCTCTTAGCTTGATGCTGGTTCCACCTCAGTTTGTGTCGCTCAGGAAAGGGGGATAAGAATGAAGGAGAATTGGTTATGTCAAGGCGGCAGAATCCTATGGCAGAACGCAAACAAA
>CAZBTL010000113.1:0-13408 GCA_964494755.1 uncultured bacterium | reverse complement strand
CTAACCCGTCTCTACAGTGTGGTGGGGTTGAAAGGGCAGGACCAAACCCTTTACCAGCAGGTTCAGGAGGGCTTACACCAGTACCTAGGGGCCAAACAGAAGCAAGGCTGAGCCTCTATTTCAAGGCTGAGCCTCTATTTAGGGACTTCACGGCAGACCTTGACCAGTCCCTCAGCCCCTTCCACCACCTGGATGGATGTTTGCAGTTGGGCCTCCAGGTCGGCCACGGTCAGATCATCTAAAAAGCAGGTGTCGCCATGTTTTAGCATCAGCGATGGCAATAGGATGCCATCTCCCAGATCTTTGCCCTGTAGGGCTTGTAAGATGTCCTGGCCGGTTAGCAGGCCCGTGACGCTGATGGTTTGGCCCCAGTAGTCGCTGGCGATCGCCACCATCTGGACTGCCAACCCCTCCACCTGATTCAAGCGCTGCAAAATGGGTTGAAAGGCCTGTTCCACCGCATTGCCAACGATCCAGAGATAGCGGCGAGGAGAAGACAGTCGTTGGGGCAACTGGCGAGCAGCCTGGTGAAATTGCCTAAGAAACAGCCGGATCGAGCCTACCCCATTGCCAATCTGGGGATAGTCCTCGTAATCTGATTCCGGTGGCAAATCCTGTCCAGCAATCAAAAACCACTCATCCGCTAACCAGGCAAAGGTACTGCCCAATTGCTGCCGAAACTTTGCTTGCAGCCCCTGCACCTGGGTGATCACTTCTTGGGCTTTTGCGCGACAGACCGGGATCAGTTCGTCCTGGTCTGGACGAAAGCGGGTCAGACCGACCGGCACCACGGCTACCGATGCGACGGCGGGCACCTCCCCAGCATGAAACCGGGCTAGATCCTGCAGAGTTTGGGTCAGATGGTCGCCATCATTAATGCCGGGACAGACCACCACCTGGGCATGAATTTGCAATCGCTGCTGTTGAAACCAGCCCAGTTGATCCAAAATCTGGCCGGCCCGTGAATTTTTCAGTAGACGACTCCGCACCTCGGCTTCTGTCGCATGCACCGACACAAACAACGGCGAGAGGCGCATCTGGGCAATCCGATCCCACTCTTTTGGGCTCAGGTTGGTCAGGGTGAGATAGCTGCCGTAGAGAAAACTGAGGCGATAGTCGTCATCTTTGAGATAAAGGCTCTGCCGCTTGCCGGGCGGTTGCTGGTCGATAAAACAAAAGGGACAGCGGTTATTGCACTGGATCAGCCCGTCAAACAGGGCGGTTTCAAATTCCAGGCCCAAATCGTCGTCGTAGTCTTTTTCAATCTCCACCACATGGGTCTTGCCGGTTGCGTCCAACACCTCCAGTTCCAACACTTCATCGGCACACAGGAAGCGATAGTCAATCAAATCGCGAGGATGCTGGCCATTAATTGCAACCAGGCGATCGCCCACCTCAAATCCCACCTCTGCAGCAATGGAATCGGGCAGGACTGCTGTGATCAGGGCCGGACGAATCGAACGCTCACTCATGGTCAGGCTTACCGGACAGGGCCGTCAAAATCAAATGGCAGGTTTCCTTTCACTTTAAACGGCAGGAAAGCCAGAGAACAGCAATATTCAAAATAGTGTCCACCTTGCCCCCCAGAAGAGGATCAGGGGGTTGCCAACATCTGCTTGGGGCAACAGTGGGGCCAGTCAGCCTAACCGATTGCTGAGCGGTGCCGCCTGAGATCGGGTGGGTTCGCCACTGCCGGAAGCAATCATTCATAATGGGTTGAAAGTCCTGGGAGTTGATTGATGACTCAATCTATCCAACAGCGAAAGAAACCCTTTGCTAGTTTCACCTACAAAGAAGCATTCCAGTACTTGGGGATTACGGAGCTCAAGCGTTGGAATCTGGCGGCTGAACCAGTCCCTTTGAGTGATTTTTTTCGGAAACGGTTGGAACGTCTGCAACGGTTTGACCTGGAAAGTTTGGAAATATCGAAGACCTTACTGATTGATGCTATTTGTGAAGAAGCATTAGAAGGTTTGGATCGCCTCAAAATTTGGAAGGGGGCTTACCTGGAGGCGGAAACCGTTTGTGGCAATGTGGATTACTTGATTGCGGAGCGGCGAGCTTACCTGGAAGCACCGTTTGCCTGTGTGATTGAAGCCAAAAAAGACAACTTTGAGCAGGGCACAGCCCAATGTTTGGTTGAGATGAAGGCTTGTCAGTGGGTTAACCAGCGATTGAACAACCACTTTGACATTTATGGCATTGTGACCAATGGAGAGGGTTGGAAGTTTTATCACCTGAATCTACAGGGAGAAGTCTCAGAGTCACTCCTCCACGGTATCGGCGAGATGTCCCTGTTATTGGGCTATCTGAGAGGCGTGTTTCAGTTATGTGAGCGAAATTTGCTCCCTGTTTAGGCTGACTGATGATTACTGGTTTTGCATCCAGCCAACGGCGATCGCCAGCAAAATGGCACTGCCAAAGGCCAGCCGATACCAGACAAACACCCAGGTACTTTGACGTTGGAGATAGCGTAGCAGCCAGGCGATCGCCAGGTAGGAAAAGAGAAAGGTGGAGATGATCCCTACCAGCAATGGCAACAAGCTTTCCACATTGGCAAATGCCTTGCGGGACTGATAGAGCGTCGCGATCGTCAGCGTCGGAATGCCCAACAGAAACGAAAATCGAGCTGCTACCTGTCGTTGCAACCCCAGGAACAGCGCGGTAGTGAGTGTGGATCCGGAGCGGGAGGCACCGGGGATCAGGGCAATCATCTGACCCAGACCGACCAGCAGGCCATCGCGAATTTGCAAGGAATCAAAGCCGCGTTTATGGGTGCTGATCTTCTCTGACAACCCCAGCAAGAGAGCCATCACAATCGACATGCCGGCAATGATCCCTGGGCTTTCCGGCAGCACATCTTTGAGCAGGAACCCAGCAATCAAAGCTGGCAGAGTGCCAATGGCAATCCCAACCAGCAATTTCCACTCTTCCCGCTGCCAGTCCTTCTGTTGAAACGCTTGCCATCCGCCGAGCAGAATTTGCCGGATATCGTTCCAGAAATACAAAACGACCGCAATCACACTGCCAAACTGAATGGCATCGACAAAATATTTCTGGCCGACCAACTCCCACCCCATCACTTTGGTCACGACCAGCAGATGGGCCGTACTACTGATGGGCAGGAATTCCGTAATCCCCTGAACAATGCCCAGGATAAAAGCTTCAAAAATGTTTTGTAACCCTGATCCCGCACTGCCTGGAGCGGTGTCAACAGCCAATATTGGAGATGGGACAATGGCCTCTATGCCCCCGCTGAGAGGAGCCAGGAGGGCTGGCCAATGTAGTCCTAACAGTTCCATGTCTTGTTTCCCATTGTTTATGTATTGCTTCCCATTGGACTTCTGGTTGAAGTTCTGGCCTCCCTCCGACCCATTCATCCTGAAGCAGAAGCCAATCATCCAATCATGCCACTGCCTGACCCTTACCGCTGCCCGACCAGCAGTATAGCCGAGGAAGATTTCCTCACCACCAGTTCTCAGGACTCTTGACTGGGTAGATACAGAAGTTGATCTGAGTAAAGATTTTTGGTGATTTGCCATCCCCCCTAGGGGGATATTAGGTGTCTATGATATGTTAAATAAAGTAAATATTATAAGAAGTGTTCACGATTCTCTTGGTTTCCCTAACCCCTGCCTCTAAGTCTAGTAATCTTCCTGCTTCAGACTTGTTCCCCGATGGAATAACCTGGTCTGTGGCGGCCCTGCGAGATGGCCGGATTGCTGGGGTGCATCACTGGATGATCTTCGGCGCGGCGATTTTTCTGGTTTCTGTGCCGGTTTTCCTTCAGGCGCCTTTAGTCCGACTGATGCCCTGGATGAGTTTAGGCCTAACGCCTGTTCTGGTGTTGATTGGTTTCCGATTGCTACAGCACGCCAAGACGGCGATTTGGGGTGATTTGTTGTTAGGCTTTGCCTGGACCTGGCTTTCTGGCTCGATCTACTGGGGCTGGTTGCGCTGGGAGCCGTTCCTCCATTTGCCCGTCGAAGCAATGGGGCTGCCCTTTGTTTTGCTGGGGTTATGGCGAGGTTGGGGCAAGGTGGGCAACCTGTTCTATCTCGGTTCTTTGCTGGGCACTGGGGTGACCGATTTGTATTTTTATATCGTCAACCTGATCCCTCACTGGCGCGGGCTGATGCGGGCCGAGCCGGAACAAATCTCTGTGGTGTTTCAGAGTGCGATCGCCCAGATGGCAACGCCCTGGGGTCTGGCTTGGGCAGGCATGCTGGCAGCAGGTTTGTTGTTCGTGAGTCTGACTGCTCTGACAGCCCGTCAGGTGTGCTGGTGGGGGTTTAGTGGTGCGGTTCTGAGCACGATTCTGGTCGATAGTCTCTTTGGTTTGACAGCGTTGCTGGTTTAAAAACCAGTGAATCTGACAATTGCGCGCTTGTCTGACTTACCGCTATGGTGAGAGGGGATGTCTGATCGGGAAAGAAAAATTTTTAAATGAACTTTCCCTGAAAGACTACACTGGCAGGGAATATATGTGTCAGGATGCATCATAAGGGAAAGATTGTATTGGCTTAGCCTGTGGTGAGTTCGCAACCCACTCCTACTCCTCATCTGCTGCTTCGGACGGAATCTGGCACCCGGCGTCTCCCTCTGACAGGCGGCAACTGTTGGACGATTGGCCGCAGCGAAGACAATAACTTCGTCTTGCCAGATCGGTGGATTTCTCGTAATCATGCCATGTTGCAATGCATGGAGACGGGAGAATTTTACCTGATTGATCTGGGCAGCCGTAATGGCTCGTTTGTCAATGGACGACGAGTCAGTATTCCGGTGACCTTGCATAACGGCGATCGCCTGACATTTGGTCAAACGGAACTAGAGTTTTATTGCCCAACGATCCAACAGTCGGAACCAACCACTGGTCCAGACTCCAAGGAGTTTACGGCTACTGCCACGCTCCATGTGCGTCGATTGATTTCAGTCTTGGTGGTCGATATCCGCGACTTTACGATTTTGACCCGGCAGATTGATGAAAAGATCCTGTCGGAAGTCATTGGCACCTGGTTCCGCCATGCTGGCGACATTATTCGAGAATATGGCAGTTGGGTGGATAAATATATTGGGGATGCCGTTATGGCTATCTGGATCCACGGCACCCAAGGGGTTCAGGAAGATGAAATGTTCCGGGTGTTCCGTGCCCTGAGCGCCCTCCAAAAGATGACCACGGATTTGTATAATCACTATCCCCTGCCGTTTCCCCTGCGGATTGGTGCTGGCATCAATACAGGCTATGCCATGGTTGGCAATACGGGCAGTGGCGATCGGCCAGACTACACAGCCCTAGGAGATACGGTCAATGCCGCGTTCCGCTTAGAATCCGCTACCAAGCAGATTGGTCTGGGTGTGGCTGTTGGTGAAACCACCTATCAATATCTCTGCAACCTGGAGATGATTTCAGACGATCTGTTTAAGCAATACACCGTTCATCTCAAAGGTTACGATACGACAACGGTCACCTATGCCTGTTCCTTTACGGATTTGGACAATTTTCTGCAATTGAGGAGTAAAAGCGAAACCTTCTGAGGCAGCTTGATCCCCATCCGCTCTCCGGGTCATGGTCAGGGATCTGAAAACTGTAAAGTTTTGCACACACTTTGCCGTGCAGAGTCCCTCTTTCCCTACATGATATTCAGAGAAGTGATAGGCTCTAATAAATACTGTGTATGGATTTCATACAACCGAATGGGAGGTATAGTTTGATGAAACGGTTGGTCCGCCTATTAACAGTTTTCAGCCTGTTGATAGGCTGTCTTGGTTGGTTAGGGATCTCTCAGAGCGCACTGGCAGCCAATATTTCTGGAATGCAGGCTGCGGCTCGGCCAGTCGTTCTCGGTTCCGCAATGTTTGCGCCGAACCTGTTCGCAGTTGAAGAAGTTCGGGATGTCGTCGGCGAAAAGTTGAGTACTGAGTTTGGTCAGAAGATTGACCTGAATAATACCAACGTCCGTGCGTTCATGAAATATCCCGGCCTCTATCCTACAGTTGCCAGGCTTGTGATTAAAAATGCGCCCTACGAGCGAGTCGAGGACGTTCTGAAGATCGCTGGTTTGACCTCAGCTCAGAAAGACTTACTAGAGTCCTATATCGATAAGTTCACGGTAACCGAAGTGGAACCTGCTCTTGTAGAAGGACAGGATCGGATTAATCCCGGAATTTACCGCTAACCGAACAATTCAGGTTGTCTGGAAGAATTGCTCGATGCCCATCTGGACAGAGAGCAATTTTTGTATTTACCTGTTTCAACCACCTGTTAAACGCCTTCCTTTCAGGTTGATGCATTGACTGACGAACTTTCCCACCCATTTGATGTCTTGGTGATTGGGGCTGGGGCGGCTGGTCTGTATGCTGCGCTCTGTCTTCCCTCTCAGTTTCGAGTTGGCTTGATCTCCAAAGAATCCCTCTCCCTGTCAGCCAGCGACTGGGCCCAGGGAGGGATTGCCGCAGTGGTGGCTCCAGAGGACTCGACCACTCTGCATATTAAAGACACCTTACAAGCTGGCGCAGGCTTATGTGACTATCCAGCGGTGCATTTTCTGGTTGAGCAGGCTCCTACCTGTATTCAACATCTGATCCAGTTGGGGGTTGCCTTTGACCGCCAGGATGGCTATCTGGCCCTAACTCTTGAAGCGGCCCACTCCCGCCGTCGCGTGCTGCATGCTGCTGACACCACTGGGCGGGCGGTGGTCAGTATTCTGGTGGCCCAGGTATTGAATCAGCCCAACATTCAGGTTCTTTCCCAGGCTTTGACTCTGGATCTTTGGCTAGATTCAGACCGGCAACAGTGTCGGGGAATCTGTTTGTTATATCAGGGAAAAATCCGCTGGTTGCAAGCCCAGGTCGTGATTCTGGCTACGGGTGGCGGCGGCCAGGTATTTGCTCAAACCACCAATCCTTCCCTCAGTACAGGAGATGGGGTTGCCATAGCCCACCGGGCAGGCGCGATCCTGCGCGACCTGGAATTTATTCAGTTTCATCCCACCGCTTTGGCTAAAAAGGGTGCCCCTCACTTTCTGATTAGCGAAGCAGTCAGAGGCGAGGGAGCCCATCTTGTTGATGACCAGGGCAGACGGTTTGCATTTGATTATGATCCAGCGGGGGAGCTAGCTCCCAGAGATGTGGTCAGCCGGGCCATTTATCGCTATCTACAGGTCACGCAGGCTGATCCAGCAACTGCCCATGTCTGGTTAGATCTGCGGCCTATACCCCCTGAAACAATCCAACATCGGTTTCCCAATATCATTCAGGTTTGCCAACGCTGGGGCATTGATGTGTTCCAGGAACCCATTCCAGTTTCGCCAGCAGCTCACTACTGGATGGGTGGAATTGTAACCGACTTGATGAACCAGACGTCTATTCCTGGCCTTTATGCAGTGGGCGAAGTTGCCAGTACGGGTGTTCATGGAGCTAATCGATTGGCCAGTAATTCTTTACTAGAGTGCATTGTGTTTGGCAGTCAATTTGCCCATTTGACACTGCCATCTTCTTCTCCTAACGCAAGCTCTTTGGGGAGGGAGTCTGGGGCAGATTTCCCCTGGTTGGTGGATAGATCCCGTTGGCAAACAGACCTGAACCGGATTCAAGCAATTCGGCAAGATCTGCCCCGTCTGCTCTGGCAAAGTGCTGGAATTTGTCGGGATGGTTCAACGATGCAAACCGCGATCGCCCAGTTGGAAGCTTGGCAACAGGAGTTTGTTGACCTAGCAGTCAGCCAGGAATTAATCCAATTACCAGTTGGCAAGACCGTTGAACTATCATTCCCAACGCTGGAGCGTGACTTTCGGCTCTGGTCAGAAACCCGCAACCTGCTGGACATTGGCTGGCTGATCCTGAAAAGCGCCGATTATCGGACTGAGAGTCGGGGCGGGCATTATCGCTCCGACTATTCCAGCAGCGATGCCGCCTGGCAGGTTCATACCCTGGTGCAAGACCACCGCTGGTGGCAAGCTCCTGTCCAGGCTGAGGCAACACAATAGAGGGGCTGCGCCCGGATGTTGGGTCAGGTGCGAGTTGCTTCTGCCAGAAAAGTATTCCAGTTTTGAGGAGTCATAAACTGGCTATACTGCTGGGCCATCTCCGGCGTCAACAATTCCAGGAGCAGGTGGTTTTCCACCCAGAATTCAACCAGTTGAAAACAGCCGGGACCCCGATCGCACAATTGGGCTTGCCAGCCTTCACGGTCTGCAATGGCCTGAATCTGTTCCAGCCCGATCGGCACCGAAATTGCCGCATGGGTGGCGGTAAAGGGCCAGGCGGTTCCATTCTGCTTGAATTGGACCTCCATTTCACCCGGCACCAGTTCGTACCCGAGCGGACAGATTTCCAGGCAAACACCCTGGTCGTTATTGTCAGCAAACACCACATAGCTATTAGGGGCAACGGGGAATGGTAATGCTTGTCCTTGCCAGATTTCCGCCAGCACAGTGGCTACATGGGCCGGATTTTCAACCGCAACTGACAGATGGTGAATCATGGGGGCAACCTTCCTTCGTTCAAAATTAACCTACGAATTCATGGTGCCTGAGGAACTGAAAACGGCAGGTGAGGCAGATCAGCGATGGTTGGTGAAATGCTGCACCCGTTCCGGTAATGCCGATCAGCGGAACGGAGGACCCTAGACCGCCATGCAGGTGATGCAAGAACCTGTGTCGCCGGACCGCGATCACATCGCACTGAACGCTAAACTGTGCGATCGATGCTCCTTCAGGTCGGCAGGGACCAGTGATTTCTGGCTGGCTAATGACCGGGCGCGCCCTGTCGACAACCTGATCAGAAGTCAGGGTCGTTCGATAGGGTTTCAATGAGTAAATCCATTTGCTGTTGCCGCTCGGTTAAGAAGGTCTCACATTGATGCAAATAATCGATCGCGGTGGCAAATTGTTCAAAGACCTCTTCCAGATCTAGTTCTCCTGACTCAATTCGGGCGGTAATTTCTTCAATTTTTTGTACGCTTTGTTCGTAATTCCAACCGGCTTCCAGCGTCGCGCCATCGGAAGTTAATGGAGGCGAATCAGATGGGATCGAGTCGGAAAAGTCTCTCACAACAATTAGTTGAAAGCATCACTAGGGTTTTCATTGTATCGTTGGTCACCCCTAACCAAGTGTATCCAGAATCTCAGTTATCTGAACCTTTAGGCCACCCTCATGCAGGCTAATCCATAGCTCCTGACCTGGCTGCAGTGAGGTTGTAGATCGAGCGATCGCCCCATCTGCCTGTCGGACCACGGCATACCCTCGCTTCAGAATGGCTTTGGGGTCTAGGGTGTCTAATGTTTGTCGCAGCAACTGACAGTGTTGTTGAGCCTGCAAGAACGGGGCACGACTGGCCTGTATCAGGCGCTGGCGCAACCAGGCCAGGGTTTGCTGCTCCTGTTGCAGCTTGCGGTCCAACTGCAACCTGAATAGGCGATCGCGCAGACGACCCAGTGCGCTTTGCCGCCACCGTAACTGTTCACGGACAGCGGATTGAAGCAGACTGAGTCGGTCCTGATGCTCGGTATAGAGGTCGGCAAATGCAGGAACCGCTTGCTCGGCGGCTGCGGTTGGCGTGTGGGCACAAACATCTGCAACCAAATCCGTCAGGGACTCATCCCGCTGATGACCAATACCGGAGATGACAGGAATGGAGCAGGTCGCGACGGCCCGCACAACCCGTTCATCGTTAAAACAGGCCATATCTTCGATCGCACCGCCACCTCGTGATAGAATTAGTACATCAGACCTACCATCCTGCTCAACTCGCTGGATGGCGCGAACAATGGCCTCAGGAGCCTGATCTCCCTGTACCAACGCTGGAGAAAATAACACATGCAAACCCGGATATCGCCGCCGCAGTGTGCGCTGAATATCTCCCCATGCAGCTGCTTGAGGTGACGTCACCACTGCCACCGTACTGGGGTGTCGAGGCAGGGGGCGTTTACGCTCCGGATTGAACAGTCCTTCGGTTTCGAGGCGTTGGCGCAATTGCCGATACCGTAAAGCCCGCAGCCCCTCCCCCGCTGGCAGCACTTGCCAGACCTGTAGTTGATACTGTCCCCGCTGGGGATGGACATTGACCCGACCCAGGACAATGATTTGTTCTCCTTGAATCGGTAAACAGGCCAATCGGTCCATCTGGCTGTTCCAGACTACACAACTGATAGCTGCTGGCTCATCGGGATCCTGCAGGGTAAAAAATAGTCCACTCCGATGGCGGTTGGCACTCGAAACTTCGCCGCTTACCCAAATCTGGCGGAGATGGTCATCCTGTTCCAGCAATTCCTTAATGTAGGCGGTTAAGCCAGCCACCGACAGGGCCGTATCTGGAAACAACAAACTGGGAAGGTAGGAGGTCATGAACTGAACGCTCCAAGATGGCAACAGTGGGTGCTCACTCAGGTAGGCCGCATCTGCGACCCAGAGGCCATGGCTATCAGACTGAATGGCTATCAGACTGAATGACAATCGGACTGAATGACAATCGGACTTATTTGTTTTTAGCATGATCTTCTACCAGAATGTGGAGAGTTCCAGTTCGACCAGCCCGTCCCCATTGCTTTTCCAGAGCCACGCCGGACAGCCATCGTTCAGGCTTATTGGGTCGCTTCCCGGTTAAGCCAGATAATTTAGACTAAAATTCCTCTAACGCTTCGACAATTTCCCCGTTACGCTCAACCAACTTTCTTTCGCATTGAGGCAAGAATGGCGACAAAAGTGGACAACTCAGACAAACAAAAGGCTCTAAACCTGGTTCTCAGCCAGATCGAGCGCAACTTTGGCAAGGGCAGCATTATGCGCCTGGGTGATGCCAGCCGCATGAGGGTCGAAACCATTTCCAGTGGGGCATTGACGCTGGATCTGGCCTTGGGCGGTGGGCTGCCTAAGGGGCGGGTGATTGAGATCTATGGCCCAGAAAGCTCTGGGAAAACAACGGTAGCCCTGCATGCGATCGCCGAAGTGCAGCGAAGTGGGGGAATTGCCGCCTTTGTTGATGCGGAGCATGCCCTGGATCCCACCTATGCCAAACAGTTGGGCGTCGATATCGATAATCTTTTGGTTTCCCAACCGGACACGGGCGAGGCGGCGCTGGAAATAGTGGACCAACTGGTGCGATCCTCTGCTGTTGACATTATTGTGATTGACTCCGTGGCCGCCCTGGTTCCCCGAGCGGAAATTGAAGGGGAAATGGGAGATGCCCACGTGGGGCTTCAGGCCCGTTTGATGAGTCAGGCCCTGCGTAAAATTGCTGGCAACATGGGCAAATCAGGCTGTACGGTGATTTTCTTGAACCAGCTACGGCAGAAAATTGGAGTTACCTACGGCAATCCGGAGACCACCACGGGGGGGCAGGCGCTTAAATTTTATGCCTCGGTCCGATTAGACATTCGTCGCATCCAGACCTTGAAGAAGGGCACGGATGAATATGGGATTCGGGCCAAGGTCAAGGTCGCTAAGAATAAGGTGGCTCCTCCATTTCGGGTGGCCGAATTTGACATTATCTTTGGTAAGGGAATTTCCAGCTTGGGCTGTATGGTTGACCTGGCGGAGGAAACAGGCGTAGTGAACCGCAAAGGCGCCTGGTACAGCTATAACGGAGAAAACATTAGTCAGGGCCGAGACAACCTGATTAAGGCCCTGGAGGAAAAACCAGATTTTGCCAGACAGATTGAACAAGAGGTGCGGCAAAAGCTGGAAATGGGAGCGATGGTTTCAGCGACTGCTGTTGGTGTGGAAGCAGAGGAAGACGAGGATGAAGACTATCTGGAAGAGGAATAAGTCTACCTCGGCCATCTAAAAGCTATCGAGAGTTCGAATTCTGGCGTTCGAAGAAGCGATCCAAAATATCGGCTTGGAGGGCTGGGTTGACTGGTAATTCCTTTGGCACTGGGGGCAAAGCGACAGGTACAACGGGCATCTCGCTCAGGCTGAAGGTCTCATCAGCCCCCTGGGTTAAAGGCGTATCCCAACCAATCGGGGTCGCGGGGCTATCCTGTGGGGCTAACTCTTTCTCTTCCAGGGCGGATTCAGTCTGATAGGCTTGCTGGATTTGGGTCAGGTTTTCTGGCAAGATTTCGTCTGCCATCTGGAAGTTCTGGCAGACAAAGAAGCGAAATGAGAGGCTGCCCAGGCGGAGTTGGTCGCCATCCTTTAGCAGAGTTGGCTGTCGAATCTGTTCGCCGTTGACATAGGATCCATTTGTACTGTTCAGGTCAATCAAATAAAATCCCTGATCTGGCAAATATTGAATGGCGGCATGGCGGCGGGAAAGACGGCGGTCCGATATTGAGAGAGCAACCCGGCGATCGCGACCAATTAACCAGATGTTTTGAGGTTGCAAGATCGCCTGCGACTGTTCCTTGATCAGGTTGGTTAGAAAATAGGCTTGGTTGCCCTGGACGACGGCCTGGATATATTGCAAGCGGACCCGGTTCCGAGTGCGGGCGTCGGCATTTTCTAAATCCAGAATTTCATCCAATAATCCCCGGTTATGCTCATAGAGCTTTAGAAACACCCGGTACAGACCCAGACGTTGGTCAAGTTCCATCTCACCAGCATTCAACTGGTTGGAAGAATCAGCAGCCAAGAATTGCGCGTCCAGCATAACAACTCATACTTAAGGGAAAGCAATCAGACTACCAGATGGCACAACGAAATGAACAGGGGGTTGAAAGCATGACAACGGCCAAGCCTATTGGGGAACAGCAACTGCACATCGCTCTTGCGGGAACGTTGCCTGGTGTAGGGCTAGTTCCAGTTTGAGCCTTCAGAAAAGTCGAAAAGGCAGGCTTTTCAGACATTTTTCTCCTGATTCAGAAGGGGTGGTGATTTCCTTGCCCCAATGAACATCCTGCAGAGCAGATACATTCAGATTTCCCTAATTTGTTCGGAAAGCATCGCTGGGGTTCACTTTGTCTGGATATCCTTAATTTCACGCAATGGGTGTAGGACTCCAGCATATTTCACTGGACTCAAGTAGGGTGATTCAATCCAGAAGATTGATAGTCGAGTCTTGCGCTGGTCTAGTTATAGCGATCCGAGCAGGATTGTGAAAGGTTGCCGCAGGAAACCCTTCTCACAAAGCCCTTTCACCATCCAGGCATTCACAAATCAAGTAGGATTGCTATGGATCGGCTGGCTGGACTCTTGGCAATGTTGCAGATTGTAAGGGTTGCACTAGCGGAGGACCGATTTTCCTACAATAGAAAATAACCTGTGAGGCGATCGCGGCGATTCAGCCCCAAACCTTGGTTCTGGTTTTGTGTCTCCCACACGGGAACGGAATTGTTTGATTATATCGATTTTCCTGAGTTGGGAAATCGTCGCGCTGGGGTCTCAGACAAGTTTTATTACTCCGAGAACTTAATCTTTATGGTTCTTCGGGCCTAATTATGCTGTTTCAGATTAAAGCTCCCAGGACAGC
>CAZBTL010000112.1:0-13612 GCA_964494755.1 uncultured bacterium | reverse complement strand
CATTCACAAATCAAATAGGATCGCTATAAGTTCTAGGGTGGGCCGGAAAAAGCTGGGAGCATTGCACCTGCCCTTGATTGTCAAGCATGAATAGCACCCATACCTTGCCCGTTCCACCAATCCTGACCATCATTTGGAGACTTAATCCAATCACCCGTTCAATTTCGGAGAATCCAATCATGGCAACTTACCAGGTACATTTAATCAACAAAAAGCGGGATATCGACATTACTATTCCAGTGGAAGATACTGTAACCATTTTGGAAGCAGCAGAGGAACAGGGAATTGAGCTGCCCTGCTCCTGTCAATCTGGGTCTTGCTCTAGTTGTGTCGGCAAAGTGGTAGAAGGTGAACTGGATCAATCGGATCAAGTGTTTTTGGACGAGGATCAGGTGGCTAAAGGTTTTGCCCTGCTGTGTGTGTCCTATCCGCGCTCAGATTGCACGATTCGCACCCATCAGGAGGCATACCTGGTCTAGGCCCTGTCCCAAAGCCGTTCTGTATCATTACCCCTAAACCCTTCAGTTTCAGTGAATGATGACTCCTTTGGGAATTATCCAGTTGTTTTCTCTACTCTTGCAGGTGATGTTCCATGCTAACGACAGGGTTTTCAGTTAAAGGCACCTCACTCAAATTACTGCGGGCTGGTGAGCGGGGTGTGATTACACGGTTAAAGCCATTGCCGGTTGATACAACCCGAAGACTCAAGAATCTGGGCCTAGTGCCAGGACAAACTATTCGCCTAGAACAACGGTTTCCACGCTTTATCGTCTGGGTTGGCAATCACCGTGTTGCGCTGAATGAAACCATGATGAACGCTGTCTACATTCGCCTGATTGAGTCCTGAAGTGACTGTCCCTATTTTGTAAGACCCCTCTATTGAGTTGCCATCGTTCCTTCCACCAGTTTTTACAAGTGTTTTGTACAAGTGTCTGTGGACCTGGTTGCCACTGCTATCTATGGAGCTATGGGCCAGACGCTGGAACGGCGACGAGGTGTATCCAGGTTTTCCTAATCCTTTCAAATGGGCGAGTTTGCCAGCCAGGTAACTTGCCGCAAACAGATTCCGGTTGTCCTGAGAACTAACTCTGATCGCTCCTCAAGAATTGCATGTGGAGGCAATATCCATGAAAGCTCAAGACATTATGACTCAGGAAGTCGCAACGATTCGCGGTTCCGCAACAGTTGCAGAGGCTGTCAGGTTGATGCAACTGAAGAACTTGCGATCGCTGGTGGTCGATCGCCGCTATGACGAAGATGCCTATGGATTAGTAACTGAAGACGATATCACAAAGAAAGTGGTTGCTTTTGGCAAAGATCCCAAGCAGATGAAAGTCTGTGAGGTGATGACAAAACCGTGTGTAGTTGTCAATCCGGATTTGGCTGTGGAATATGTAGCGCGCTTGTTTGCCCTAACCGGCGTGGATCGGGCGCCGGTCATTCGGGGCGACCTGCTGGGCATTATTTCTGTAACTGATATCTTATTCAAAAGCGACTTTTTAGCCAATCCCCGGTTGGCGGTTCTAGAACGGGCTTTGGCAGATGCCCTTGCCGCTGCCAGAGCGATCGCGGAGGAGCAAGGAACCAACTCGGAAGCGTTTGCGATCGCCCGGGAAAAAGCCGAGGAATTGGAAGCCGAAGCCATCCATTTACGGTCGGGATTTACACCCAAAACGACGACCGCAGAAATATGGAATGAAGCGACTCCTGTCGCTGAAGCAGTAGCGCTGTAATTGCAGTATTCTCCCCTTGATCCCACGCTTAGAGGCTGCAAATGGTTAAGGGGAGAATTTTACTCCCACCTACCCCTTATTGAGAGAGGACACTGACCTATGGCGACATTAACTGGTTTAACCTTTGGTGGCAAAGCCTGGACTCCCAGGTTTCTGCAAGCGATCGATTTCACCCGCTGTCTTGGCTGTGGCCGCTGTCTAAAAACCTGCGGGCGGGATGTGATGGCGCTTCGGGCCATGAATGAAGAGGGTGAGTTCGTCGATAATGAGGAAGATGACGAAATTGAACGGAAGGTGATGACCATTGCCAATCCAGAAAACTGTATTGGCTGCGAGGCCTGTGATAGAGTTTGTCCGAAAAATTGCCATACTCATGCCGAATTGGCGCTTGCTTGATTATGACGCTTTCCCATCCCGCCCACCCATCTGGAAGCCATTGGTCTGCCTATTACAAGGCTGTGGAAGGTCGACCCCCTCGGGAAACCTTGCTGAAAGCGTTGGCACTGTTTGATGCAGAAGCAGGAATAGCTCCGTCTTTCCTGGCTGTGGATCTGGGCTGTGGCGATGGGCGGGATACGGTGGAGCTACTGCGGCGGGGCTGGCAGGTGTTAGCGATTGATGGGGAGCCAGAGGCGATCGCTCGGTTACTCAAGCGTCCAGAGATGCAGAGCGAGCGGCTGCAAACCCAACTAATGCGGTTTGAAAATCTGGCTTTGCCACCATCGGTCAATTTAATTAATGCCAGCTTTTGTCTGACCTTTTGCCCTCCAGCCAGTTTCCCAACTCTCTGGCAAACTATTACCAACGGGCTGACGGCGGGCGGGCGATTTTGCGGCCAATTATTTGGCGATCGCGACTCCTGGACCATCTATCCGAATCGCACCCATCACACGCGATCGCAAGTTGAGGCACTCTTACAGCCGTTTGAGGTTGAGTGGTTGGAGGAGGAAGAACATCCCGGAATCACCGCGATCGGTGAAGAAAAATACTGGCATCTTTTCCATATCGTTGCCCGCAAAAGAGCCTGAGTACACCCTTTGAGCATGACCGGCTGAAATTGCTGCATTCAACTGAAATCAACCCCGTGGTTGCACCGGGTTGATGTTGTTGCGCGGTGGCAAAGTCATGCTGTTTTGTGAGCCACAATAGTCCGGTGACGGGGATCGCTGGCCACAGTGACAGGTGGCTCGAAGCCAATTTGCTGCAGAGCATCCTCGATATTAAAGGTATAGTAGTCGTCGCTCCAGGGTTCTGTGCTTTTCATCAGAGTGAACAACACTGGTGGCAGGTTCTGAATGACAGGAGACTTGGGGTTGTTGTCCACGATCGCCAGACAACCGCCGGGGCGCAGCAACCGTAGGGCTTCCTGAAAAATTTCCTGGGCCGCAGTGCGGGGAAGTTCATGGGTGACGAACTGGAGCGTGACCAGGTCGAAACTGCCATCTGGTAGTCCAGTGTCTTCAGCTCTGGCATGGATCCACTGGCTAATCTCGCGATTAACATCTCGCATTTGGGCAACCGCCAGCATGTAGGGAGATAGGTCCAGTCCAATGGTGCGCACTGGATGGTTCTGAGTTTGTTGATAATAACGGTGCAGGGCCAGCGTGGAAATGCCAATGGAGCAGCCAATATCCAGAACATCGTGGACTGCACTGGGACCATACTCGGCCAAAACGGTATGGAAACTGGAGCGTAGACGAGTCTGCGCTTCTTCCCAGGTGAGGTCTTCACGGGGCCAAACGCGTAAAGCCATAGCATAGGTAGCTGGCTCTGTTTCAAAGGCCGCATCCCAACACAGGTTGCCCTGCTCGTAGGCATGGAAGGGAACGGTGTAATAGTCGGGATAGGTCACCGTCGGATTGGTAAGTTCTGCCAGATGCTGTTGAATGCCGGATGCAGCCAGGTTTGCATAGATCTGACGCCAGGGAACACCGTTCTTTTCAGCCGTTTTGATCAGAACCTGGCGGGCCTGTTGCTTCATCAACCGATAGATCGGTGGAGTTTGGATTAATAGGTTAACGGCGCGGGACAGCAGATCATCGCCGACCCAATCGGGTTTTAGCTTGGTTTCAGTGGACATAGAACATGGGGAATGGGGAATGGGGAGTGGGCTTCCGTCATGAGACTTCGGTGTAGGCTCAGGAGCAACCCATGCTTAACTCCGGTGCCAGCGGGTAACCCCACCGGCCTGATCAATCAGGGTAATACCTTTCGCTTGCAGTTGATTGCGGATGCGGTCTGATTCAGCAAAATTCTTAACCTTGCGGGCTTCCTGTCGCTGCTGAATCAGGGTTTCAATCTCCGCGTCCGTTAACCCATTGGATGAAGGTGCTGTCGGCTCATCGGGTTTGACCTCTAAGCCCAATACCTGGCAAAGTTTTACCAAGGTCTGCCATTGTTGTTGAATTTGCTTTCCGGTTTGCTCGGTTTGCCCCTGATGTGCCAGGAGATTGCGTTCCCGCCGTAGGTCTTTAGCCAGTTCAAACAGCACGGACAGGGCAATGGGGGTATTGAAGTCATCATCCATTGCTTCGTTGAAACGGGCTACGGCTGTTGGCTCCAACTCTAGGTCCGCTCCGGCTTGCCAGCCAGCCAGGGCAGAAAATTGACAATTAGCCTGCAGCGCTTCTTTCAAGGTTATCCAGCCACTTTCTGCTGCGGTCAGGGCTTCAGCCGTGAAGTCAATCGGTTTGCGATAGTGGGCTTGCAGAACAAACAGGCGAAAGGCCATTGGGTCATAGGTCTCCAGCAACTCACGGGTCAGCCGAATGTTGCCCAGGGACTTGGACATCTTTTCGCCATCCATATTGACGAAGCCGTTGTGCATCCAGAACCGGGCCAGGGGTTTGCCAGTTACGGCTTCACTCTGGGCAATTTCGTTCTCATGGTGAGGAAAGGTGAGATCCATGCCACCGGCGTGAATGTCGATGGTTTCACCCAGTTCCTGTCGCACCATGGCGGAGCACTCAATGTGCCAACCGGGCCGACCGGCTCCCCAGGGCGATGGCCAGGCTGGTTCTTCGGGTTTGGCTGCTTTCCACAGGGCAAAGTCAAAGGGATCTTTTTTCTTTTCTGCTTCTTCGTCCAGGTCAACTCGACCGCTGGCCCCAGCCTGCATTTCTTCCAGCTTGCGGCCGGACAACTTGCCGTAGTCCGAGAACTGGCGCACCGAGTAATACACATCCCCGTCGGCGGCATAGGCAAAGTGGCGTTGTTCCAATTCGTGGATCAGACGTTGAATGCCATCGATCGTCTGGGTGGCTTTGGGATAGGAGTCAGCCCGCAAAATATTCAGGCGATCGGCGTCTTCGAAGTAGGCTTCTATGTAGCGATCGGCAATCTGCTTCATCGTTGCCCCCTCAGTTACAGCCCGTTTCAGGATCTTGTCATCAATGTCGGTAAAGTTCTGGACGTAGCGCACCTGATACCCCTGCCAAATCAGATAGCGGCGGACAACGTCAAAGACAATGAAAACCCTGGCATTGCCGACATGGAAGTAGTTATAGGCGGTAATACCGCAAACATACATCTTCACCTTGCCCGGTTCGATTGGCTCAAAGGTTTCTTTGTGGCGAGTCAGGCTGTTGTAGATGGTCAGAGGCATGGTGAGTAGGGAAACGGTAATGGATCAGGACGGTTGAGAGAGCAATAAGGGGAGGGGGAAAAGATAGAGGAGGAATAGGGAAGAATCAATAGGTAATAATAAGGGAGAGTGAGACTGCTGCGATCTGCGCAAGCGCGACCTGTTTAATTTTGGATCGCGGGCACAGCGGCCAAGCCAAAGTAACAACCCGACAGCTCAACTGAGTTTGCCGAAGTTAAGTCCATCGCTCCTTTCGCTAAACTAGGTACAACCTATCCCGTTCCATTTTCTGACGTTTTTGTCAACAACGCTATGCAACCATCTGTTACTTCCCGTCCTGCCGCTGCAATGGATGCTGCCAAACATGGGTTACCTGTCACCATCATTACTGGCTTTCTGGGGAGTGGTAAGACTACCCTCCTGAACCATATTTTGACGAATCAGCAGGGGCTCAAGACGGCCGTCCTGGTGAATGAATTTGGTGAGATTGGTATTGATAACGAGTTGATCATTACCACCGATGACAGTGGCATGGTGGAACTGAGCAATGGCTGCATTTGTTGCACGATTAACAATGATCTAATTGAAGCGGTCTATCGAGTTCTGGAACGGCAGGACCAGGTGGACTATCTGGTGGTTGAGACGACTGGGCTGGCCGATCCGCTGCCGGTGGCGATGACCTTTCTGGGAACGGAACTGCGGGATCTGACCCGTCTGGACTCGATTATTACGCTGGTTGATGCGGAAAATTTCAGCCTGGATCTATTCAATAGTCAGGCTGCCCTGAACCAGATTGTTTATGGCGACATCATTCTGCTGAATAAGGCCGATCTGGTGGATGAGGCCGATTTGGATAGGTTGGAGGTTCGGATCCGCGATATGAAGGAAGGCGCCCGGATTCTGCGGACGGTTAAAGGGCAGGCGCCTCTGGCAATGTTGTTGAGTGTGGGGCTGTTTGAGTCGGACCAGTACTTTAAGCCAACTGAATCGGAGTCAGGGCACGATCACCACCACCACGATCATCATGACCATCATGATCACGCTGACTGCGACCATGACGAGCACGGGCATGACCACGCCGATCATTCCAACTGCGACCATGACCACGGCCATTGCAACCATGATGAGCACGGGCATCACCATCACCATCATCACTCCAACCATCTGGAAAATGATGGTTTTACCTCGCTGTCGATTCAGAGCGATAAGCCGCTAGACATCCGTAAGTTTCAGTACTTCCTGGATAACCAGTTGCCGGCTAATGTGTTTCGGGCTAAGGGCATTCTCTGGTTTAAGGAAAGTCCCAAACGGCATATTTTTCATCTCAGTGGCAAGCGTTTTTCCCTGGAAGATGAGGCCTGGAAGGCCACCCCGAGTAACCAATTGGTGTTGATTGGTCAGGATCTGGATCATGATACTTTGCGATCGCAGATTGAGGCCTGTTTTACTTTGCCAGATACTGGCCGAGCCAAGGGGTTTGGTAAGTAAGTGGGGTAGATCATAGTGGAGTGTGACAGGCTCAAGAAGGTTGCATGAAACTGGACCGTCAGGTTCTCGTTTGCCAGCATATTAGTTGCCAGAATCAGGGATCAGCCAGCGTTCTGGCAGCGTTTCAGGCTGATCCGGTGACGGGTGTGGTGGTGGTGGCCAGTGAGTGCCAGGGACAGTGCAATATGGGGCCCACAGTGCGGGTGTTGCCGGATGAAACCTGGTATTGCCGGGTGAAGCCGGAAGATGTGCCGGTCATTTGCGATCAGCACCTGAAGGCCAACCAACCTGTGGTGCGGCTGCTCCATCCTCGCCTGCATCCCCGGTTTTGAACTTTCCCTGAGCGGAAATGAGTTCTATGCGTGTGGTCCTTCAGCGGGTTAAATCTTCTCAGGTGAGTGTGGATGGGCAGGTGGTCGGCCAGATTGGTCCGGGACTCAACCTGCTGGTGGGCATCTCGAGCCAGGACACGGAGGCCGAATTGGATTGGATGGTTCGCAAGTGTCTGGATTTGCGGCTGTTTCCCAGTGGGGAAGGGGGCCGGTTTGACCAATCGGTGCAAGAGGTGGGGGGTGAACTGCTGGTGGTCAGTCAGTTTACCCTCTATGGGGATTGCCGTAAGGGTCGCCGTCCCTCCTTTGATCGCGCCGCTGAGCCAGAACGGGCAGAACAGTTGTATGAATCGTTTGTAGCCAAACTGAGAGCCAGTGGGCTGAAGGTTGAAACGGGAAAATTTGGGGCGATGATGCAGGTGTCGATTGAAAATGATGGCCCGGTGACCCTCTTACTGGAACGGGAGACCGGGTCTTAAGATTGCATGGTGTGGGGCGATCGCCCGGTTCTATCTAGGCAACACATCATCCAGTTTCAGCCTTAATTCTGGCAGTATCTTTGAAGCGATTGGTTGTCCTAGCGGATGCAACTGACGAACATAGTCTTCGCCGGATAACTGACAAACGGTAAGGGTGGGTCGTTTAGGTCTACCAATAAAGGCAGTGCCGCCCAGTCCTCGATAATCAACAATCCAATATTCAGGAATGCCCAGGAGGGCATATTCTTCTACTTTACGAGCGTAATCAGTCTCCCAATTGGTACTGACAACTTCAACCACCAACTTAATGGACGTTCCCAGGGTAATAACTGGTTCTCGTTCCCATAGGGGTTCATTGACTAAGGCCGTTTCATCCAAAACCACAATGTCAGGACGACGGGCGGTTGCTACATCTGCAAACAGTCTGATGATACAGGTACGAGGGATAAACCAGGGGTGACCTTGACGCTCTAACTCAATGTTGAGTTTGCTAGATACCTTTCCGGCCACAGTTTCGTGCGGTCCGTTGGGTTCCATGTCAATGAGTTCTCCATCTGCCAATTCGTAGCGAGGGTTGTTACCGTACTGCGCTAAAAAGTCCTCAAAGCTTAAGAGTTGGGGCAACGTATAGGTCATCACACACCTCCTGATTGCCTTTCAGTATAGCCGTAGCCATGTGCGACGTGGCGGAGGCGAGTCAGAGCGCCGACCCAGGCTCAGCATTTGACCGATCAACCGTTCTGACCAAAGCCATATATAGAGTGCCAACAAATAAGGTCCCGTTGTCATTCCCTCGTAAGTGGGACTCCATCGCTAACTGGCTACTTTGATCGGTCTCTGATTTCAACCCGAATCCCATCAGTTCTGCTATCGCAACCGGACGGGCGATCGCCCAAGGCTGGAGATAAAGTAAATGCAACAGTTGCGGTGCCGGTCTCTCGGTAGATGCTATTTTTCTAACAGGACCATATTGCCTGATGGATGGCCATGGTTATGCGCAAATTGCTTTTCACCCGGACGTCGCGCCTGCTGCTGATTACCTGTCTGTTGCTGTTGCCGCTGGTTGCAGGGGATTTCCTGAGTCATGTCGATGGCGTTCGGGCTCAGATAGCTGGCTCTGCCAGGGACCTGTCGCCCAAGCAGGCAGAGGCATTAATCGAGCAAGATCACTCTAATCCCAACTTTGTTGTTCTGGATGTGCGAACGCCGAAGGAATTTGCGGCAGGCCATTTGAGTGGGGCGGTGAATCTGGACTATCACTCGACTGATTTTCAGCAAAAAATCAGTCAGTTAGCTCGGAATAAGACCTACCTGCTCTATTGCCAGTCTGGCGTCCGCAGTGGCCTGAGCTTCCAACTGATGAAGGAATTGGGATTTCGCAATGTGTATAACCTGGTAGGTGGCATCAGCAATTGGAGCCGTCAGGGGCTGAAGACAGTTCGATAGGTAGATTCATTACTATGGCAATCCTGGCGATGCTGAAGCGCCCTACATCCTACTGGGATTGCCCAAATTTAACGGGCGGCGGGCACTTTTACCACGATGCTGGCCTGTAGGGGTTTACCCTGGTGGGTCAGTTGTTCATGGCCATTGGCATTTAAACTAACGGTGATTGTGTGCTGGCCGGGTGGCAGGGACGGCAAATAGTACCAATTGCCATACAGCCGGGTCACCTTCTTACCATCCACATACAAATGAGCATGGCCCTCGGTGGTCAGGCTTTTGCCGTTAACATGTTCGGGGGCAAACCGGAAGTTGCTCACTTTCACTTCCAGATTCCAGCCCTGTATGGCGTCGGGAAAAGCAACCAGTATAACCGTGGGCACCGGCTGTCCGGCTGGAATCTCCAGCGTTTTATGGGCGTGTGCTTCTGCCTCAGCCCCTCCACTGGTGGACATTCCTGGCATTTCATGGGCCGTCAGTGGTTGACCAGGCAGGATGACTCCACTGGTCAGGGTCAGGCCCAATACCGTGAGGCTAGTGGCCAGATGCCAACGGATGGGACGAAGGATGGCCAAACCCGAATCAACGGTCAGTTGCATGAGTGAATCTCCTCTCTTGTATAGGGGTTGTGTGGGTTGCTGCCTCCTTTCCCTTTCTACTCCCACTTATGTATGGCAAGGCATTGCTGATTCTAGGGATGAAAAGGATGCTGATGCTTGAAACTTCGTTTCAATTCATCTTGTTTTTCAGCAACGCCTATTGCAAGGCTTGATTGCCTCACAGAAAGTTCTTTAAGGGGATGGGAAAGACTGCAATTTCAACCAATGGCGGTTGCCTTGGCTTGTCGGATCTCCCAGATCAAAGCCTGAGCGCGCTGATAAGCCAGGGTTTTGCCTTGACGCAGGAAAACTGCGGCGGCCTGTTGCAAATCGGTTAAGGCGTGTTGGGCATCTCCTAACTGGTAATGGGCAACGCCCCGATCCAGATGGGCTTCGGGATTATCTGGATTCAGTTGGAGCGAATGGGTCAAATCCTGGATACCAACTAAATAGTTGCCCCGTTTCAGGTTGAGATAGCCCCGGTTGTAGTAAGCCCGATCGCTCCCTGGGTTGAGGTCAATGGCCTGATTCAAATCAGCCATGGCCCGTTGCCAATGATGCTGACTGGCTTCAGCCAGCGCTCGATCAATCTGAATTTCCGCCTGAGCTGGAGGTTCTGGCTGAAGACTGAGGGCTCGGTTATAGTCCGCAATGGCTGCCGAGAACTCTGCTAATTCAGCTCTAGCCAGGCCCCGATTGAAGTAGGCCCGAAAGTCTAGGGGCTGAAGTTTGAGCATGTGAGAATAATCTGCAATGGCAGCCGGATAATCGCCCAATCGGTAGGATGCCAATCCCCGGTTGAGAAAGGCTTCCACCATTGCTGGCTGAAGCTGAATGGCCTGGGTGCAGTCCTCCAGGGCGGCTGCGTTTTGGCCCAGTTGCAGATTGACCAAACAGCGATTGGCATAGACCGGGGCCGAGGGGTCTGACTGAATTGCCTCTGAAAAGAGTTGCAACGCCGTAGCAAAGTCGCCTGCCTGGGCTGCTTGAACCCCATCGTCAAAGGCTGTCTGATGAGTTGTGGCAGATGCCGCCGCCCAAACAGGACTGGTCAGTAATTGCAGAAGAAATAACGACAAACTGAAAATAGCCGCCGCGCGATACCAGAAAATCTTCATCATCAGTGGAATTTCTCAAGGGTTGATTGTCAGATACCCAGAACGCGTCACTAACTGCAAGCTTCAAAGTCGGTTGGGGTTAAACCCGGCACTAGGGAACGGTCGATTTTGTAAGGCACCCAGGTTACAGGGCAGGAAACGGCAAGTTACTGAATCGCAATCCTCTGACCGATAGGATGGGCCGATGGGCCTTGGATGGAAATTGCTTTGCTGGCATGGCTGCAACAGCTTCATCCAGCGCTTGGAGAGGATTGCGATCGCCCAGTTTGATGCTGCTATGGAGCTAAAAAAAACTCTAGACAAATTCCCGATCAGGGCAAGAGCATGTTGCTCGATGTCTAGAGTTCAAATGTACTTAGCCTAGATCAAACTTTGTTGAGGCAGATTCCTACCAACCTTTGGCAGCCTGACTCAGCACATAGTCAGCCACAGCCTGGATTTGTTCATCACTCAGTCGAGCTTTAAAGGAAGGCATAGCAGCTTTGCCATTGGTCACTTGAGCGATGATGGCTGCAGCCGAATCCATACCGTTTTGTTTCAGAGCATCTTGCTTTAGGGTTTTAGGAGCCGCAACCACATTACCGCCATTCATGTGGCAGGCTGCACAGTTAGCACTAAATACTTTGGCACCAAGCGCCAGATTTGCTTCGGCGAATGCCGGTTGCATGACTGGTAGGCAGAACGCAAGGACAAGAACAAGAATTGCCAGTAGCCGTTTCACCATACGTTTCCTATACATTTATACGGATCAGCTAACGGCGATTGTGCCGCTGGAAGCCGACCTGCGTCAAAAGACAGCTTGTCAAACTTAAAGCAACTGTTACAAAACATCCCTTGCAGGCTGGTTGGTCGTCAAAATAGAGCCTGGGTCCAGGAGCATTCTTTTAGGAATCGGGGGTTCCATCCCTGCAGAGTATCAAGAGTACGGAATGGATCGCTTCTGGCATTCACAAGAGAACCGCAATGGCTGAAAATAATTAAATGACTTCTTTGCCCAACCACCGTCCTAAACAGTTGTCTCTGGGACCGCTGGAGGCCGAGATCCTGGAAATTATCTGGGAGATGGGTCCAGTTACAGTCAGGGATGTGCATGAACGCATTTTGCAGGATCCGGATCGGGATCTGGCTTACGCCTCTGTCACCACGGTGTTGAACCGACTGACGAAGAAGGGCTGGCTGGTCTGTGATCGCCAGGGTCGCAGTTTTACCTGGCGATCGCTGGTTTCCCGTGAGCAGGCCCAGGTCCTAAATGCCTATGAACAGTTCAACCAGTTTTTAGCCGTCAGTAATCCAGATGTAGTGGCGGCCTTTGCCGATCGCCTGGATCAAGCCAGCCTGGATCAATTGGAAGCGATCGCCCGCCGTCTCCGCAGTGTGCGCCAGAACAGGGAGGAACCGTAATGCATCTTGTGATGATTCTGATCGGCTTGAGTCTGGCCTGGGGCTTAAGGAATTATGGTCAGAGACCCGCCGGAACTTGGAGCCAGCGCTGGCAACGAGCCTTGGTGTTGTTCCTGGCGCCGCCCCTGTCCCTACTCATGACTGCGATCGCCATTTTATGGATGGGACCGCATGGCCGCATGGTGTGGTGGTGGGAGGGCTGGCTGAGCTATGGACTGGCGATCGCCCTTTTGGGACTGGCGGTGCTGATCTGCCTCAAGCTAGGTTGGGATGGCTTCTGCACCCTGCGACGGATGCGCCAATTGCCAATAGTGTCGGTGCAGGGACAACCCGCCCGTTTATTAGATACAGACGAACTCTATAGCGCTCGGGTTGGCTTTTGGCGATCGGAGCTAATACTCAGCCAGGGATTGCTCAACCAACTGGACGGAGAACATCTGCAAGCAGTACTGGCCCATGAACAGGCCCATGCCGATCATCACGATACCTTCTGGTTTTTCTGGTTAGGCTGGGTGCGGCGACTGACCGCTTGGTTGCCGCAAACGGAGGACCTGTGGCAGGAGTTGTTGGCTCTGCGGGAACTGCGGGCCGATCGGCAAGCGGTGCAAACCGTTGATCCCCTGTTGCTGGCAGAAGCCTTGTTTCTGGTTGCCAGCGCCCCCCTGATGGTAGCCAACCTGGTAGCAGCCTTTAATCACCAGAATCAAGCCGATCGTCTGAGTGAGCGGGTGGAAGCCCTTTTGTCTGATACAGAGATAGAAACTGCCGCCACTGATTCTTGGCCGCTGGCCTGGTTATTATGGGTTATGGTGCCGCTGGTGGTGGTTCCCTTTCATTTCTAAATCTTGCATCTCCCTGGGGAGCCAGCCCTGGTACTTAACCTGGCTGATCAATCTGCTGCAAGTCTACCAGCAAGATATTCCCCTATGGGCCGACCGGCATTGCTGTGCATCAGTTTGCGGCGTGGCATAGCTGGTTCTCTCTCATCCCTTGTAGGCAAGCAGGAACCGACACGACACATTTCTAATGCCATCGCCTCTAAATGTTATTGCCTGAAATTCCAATCCACAGTTGGAATTTGGAATGTTGGAATTGTACTTAGAGGACCGGGGGCAGAATCTCGGATAACTGGATGCTGATATCTGGAAATGCCAGAGGGCTAAGACTGGCTGGTTCAGTCAGAATTCGATGACTGGCATACCCCATTGGGGTTGGTTCTCGGAAGAGATAGAGGCGGCGATTGCCAACATCCAATACCCAATAATCGGCAATGCCCGCCCGAGCATAGACTTTCTCTTTGACTTCGCAGTCCCGTTTCAGGGTTGTATCAGCAACTTCCACCACCAGTTGAACCTCTGTTGACTGGGGATGGTGGTCCAGATAATCCAGCACCTGACCACGGACCACGGCTAAATCGGGTTCCGGTTCAGAATAAT
>CAZBTL010000111.1:0-13693 GCA_964494755.1 uncultured bacterium | reverse complement strand
CTAGCAGGCTGACGTTGAACCCTGACAAGGTCACACCCACACCTGTCCTGGCGCCAGAACTTGAAACATCTGTGCTAAAAAACTGTCAATCCAGGAATCAGCGACGACAATATTGACCAGTCGTTATGCTTACAAAGGAATCATCATGTGGAAGTTGTGGACAAGCTATTTGATGACTGGAACGATCTGCTGGTTGGGAACAGCTAGCACCAGTCAGGCTGATCAACCCGTTTCCCACCCGCTCAGCGTCGCAGCGGAGAAGCTTTCCCGTCTGCCTCAGCAGATAGCCGCCGCCAGTCTCGATGGAACTTCCTGGCAACTATTGCATTGGCGGGTTGGGGGAGTCTCTATTTCACCATTACCCAAAACGAGCATTACCGCCAACTTCGCCGCTGGCAGGGTTAGTGGATCAGGGGGCTGCAATTCCTACAACGCTTCGGTCACGACCAGTAGTAACAGCCTGACGATTGGCCCTGCTGCCTCCACCAGAAAAGCTTGTCCCACTCCCATCATGCGGCAGGAAGCCCGCTACTTTGAGGCGCTGGCCGGGGCCAAAAGTTATGGCATCAATCCACAGGGACAGTTGGAAATTACCTATCAGATTGATCGAAGGACGGGGGTTTTAGTGTTCCAGTCAACCGGAACGGCTGCGGTTGGATTCTGGCTGGACCAGAGCCAACCGACTAACTGGAATAAACCGGGAATGAGTCTTCCTAAAGCCCCCAAATCAGACAATCTGGCTGCCGACTTTAGCCGTTGTCGGGATCAGATCCGCCCGTCAACTACAGCTCAGGATCGGGCTGTAACCAGTGCTGGCTGGAAACTGTATGGACCATTCCAACAGTTTGGCAGTGTTGCCCTAGTCAACGGATTCAGCGCGGTTGATGGCATGTGTCGGCCGATGGGTTATCAGAACTTTGTGTTTGTCAATGGCCGGTTTGCGGGCACGCTGTCTCCTCAGCCAATGGACTCTCGGACCAATGGGGCTTCCAACCGTATTTATTTGTTCCGAGAATCAGAATTGACTGCGGAGTTTTCTCGCTACAAGGATAGTGACGCCTTGTGTTGTCCCTCTGCCAGCAGTTCCGTAACCTACCAGATCCAACAACAGGGAGGACTGCCGGTTGTGGTTCCGGTCAGTGTTTCCACCAGTCCAACCAACTAGCTGGGACAAATCACGTTTTTCCAGAGGTGCCGGTCTCTCGTTGACAGGTGCCTCTGGCTTTTTTTCAGGCTCAAAAGCTTAATAGCGACCTGATCCTCAAGAGTGACTGACTGACCGCAAATGGCGGTAGGTGGTTGGCGCCTGCAGAAATTCCCGTCTTCTTTCTCTGGCTTGGATCCGTTCGCGCCAGCCATGAATGGCGTTAGCCGCCCGCACAATCGGCGGCACGTAGGGTTCTCGGAGGGTATCATCTGCTCCTGGTTCGGAGAGGAACGGTTCTGGCTTGATGTTCATACAGTGCTTGAGGTTGTCCACATAGGGCTCCAAATCCAGCACTCGTAGAACTTCTGCCGCAGATTGATAGCGCTCCTTGGGGGAATTCTTGACCAATTTTGTTAACACCGACTCGAAATGAGGACTCACTGCGATATCGTACTGCCAACAAACTTCCCCCGTTGCAAAGTCGTAGTCCAGTTCCAGCGGGGCTCGGCCTGACAACAGAAAGAGACAGGTCATGCCCACTGCATACAGATCACTGGCATAAACCGGCCGGTTGGCCAGTTGTTCTGGCGGGGCAAAGCCGATGGTGCCGACAAACTGGGTGGCCGCTGTCCCAGCAGACCCAGTCTCCGAGGCAAGAACCTGTTCCTTAACAGCTCCAAAGTCGATCAGAACGAGTCGGCCATCATCCCGCGAGCGAATCAGGTTGTGGGGTTTAATGTCTCGATGGATGACGTGATTGTTGTGGATATATTGGAGGAGTGGCAATAATTCCTGGAGAAAGTGTTTTACGGCCTTCTCAGACCACAGACCATAACGGCCCACTTCCTTAGCCAGGTTGACCCCGTAGACAAATTCCTGGACAAGATAAAATTCGCCGTTCCATTCGAAGTAATCCAGCAAACAGGGAATTTGAGCGTGGCTACCCAGCTTGCTGAGGGTGCGGGCTTCCTTCTCGAAGCGTTGTCTGGCAAGCTTCAAGGCTACGTCATCCTGAACTTTCGGGCAAAGTTGCTTGATGACACACAGGGGGTTTCCTGGCAATGAAACATCCCTGACCAAGAAGGTGATGCCAAATCCACCGCGACCCAGAATTTTGAGAATCTGGTAGCGATCGCGAAACAGCTCAGTCGTGCCACAAAGCTGTCCTAGAAAGGTTTTTCGCGCTGAAATGGAGCGAATATTGGTTAAATTACTGGCTAAATCAGGAGTCGATTGCTGCATTGTGGTTGAAGGGTTGCTAGCGAAACCGATTGAATGTTCAATCGGAGAACCATCTCAATGGTGAAGCTACGGTTCAAATCGGGGAACAGCAAAACGATTGCATCAGAACCAACCTGCTGAACTCATGACTGGATTGAGTTCATGACTGGCTTACGGCACAGGGGTGACACGTTCGTACAGGGCACACATTCAACTCATCTAACGCTTCTATCCTAGAGAGTTTCAGCTCAAATGACCACAAAATTAATCAAATCAGGTAGGAATACTGACTGCTTGACTGGGGTGTAGGGTCAACGACGAAGGAATCAGGGGGGCGAAGGACCCTGATCGACTGACAAATCTTTTGAATTGTTGCCCGAACCACCCTTACCCTAGCCCTCTCCCAAGTTGGGAGAGAGAACTGGAATCGGATCTCCCCTCTCCCGTCCTGGGAGCGGGGTTGGGGGTGAGGGCGAGAGAGTTTATGTCAGCCAACCAGCGATCGACCTATCGTTTTGTTGCAAGCTGCCAACAGGGTGAGGTTTAGACTCTGCGAATCGGGGAGGATAGAAACAGAGCCTGGATGGCTCTGGTGCAGAGTAAATTGCCGAGGATGGAGTGTCGAACCTATCAGCTCATGAGGCGTTGCTAAAAAGCAGGATGAATTGAAACGAAGTTTCAAGCATCCTGCATCCTTTCCATTCCTGGAATCAGCAATGTCGTTCATGAAGTTTGGCGGTATGCTGACGGTGATAGTGCAGACGCTCGCCTTTCCGTTGATCTGGAGGTGTTCCTCGGAAATCAAAGCGAACCCTTAGTGGGAGGAAAAGCTTATGGGAGGGGCCCTATTATCCGATGCGGAACGCCGCCTGGAACAGGCGTTGAAGTACACTACTATCTCCGAAGATGCGATCGAGTCACTGAAATATCCCCAGGCCAGTTTGAGTGTGTCCATTCCCGTGCGGATGGATAACGGCACCCTCAAAGTTTTCCAGGGTTATCGGGTGCGTTACGATGACACCCGCGGGCCTGGCAAGGGTGGGGTGCGCTATCACCCAGAGGTGACCCTGGATGAGGTGCAGTCTCTAGCTTTCTGGATGACGTTTAAGTGTGCAGCCCTTAGTTTGCCTTTCGGTGGGGCCAAGGGCGGTATTACCGTCAATCCCAAAGCCTTATCCCGCATGGAACTGGAACGGTTAAGCCGGGGCTATATTGATGCGATCGCCGACTTCATTGGTCCCGATGTGGATATCCTGGCTCCCGATGTGTACACCAATGCCATGATCATGGGCTGGATGATGGATCAATACAGCATCATCCGACGGCAGATCAGCCCTGCAGTGGTGACTGGCAAACCGATTACCATGGGTGGCAGCCTGGGCCGGGAAACCGCCACAGCCTTGGGGGCCTTCTATGTCATGGAAGCAATGCTGCCCAAATTCGATCGCCAGCCCAGCAATACGACAGTTGCCATTCAGGGATTTGGCAATGCTGGTGCAATTCTGGCCGAATTATTGTTTAGAGCAGGCTACAAAGTTGTGGCGGTCAGCGACTCCCAGGGAGGCATCTATTCCAAAGCCGGTCTGGACATTCTCAGCGTGCGGCAGGTCAAGGAATCCACCCGAAAACTGCAAGCAGTCTATTGCGAGGGCAGCGTCTGTCAACTGATGGCGGAGCATGAAGTCCTGACCAATGCCGACTTACTGGCCCTGGATGTGGATGTGCTGGTGCCGGCAGCCCTGGAAAATCAGATCACGGCTGCCAATGCCAGGGATGTCAAGGCCTGCTGGATTTTTGAGGTGGCCAACGGCCCGATTGCCTCGGAAGCTGACCTGATTCTGGAGCAACAGGGGGTAAAGGTTTTCCCCGATATCCTGGTGAATGCTGGCGGGGTGACGGTAAGTTACTTTGAGTGGGTTCAGAATCGCAGTGGTCTCTACTGGCCGCTAGAGGAAGTGAACCAAAACTTGCAACGCAAGATGGTGGAAGAGGCGGAACGGATTTGGCGCTTAGCCAACGAATTGGCTATCCCTCTGCGGACCGCCGCCTATGTCCATGCCCTGACCCGTTTGGGTGATGCGATCAGCGCTAAAGGAACTCGGGACTACTATCTCAACGTGCGCTAAATAGGGAAAGCTGGGGATATTTCTGCAAAAGCCTATCCCTCGTACAGGCGAAGCATTGGGCAGTCACTCACGGTGTGGCAAGGATTCACCGGGCGGATCTCTAAGGGTTCCTCGGTGGCCAGATAGTCAGACCGGCCTATTTCCTGGTTCCTTTCCACCACTCAGCCCTGGGTTGGGGTTTTACTGCGCGCCATTGTGGTCAGTTATGAGAGAACTTGTCCCGTTTGGGGGTCAAACCAGTGAATCGACTGAGGCGGCAAGGTCAGACAGACGAGATTGGGGTCAAAGGGCTGATCGAAGGGTAACAGGACCCGCAAACTCAGGGGTTGGTTGCCTTCGGTGTCGAGTCGAACACTCAGCAACTGATGCATGCCCAGGTCTTCTACCAAAAATACCTGACCTTCCAGGGTTGGGCTATCGTCCGGTTGGGCCAGCCGCACCTGTTCCGGACGAATGCCCAAGACAATCGAATCTGGCGGGGCTTTCATCACCGTGGGCAAGGGAATTGGCGTTGCTCCCAGGAGAGCCATTCCTGCCTGACAGGGCAGGGGCAGCAGGTTCATTTGGGGACTGCCCACAAATCCAGCCACAAACAGGTTGGCCGGATGGGTGTAGATTCGGTGGGGCCGATCCAGTTGCTGCAGAACACCGTTATGCAATACCGCCACTTGAGTGGAAAGGGTCATTGCCTCTGTCTGGTCGTGGGTGACATAGACAACCGGCGCTGACTGCTCTGCAAAGAGCTGCTTTAGCTCTGCTCGCACCTTTTCCCGCAACAGGGCATCCAGGTTGCTCAGTGGCTCATCCAGCAAAAACACATCCGGTCGCCGCACCAGCGATCGCGCCACGGCGACCCGTTGCCGCTGACCACCCGACAGTTGACCCGGTTTGCGCTCCATCAATCCCGTTAGTCCTAGAAAACTAGCCACTTCCTGAACCCGCTGACGGATCTCTGCGGTTGGCACTTGCCGTAGTTGCAAGCTGGAGGCAATGTTGTCATACACCGTCATGTGGGGATAGAGGGCGTAACTCTGAAACACCATTGCCACGTTGCGATCGCCCGGCGCCTGACGAGTCACATCCTTTCCGTGGATGAAAATCTGGCCCTGGGTTGGCTGCTCCAGTCCGGCAATCAGGCGCAGCACCGTAGACTTGCCACAGCCGGAGGGGCCCAGCAAGGTGAGAAACTCGCCCTGATTGACCGTCAGGCTCAGGTCTTTCACCGGCACCACACTGGCCGAGAAAGCCTTCTGCACCTGCCGTAATTCCAATGTTCTGGCTGGTGTCACCCCATTCTCCTGATCGCTTTACTTTTCACACTCTACATCCAGGAGAGGAGGATGGGGGAGTTGACAGGGGAGAGGGGAGATGGGGAGAGGAGAGGACAAGAAAGAGGGGGAAGAGGGTTATCCTCTGATGGCTCCGGCGGTCAGCCCCTGAATGATTTGTCGCTGGAAGAAAAAGACCAACACGACCAGCGGAAAAGTGCCAATTACGGTTGCCGCCGCCAGCGGACCATAAGGGATTTCCATTAAGGTGGCGCCACTGAGTTGGGCTGCAGCAACTGGGATGGTTTTCATCTCCTCTCGGGTAATGAAGGTGAGGGCAAAGATGAATTCGTTCCAGGCTGCAATAAAAGCCAGAATTCCAGTGGTAACCAGGGCTGGCAGGGTCAACGGCAAGACAATCTGCAGCAACAGTTGGGGGGTGCTGTAGCCATCGACCCTGGCAGCATCTTCCAGATCGCGGGGGAGTTGTCGGAAAAAGCTGTGCAGCACCAGGATGGTCAGCGGCAGATTGAGGGCGGCATAGGGCAGGATCAAGGCCAGATAGGTGTTGCCCAGATGCAGAAAGCGGACAATATCCAGCAGCCCCAGGAACAGCAGAATGGGTGGGAATAGGGTAATGATCAAAATAGCGGCCAGTAGCCACCGTTCTCCCTGCAGGTTGAGTCGGGCCAGGGCATAGGCCGCTGGAGCCCCCACCGCCAAGGCCAGGAACGTGGACAGGAGCGCCACCAGGGTGCTGTTCACCACGTAGTTCAAAAAGGGCCGACGGGTGAACAGTTCAAGGTAGTGACTGAGGGTGAAGCGGGTTGGCCAGTAGACATTAGGAACTGCTGCAATATCTGCGTTTAGCTTGAAGGAGGTCAATACCTGCCACAAGAATGGCGCTAGACAAAACAGGGCAATCAGGGTGATGGCTAATGGCAGACCGACTCGCCGCCAGAGGGGGACAGCCTGGTCGTTCTTCATCCCACGGGTCATGATTGGTCAGAGCCTCCTGTTTGGATGCGGGTACGGTTGAGGATAAAGGCTGCGATCGCCACCGCCAGGATTAACAACAGAAAAGTGACAACCACCAAAGCCGCCCCATAGCCAAAGTCCAGATAGCGCATGACCGTGGCATAGATATAGAGGGAAACGGTTTCCGTGGCTCCCCCTGGTCCGCCGCCGGTCATAACCGCAATCAAATCAAATACGCCAAACGCCTGGGCCATGCGAAACACCAGGACAATCACAATCTGGGGCGCCAGCAGCGGCAGGGTAATGCGACGGAAACTCTGCCAGGATGTGGCCCCATCAATGGCATGGGCTTCGTACAGGTCAGTCGGAATCGACTGCAACCCAGCCAGCAAAATGATGCTGATAAACGGTGTGGTCTTCCAGATATCGGCGGCAATCACGGCAGCCATTGCCAACGACGGCTCCCCCAACCAATTGATATCAGCTTGAACCAAGCCGGTCCGGTGCAACAGGTCGTTGACCACCCCGTACTGATCATTGAAGATCCAGGTCCAGGCCAGGGCCATCAGGGCGGTTGGCAAGGCCCAGGGCAGAATGGCGATCGTCCGCAACAGCCCCCGCCCCCGGAATGACTGGTTTAAGACCAGGGCAATTGCCAATCCCAGCACCAACTCCAAGGCAACGGAAATCACCGTAAAGATAGTGGAATTGCCCAGACTCTGCCAGAAACGACTATCTCCCGTCATACGGACATAGTTGGCTAGGCCGGTAAAGGCTGGCTTGAGTTCCGTGCCCAGGTTTTCTATCAATAAACTCTGCCAGAAGACGCGCGCGATCGGATAGACAAACACCAATAGCAGCAGCAACAAAGCTGGTAGCATCAGTAACCAGCCAGTCAGGCGATTGCCCTGTCGATCGCGCAGAAAGTCATAGGACATAACATCCAGCATACCGCCAATTCCCGTCCGGCCAGTCTCCCAACAGCCGTTCCAATTGTCGCAAACGGTTTGCTATGCCAAATCGCAGTCCACCTGCGTGGATGCCTTGACTGCGGTTATGCGTCAGAATGGAAAAAGTTTGTCCTTTCAGCACCCTTGATGTCCACTCCCGATCCGACTGCTGATGCCCTGACTCGCCGCCGCTTGCTACGGATCGCTGGCTTCTCTGGAGCCAGTTTGCTGATGGGGTCGGCAGCCCTAACCCTGTTGGAAGGTCCGATTGGATCCCTGTTTGAACCACTCAATCAGAGTGTTGAGGAACTGCTATTCAAGGCCCAAAAGCTGGCGCCAGAGTTTCCGGTCACGGCCATTGAACCGGAAGCTTTAATCGTTAACTCGTTTCGCTTTACTCCCTTTCTGGACCCAGCCACCTTTCAACTGGTGATTGACGGTGAGGTGGATCGTCCCCTCAAACTAGATTTGCCTACCCTTTACCAGATGCCGCTGACTTCAATGGTGATTCGGCATGTCTGTGTGGAAGGCTGGGCGGCGATCGTGCAGTGGGGCGGGCTGCGCTTGCGGGATCTGATTCAATTGGCCCAGCCCAAGCCGGGGGTGCGGTATGTTTATTTCTGGTCGGCCGATGGCTACTACGAAAGCTGGGATTTAGCATCAGCCCTCCATCCCCAAACGCTGTTGGCCTATCAGAAAAATGGGGCGCCCCTGCCGGTGGAAAATGGCGCCCCGCTCCGGTTAGCAGCGCCGACTAAATTGGGCTACAAACAGAGCAAGTGGGTGACTCGCATCACCCTGGCCAGTCGGCTTTCCTCCCGTCGAGGTTACTGGGAAGACCAGGGATATGAGTGGTTTGCTGGTCTATAAAGGGCTGAGAAACCACCCAGTTGAGGGTGAGCGTTTTATTATCCAGAGTTACTAATGGTCAAAACTGTCTCGCAACAGAACCTGTTGCCACCGCTGGAAACTGGCGATCGCGCAAGCGCCGACTTGTCCGTTCGTTTGACTGGTTATGAGTTTGAGCAGTGCTACAATGCCATGCCCTGAAATTGTCCTGATTGCAGCCCTGGCGGCGGGCAACCGGGTGATTGGCCGGAATGGCAAACTTCCTTGGTCGCTCCCAGCAGACCTGCAGCGATTTCGCCAACTAACCTGGGGCCAGGCAGTGATTCTGGGCCGGAGAACCTGGGAAGAGGATCTGGGCCAACGGCCCTTGAAAAATCGGCGGAATATAATTGTTTCCTCTACTTTGCCTATTTCGATCCCAGGCAAGGATGACCAGGCGGAGTCTGAGTTGATAGTCGTCCGTTCCATTCCGGAAGCCCTGGAGCAATGCCGGAACTTCCAGAAAGCTTTCCTAATCGGGGGAGCCTCGATCTATGCTCAAACCTTGACCCTGGCTGACACCTGGGAACTGACGCTGGTGACCGGTGAGTATGAGGGAGATACCTTGTTCCCGCCCTATCATTCCCTGATTGGTACGGAGTATGAATTGGTGCAGCAAGTGCCTTGTCTGGGCTATCGCTACGAAACCTATCGACGCAGATCCGCCGGAACCTTGGCCCGCCGAAGCCTTGCTACGGATCGCTGGCCCAGCCCCTCAGTGGAATAAATTGGTGTCAGTGGGCGACCTGCCTGGTTGCTGACGGCTAACCAAACCGGCCTTTAACATAATCTTCAGTCTCTTTTTGGGCTGGTTGATTAAACAGGTACTCCGTCTGATTAAATTCCACCAGCTTGCCCAGATACATGAAGGCCGTATAGTCCGAGATGCGGGCTGCCTGCTGCATGTTATGGGTGACAATCAGAATGGTTACTTGATGTTTCAGTTCGGTAATTAAATTTTCAATACTTTCAGTTGAGATCGGATCCAATGCTGAGGTGGGCTCATCAAATAACAGAATTTCCGGCTCCGTCGCCAGGGCCCGGGCGATACAGAGTCGTTGTTGCTGGCCGCCAGATAGATTGGTGCCAGCATCATTCAGCCGATCTTTGACCTCATCCCAGAGAGCGGCGTTGCGCAGGGCCTGTTCTACCTTTTCATCCAGCAAACTGCGTTTCTTTTCGCCCCTGACCCGCAGACCATAGGCCACATTTTCATACACCGACTTGGGAAAGGGGTTAGGCCGTTGGAACACCATGCTGATGCGCATCCGCACCTCAATCGGATCGACTCGCCGAGCCAGAATATTCACCGAATCCGGCTGAAGCACAATGGTTCCTTGATAACGGTTGCCATCATAGAGATCGTGCATCCGATTAAAACATCGCAGCAGGGTGGTTTTGCCACACCCAGACGGCCCGATGAGGGCGGTTACCTTTTTGTCATAGACGGTCAAGTTGACATTCTGCAAGGCATGCACCGACCCGGCATAGTAAAAGTTCAGATTTTGGACCTCGGCTTTCGGTTGCAACTGGGTTGAAAGAGTGGAGGAGATTTTTACCATTTCAGGAGATTAAACTTGAATAGTTTTAGATTTGGTAGAGAGATGGAACCTGTGGTAGAAAGGCTTACCATTTCAGTCCTTGGCGGTAACGATAGCGAAGATAGATAGCCAGGCCATTCATGAGTAGAGTCAGGACAACCAACACCGCCCCGGCAGCCGCAGCGTTTACCTGAAACTCTGTTTCAGGCCGGGAAACCCAGTTGAACATCTGGATTGGCAATACCGTAAAGGGAGCCTTGAGCCATTCCAATGGCTGAGCCAGGGAAAAGTCGGGTAAGAAGGCGATAAACGTCAACGCTCCAATCGTAATCAGAGGAGCCGTTTCCCCAACGGCACGGGATAGGCCAATAATGATGCCGGTCAAGATGCCACCCATGGAATAGGGCAGTAGGTGATCCCAAATCATTTGCCAGCGGCTGGCTCCTACGGCATAGGCGGCTTCTCGCAATCCCCTAGGGATGGCACGCAACGATTCTCGGGTGGTGACGATTACAACCGGCAAAATTAGCAACGCCAGGGTACAACCGGCTGTCAAAATGCTTTCTCCCAAGTTCAGGGTGCGGGAAAAAAAGCCCAGCGCCAGTAGCCCGTAGATAATCGAGGGAACCCCAGCCAGGTTGGTGACATTAATTTCAATCAAGTCGGAGAGCCAATCTTTGCGGGCATATTCCTCCAGATAGATACCGGCAGCAATGCCAACCGGAACTGCAACGAATGCCGTTACCAGCATCACCAGCGCACTGCCCACCCAGGCAGCTAGAATTCCCGCTTGTTCAGGATCGCGGCTGGGAAAGGAGGTAAAAAACTGCCAGTCCAGACGCGGAGCGCCCTGCACAAACAATTGCAAGAATAGGGACAGCAACACAATTAAGGCCACCAGCACGGTGAGCAAACTACCAATGGCAAAGATGCCATCCATCAGTTTGCGGCGAGCAATACCGGCCCGAATGTCTTCTAGGGTTGTCTGGGTCACCTTAGTAGACCTCCCGATAGCGCTTGCGCAGGATATGGCCAATAATATTCAAAACTAGGGTCATCAACACCAGCACCAGACCGGCGGCAAAAATGGTTTGATATTCCAGCGAACCATGGGGTAAGTCCCCCAGACTGACCTGCACAATGTAGGCGGTAATCGTGGCTGCTGACTCTGTTGGGTTGAAAGTGAAGTTGGGCTGTAAACCCGCAGCGACGGCCACAATCATGGTTTCGCCGACGGCCCGGGAAATACCCAAGATATAGGCCGCCGAAATCCCCGAAATAGCAGCCGGTAAGACGACTCTTAATGCTGTCTGAAACCGGGTGGAGCCCATGGCGTAAGCCCCTTCTCGCAAATCATTGGGAACTGCCCGCATCGCATCTTCGCTGATAGAACTGATCAAGGGCAGGATCGCGATTCCCATGACAATCCCTGGGCTCAACATATTGAAACCTGGCATATCGGGCAGCAGCCTTTGTAACAGAGGAGTCACAAACAGCAGGGCAAAATAACCAAAAACCACAGTCGGAATGCCAGCTATCATTTCCAGCACTGGTTTGACTGATTCGCGGATGCGATCAGTGGCAAATTCACTCAGATAGATGGCAATAATAGTGCCCATGGGAATGGCAACGGCCAGGGCAATCACCGTTGTAACCAGGGTGCCACTGACCAGCGGCAAAATGCCGTATTTGGAATCCTCAAACAGCGGTGTCCATTCCGTGCCAGTGAGAAAGTCCAGCAAAGGAACCTCCTGGAAAAACAGCCAGGATTCCCGCAGCAGAATCAAAATAATCTCAACCGTCGTGGCGACGGAGACAAAGGCAGCCAGAAACAACGCACTGGAGATCGCCCGTTCCCGTAACGTGCGCCTCCAGTTGCCCTCATAGGCTCTGGTTGATTGGCTCAGACGCAAAGATGAATCGGTCATGCGAAAGGAATGGTTGTATGCAGCAATTTGAACAAGGAAAGGGGCGCCTGACAGGCGCGCCCCCAGTGAAAGGACAGGTTTGGTAGGGATAGAACCCTCAACTTTGCCGTTGATTTCTATGGAAAACTAGCGAGCTTCCCGCTGCAGCAGTTCTTCAATCGTTAAGCCAACCGCTTCATCCCCACCATAGCGGGTACCCGCCTTACCTTGGTTAAAATGCCCCAAGGCCACTTGATAGGCTTTCGCCGGTAAGGGTACATACTTCACCTGCTTTGCTAGGCGAGCTCCATTGGCCATGTAAAACTGCACAAAACGCTTAACTTCAGGGCGTTGTGCTGCCTTCGTGCTGACATAGATAAAAATAGGTCGAGACAGCGGCTGATATTTGCCGTTCAACACAGTCTGTTCTGAAGGAGCTACGCCATTGATGGTAACAGCTTTCAAACGGTTTCGGTTAGCGACATAGTAGGCAAAACCAAAGTAACCCAGGGCATTCTTATCGCGGGAAACCCCCTGCACCAGGACGTTGTCATCTTCGCTAGGCGTATAGTCTGTCCGACTGGACTTGGATTTGCCAACAATTGCCTCAGTAAAATAGTCAAAGGTGCCGGAGTCAGGGCCGGGGCCAAATAACCGCAAGGGCGCATTAGGCCACTTTGAATTGACCTGATTCCAGTTCTTAATTTTTCCTTGGGCGGCCGGTTCCCACATTTTCTTCAGTTCCGCCACTGTTATGTTGCTGACGGCTTTGTTTTGAGGGTTAACCACCACGGTGAGGGCATCGTAGGCCACCGGCAATTCAAAATAGCTAATGCCTTTGGCTTTACAGGCGTCCATCTCCTTCTTTAAAATCGGCCGGGAAGCGTTGGAAATGTCGGTTTCACCATTGCAGAACTTCTTGAATCCACCGCCGGTTCCGGAAATACCCACCGTGACCCGGGTGCCCGTGCGCTTCTGAAAATCTTCAGCAACCGCTTCCGTAATTGGAAATACAGTGCTGGATCCGTCGACTTTAATAATATTTCCTTGCGATTGGGCTCCCATCATCGAAAAGCCAATCGTTGTTGCTGTAGTCGCCACTGCCGCGATTGCACCCATCCACGTAAAAGGCTTCAACTTAGCTGTCAGGCCATTCTTCAGCATACAAATCTTCTCCAAGGGTCGTTTTTTACCTGAATGGATTACCGCAAGTAGGATACCTGTCCAGGGTTAAGGCCTGGTAATAAAGAATTGTCGATTATTTAAGGACAGGTAAACAGAAGTTTAACCTTGGTCAAAGAAGAATCCTCGCATCCTTGCAGGAGATGTCGTTGCAGGAGATGAGGTTATACCAACTCTCTTTCATGATGAGCATTATCTGCCCCTTCCCAACCTCTCCTAGTGCAGCGTCAACTCTAGAAATTAGGGTTTGTAGTCAGCGCTTCAGCGCTAAAGCGCCGACTACGAGCCAATGGGTTCACCTTAAAATTAGGGTTTGACAGAACACTAGGTAAGGGGATGTGCCGCAGTCGGCAGGGTAAATTTACAGCATCAGATTAAATCGGTACTATAGCGATCCGATCAGGATTGTGAAAGGTTTCCGCAGGCAATCCTTCTCACAAAGCCCTTTCACCGTTCAGTCGTTCACAAGTCATTTAGGATTGCTA
>CAZBTL010000110.1:0-13766 GCA_964494755.1 uncultured bacterium | reverse complement strand
AAGGTGGCTAAAGCTTCACGAAACTGCCCCTTCTGATATTGTTGTATCCCTTGTTGTTTTAGCCGATCGGCTTCCGCTTTGCGGTCGGGAGTCGTCTGGGCCGCAGCAGGGAAAGGGAATCGGGAGTAGGGAATCGGGAATCGGGGCGCAGCCGTTAGAAGGAGCAGGGAGACAGGCACCAGCAGAAGGGGAGAGGCAGGAAATTTTTTGCCCTTTGCTGTTTGTCGTTGGCTACTGATCGGTTGCTGGTTGATCCGGGGGCGCATAACCAATCCTCCATCGGAAGAGAAGCGCTTGTTCGTTAATCTATCACTCTCACCCCTGGAGAAGATATGCAGGACATGGCTGAAAAGCCCTTTGGACATACAAGGGTTTAGCCTTTCCTCCCTTCGGCTGGAGATTCAGAATATCTTCCACCCCATCCTTAAAGAAGATATGGTGACCACCTCGGATATGTTCTGTGAAGCCAACTGTGCCTGCAACAGACCAGTGCCTGCAACAGACCAAGGGAGAACAGCAGGCCAAACCCGATTTGTAATTCTGTGGGGGCCAGCACCCCACCCCAAAGCGGAGCGATCGCTGGGATCACCACGCCATCCTGCAAACCTCTGAAATGCTGCAATTGCTCACCGGCGCCTTAGAAATAAACAACCCGTGAATCAAAGCCAGCATTCCGCAAGTACTGGGATTGCTGTTGGGCTGCACGCAGGTCGGGATATGTGCCGGCATTAATATAATTGCCCCGGCGATCGCTGGCCCAATAAGCCCAAGGCGCATAGCGGCGAACCTGATAGAGGGCGGTTCCATCCGGAGAGGGAATGACCACCACATAGGGTCTGCTTTGAACAAGGGGGGGTATGCCAGGCTGTGGTTGAGACGGCAAGGTAGAGGGAGGCATGACAATAATATCCTGCCTCAGTCTGGCCCAGGTAGTTATCCCCACAATGCCATCGGGAACCAGACCATTAGCGGATTGAAACTGCCGCACGGCAAATTCGGTTTGTTGGTCAAACACACCATTGATTGGGCCAGTGTAATAACCTAATGCACTGAGGCGCGTTTGTAATTGAGCCACCTCTGGGCCCCTATCTCCCAGTTTCAATAATTGAGCAGTGGGATTTGCGGGTGTAGAAACTGGTCGGTAAACGCCACCCGTAATCAGTGCTTGCCGAGTTGCTGGACCTACAACGCCATCGACTGCCAATCCGTTTGCAGCCTGAAACTGGCGCACAGCGCTATCAGTCTCTGGTCCAAACACCCCATCCACCGCTACTGGATAGCCCAGCGCATTCAAACGCTCTTGAATCAGCGTGACATTGGAGCCGGAACTGCCCAGTTGTGGATAACCACTGTAGCTGACGGGTTGCACATAGCCACCCCCATTCTGGCAACTACATTGCCCCAATGCCTGAAGGGTTGCAGGTCCAGCAATGCCATCCACTTCTAATCCCTTGGCAGATTGAAATTGCCTCACGGCATCTTCAGTTGCCTCACCATAAAAGCCGGTGGCCCGTTGATCAAAGAATCCAGCCGATTGTAAGTTTTGTTGTAACGATTGAACTTCCGGACCACTGTCTCCCGGTTGTAGGACCTGGGCAATACCAGCGGTTGCCAGCAGGGTTAGGGGTAAGAGGGCTAAGGCAGTTGATGTACTGACTTGGTGGATCAGACGTTTCCAGTTTGTTAGTTGGAATCGGACGATTTTCAGTTTCTTTGCATCAGATGCCAGGCAATCAGCATCCTGCAAACAGGCGAGGTCTTTCATATTTATTCAGAAAATCCTGACAACTTCGCCGCTCATTTTTCAAGAGGGTGGCTATAATCAAAATTCTATCTTTAATCATCTAGATATGAAAATACCCCAAACGAAAGTTGGGGTATTTCTTAGCAAATATGTTGATAGGAGGTCAACTCAAACCTTCGCCAATTCACCCTGGTTCAACGTGTGTGGTAATTAACGAAAGTCCTGTTGGATAGGAGATCTGGCTTCAGGCTCGGTGAGACTCATATTGGAATGTGGGTGACTTAAATCTCGAAGAAATTGCAGCACTTTGAGTAATTTCACACCATCCGTAGTGGAAATTAAGAGATGAATCACCAGTTGTACCCTGTTAATAGTTATGCTGTTCATACCAGCGACTGTCAGTTGAGCCGTTCTGTGTGGCCGGCCTTAATCCAGCCTTCCACATTGGTCCCTTCAACACGTACTTTTTGCCACTCTTTGTCCGGACTTTCCTCCAAGAGGATAACTCGCTGGTTGTAATCAACTCCACCAACACGTTCTGCATCACGGCTGGGGCCAGAGCGAATATTGAGTCCCTGGTCCAGCGTGATTCGAGCCGGAGTCCCCGTTGCTCCGGTAGGAGCAGGTGAAGGACTGGCGGTAGGAGACGGAGACGGACTAGGAGTAGGTGAAGGACTAGCGGTTGTTGGACTGGCCGCAGGTGAGGGTGAGTTCGCGACAGGTGGGGGAGCGGCTGACTTGTCGCCAGTGGCAGCCGGTTTGGCTTGGGGAGATGGCTGGTCGTTGGGGAATATGGGTTTGGGGGGGAGTGCTGTAAACTGGGCAATCAGCACTTGTGCAAGCAAAAAGCCGCCCCCAAAAAAGAGGGCGATCGCCAACAGGATGCCCCCTAAGGTTTTTGACACATCAGACCACTTCATGGTGTCCCTCCAGCAAGGATGCTGGCAGCATTTTATCGAGAGTCCGACGGGTTATGGCAGTTCTTTGCCAGAATTGGCTTAAAAATTATGGTCGTCGGTTTGTTGAATTTGTTGTTGGATACGTGTACTAAGGGTGCTATGTTTGGAGGCCGGGCGGGCTTTACCAGCAGCAGCCCATTCTTGCAAGAACTGAATTTGTTCCTGAGCTGTGCGGGCTAAAGGCACAAGCTGGCTGGCCGATTCCAGGATGTCATCGGTGGTGAAATCCCGATTCTGGCTAAAGCCAATGTGCATCGCTTCGATGATCGTTTGTTCAATTTCTGCGCCGGAGAAGTCAGGCGTTTCGTAGGCCAGCCGGTCCAGATCGAATTGCTGCAGGCTGTGGGGTCGCAGCCGCCCCAAATGAACCGAAAAAATCTCGCGCCGCTCCTCCTGGGATGGCAGCCCCACAAAGAAGATCTCATCAAAACGACCTTTGCGCAGCATTTCTGGTGGCAAGGCCCGAATATTGTTGGCTGTGGCGACGACAAAAACAGGTGACGTCTTTTCCGCCATCCAGGTCACAAAGGTGCCAAACACCCGACTGCTAGTACCTGAATCGCCCTTGCCATCGACCCCCGCAAAGGCTTTGTCGATTTCATCAATCCACAAAATGCAAGGAGCCAGGGCTTCCGCCAGTTGAATCATCTGGCGGGTACGGGACTCAGATTCACCCACCAGACCGCCGAATAACCGCCCCACGTCCAGGCGCAGCAGGGGCAGATGCCAGTGGTGGGAGATGGCCTTAGCCGTGAGGGATTTGCCAGTTCCCTGAATGCCAACCAGCAGCAGACCTCTGGGGTGAGGCAGGCCGTACTGTCGGGCTTTTTCGGAGAAGGCGCTGCCTCGCCGTAACAACCATTCCTTGAGGTTATCCAGGCCACCAATATCGGAAATATTGGCGGTTGTGGGATAAAAGTCCAGGATTTGGGTTTGCCGAATCGTCTGCCGTTTTTCCTCCAGAATCAGGTCCACATCCTCGGGCCGAACTTCGCTGTGGGTAGCGATCGCCCGGGCCAGGACTCGCCGGATCCTTTCCATCGACAATCCCTGACAGGAGCGCACCAGGGCATCCAACGTGCGGGAATCGAGGGACTGGCCCATGGCAGCCAACAACCGTTCAATTTCAGTCTGGATTTCGGTGGCGTTGGGTAAAGGAAAGTCCAGCACCGTCAAGACTTCAGTCAGTTCTTCGGGAATGGTGATCTGGGGTGAAAGGATAACAATATTCTTCGGCTGGGATTTCAGCAATCGGGCCAAGTTGCGTAGCTTACGGGAAATGGCCACATCTTCCAAAAAGCGGTAAAAGTCCCGCAGGATAAAGACAGCCGCGGCACTGGTTGGTAACTTTTCGGTGAACTCTAGTGCTTGCAGAGGATTGCGCTTACCAAAACCCTCATCGTTTGGGTTGCCCTGATAACCATCCACAAAGTCCCAGATATAGACAGCCCGATTGCCCTGTTGTTTCGCCGAATGGGCGATCGCGGTTTCGATCCGTTCTTCTTCGCGGGTAGGAATGTAGATTAAGGGATAACGGGCCCGCAGCAGTAACTCGAACTCTTCGTTAAAACTCATGGTTAGAGACGTGTGAATAGGAATCCCGATGGCAATCTGAATGAGGTAGAGCAGTAAGTAGTATGAGCCAGAGCAGTCAGCCCCACCCGCTGGAGGCAAGCAACCCCATCTCTGGTTCACCCAGCAATCGCCAATACCTGCTGAAGCAAGCGATTGACCAGCAGGCGTGATGCTATTGATCCAGTTTCCTGATTCCGGTGCGAATCCGCAAGAGGCAAGCCCAGGTCAACTCAACCGTTGCTGGATGGCTAGAAGTTTGACGCAGGCCAATCAAGCACCAAAAGGCCAGGGCCAAGCTTACCACCAAAACTTGTCTGCTGGGGTGCCATAAATTCATCCCGCCATGGGGCACCACCCCATCTTCGCTATTGAGGCGTGTCAAACTGCCATGAAAACTGCAATCATTTCTAAATGCTTCGCCTGTGTATGAGACCTATTCTGTTACAACGATGTCCTTACGCAGGCAGCGTGGTTTTGCTGGCAGGCGTTCCCGTTTCTTGGCCATTTTGACCCGATGACGCCGGGGCTGACAGATCAATTTCAGTTGGCAACAAGGTTCCTCCTGTGATCAGGCGGGCGCCCCGACTGCGGGTAAAGTAGTTCCAGCCCCATTGCAGCATCACAATTAACTTGTTGTCGAATTCGATCAGAAAATAAATGTGAACAAACACCCAGATCAGCCAGGCAATCGGCCCGGTTAGCCGCACAAAACCCAGATCCACGACGGCGGCATTTTGACCAATCACAGCCAGACTACCAATATCCACATATCTAAAGGGGGGTATTTCCTCCTCCCCCTGCAACTGCCGCCGCACTCGCTTAGCCACATAGTCGCCTTCTTGCATCGCAACGGGGGCAATACCGGGTAACGGCTTGCCATCCTGATGGGCATAGTGGGCCAGATCGCCAATGACAAAGATGTTTGGATAACCTGGCAAACTGAGGTCCGGTTCCACTATCACCCGTCCGGTTCGATCCACCGCCACCCCAGTGCGATCGGCCAGAACCTTGCCCATCAGGGAAGCCCTGACTCCAGCAGCCCAGAGAATAGTGCGGGCCGGAATCTGTGCGATCTGATCGCCCCGCCTCAGGTTGACCACTTCATCCGTAATATCGGTGACTAAGGTATTGGTCTGAACCTGTACACCCAGGCTAGCTAAACTTTGCTCTGCCTGGGCCGACAATTCGGGTGTGTAGGGCGGCAGAATGCGGTCCATTGCTTCCAACAGCAGGATGCGGGTCTCATTGGTGTCTATGTTGCGGAAGTCTTTTTTCAGAGTTTTGAAAGCCAGTTCCGCGATCGCCCCTGCCAGTTCAACCCCCGTTGGCCCGCCCCCCACAATCACAAACGTCAACCAGGCCTGTCGTTTGGCTGGGTCTGTTTCCTTCTCCGCAGCTTCAAAGGCCAGAAAAATCCGGCGACGCATTTCCAGTGCATCTTCAATGGTTTTCAGGCCTGGAGCAGCCGTTTTCCACTGATCGTTGCCAAAGTAGTGATGACTGACACCAGTTGCCACTATCAGCGTGTCATAGGGCATTTCCCCCGATAACAACTGGACCTTCTGTTGCTGGGGATCCAGATCAATCACCTCTTCCATCAACACCTGAATATTGCGGTGTTGACTCAAAATCGCCCGTAGCGGAGAAGAAATATCCGCCGGAGACAGGGTCCCAGTTGCCACCTGATAGAGCAGCGGCTGAAACAGATGGAAATTGCGTTTGTCGATCAGGCTGACCTGGGCAGAGGTACTACCCAGCGCCTTAGCTGCATACAGGCCGCCAAAACCGCCACCAACAATTACAACCCGATGTAAACCAGCCTGAGCTGTGGTCTGTAGACATTCCACCACTATGAGGACATCTCGATTGCAACTTCCTCCCCAGACTAGCCTGCCTGCAAAAGTTTCTGGGTAATCCCTGCTACAGAGCAGCACCAATTCCAGTCATCAGACCTCGCCTAATCCTGACTAAAGTCCAGATTAGTTGGGCCCTGGGGTGGTTGACGACCAATTCCCAGTTGCTTTTTGCTTTTTTTCAACTGCTTCCACAGGATTCGGATTTGCTGATAGGACTCTTCCGGTGTCAGCTTGCCATTTGTCTCCAGGTTGGAAATGTAAACGACCCGTTGAGAAAACTCCTGCAAATTCGCGTTAAAGAGCAGGTTTTCCGGAGTAAAGTTTCCCCGATACCGGGAATGCGGATACAGAAAGTCAGATCCCTGCACAACAAACCTCCTTAGCCAAAGACCCGACTGAATAAGCAACCCGCCCCTTGAATCTTCCAGGTTTGGATATCCGGAGACATGATTCAGATGGAATAATCCCAGTTTTCACCTGGCAAACCCAACCGGACACATCCCCAGCCGGCCTATTATAACGGACGAGTATCTTAACCTGAATTTAACCTTATTTTAGTGATTCTGACCCGGTTAGATAGATTTCTTTTCAGAGTCACGTAGTTAAAAGCTAATCAGCCATCCAGTTCTGCATCCAATGGCGATGACTCAAGCGCTAGGGTTGGCCATCCAGATTAAGGAAAGGTTAAAGACGCTGGCTGACGGTACGGACGTTCCCAGCCTACAGCATTTCTTGCTGGAACACTCCCCGCTGTGATCGCGATCGGTTGAAGCGATCGCCTCAATGTATCGATCAACTGCAGCTCAGCGGGTTGCATTCAGTTCCAGACTGAGTCGCTAACGATTTGAAAGTTGTTGCTGCCTGGGTGAAGTTGCCTGCTTTGACGGCAGTGGTTGTTTGGTTGATGATAGCCGTCCCAGACATCACTTGAGCCCTTGCGCTGCTAATTGCTACCCTCTAGTCCGAGGACAGGGAACCAGTGGTTGAGCTGCTGGCTTTCTGACGGGTGTAGAGTACAACTGCGATCGCCCCAATGATGAGGGCAACTTGGGGCAGGGTCGTTTCCCAGGTGGGATACAGGCCCCAACCTTCTAGGGCTGGCAGGAGGCTGGAAGGGGTTGCCTGCAACACCCCTGCCACCTGCAAGGCATGGATGCCGGTGCCGACAAACTTGAAGCCCAGGTAATAAATCAGCAAGCTGGTGACCAGGAAAAAGGGTTTGAGGGGAACTTTCATTTCCAGGACCAGCATCAGGACTGCAATGACCACCAGGGCCAGGGTGCCCAGTCCCAACCCCAGTAACAGATCCGAGGGACTGATAGAAGGGGCGATGCCAATATAAAACAGGGTGGTTTCTGCTCCTTCCCGATAAACGGCCAGAAAGGCCAGCAGCGCCAGGGAAAAAATACTGTTGGTGGCAAGAGCCGTGGTGATCTGGTCGCGGATGTATCCCTGCCAGGCCATCAACGACGACTTGCTGTGCAGCCAGTAGCTGACATAGAACAACATGGCAGCGGCCGCCAGGCCCACAACCCCCTCCAACAGTTCCCGATTCGCACCGGAGGCCAAATTGGCAAAGGCCAGATTAATCACTAGGGCAGTGCTGATCGAAGCCAGGATGCCAATTCCGGCTCCAATCCACAGCCAGCGTTGTTTGTCGCCATTGCCGCTTTTACTCAGAAAGGCCAGCAGGGCCACCAAGACCAGTAGTGCTTCCAGTCCCTCTCGCAAGAGAATGACGGCTGCATCAACCATGGTGTAGCGCAGGGAAGAACTGGCATAGGGCTGGAGATCTTGTTGCAGAGCCGCGATCGCATCCTTTGCTGCAGCCAATTTGGGCGGATTGGAACGCAACGCCCCCGATGCTGTGGCCATTGTGTTTTCTATGCGGGTGTAGGCTTCGCCGGATTTGGCCGCCACCACGCCCTCTACTTCCAACCAGTCAGTCTTAAAGCGATCAATTTGCTGGGCTGCAATGGTTACATTCCCCTGATCGAGAGCCGTCGAGGCTTGATTCAGTTGATTTAGCAAGGTGGCGATCGTCACCTTATGGGTCTGGGGAGTCGTTGCCGGTTGCTGGCTATAGCCACCATCAATGAATTTCTGGTTCAAGGCATGCAGTTGCTGCAAGGCGTTGACCACCTCCCTCTGGACTGGCGGCTGATTGGACAGGGCAAACTTAACTTCGCCCATGGCATCTTCAATTTCTTTGTACGCCTGACGGGAGACTTCCTTCACCCCGTCTTCCACCTCAAACCAGGCATCCCTATATTGCTCGAAGGCGGCTGCCGATTCCTGAATGTCTGTTGCTTTAGCGTGGGTAATAGCGGTCTGAATGTAACGATCTAGCCGCTGAATCTGCAGTTGCGATGGTTGTAGCTGGTTGGCTGCCAAGGCTGCGAAAGGAATCACCCAGACCAGGATCATCAGGAGCAGCCCAATCAACCATTGCCAGTAGCGATGATGATAACGTGGAAGAAAAGCAGTTGCAAAATGCCTGTTGCAGAACTGAACCATAGATTTGCCATCGGTTGTGATAAAGCTGGGTTTCTGGAAGACAGCGTCCATTCCCAGTATTCTTCAGAACGAAACAGTGAGCAACCGACGCCAGCCTTCTCGCAGTTAAAAAGGCTAATTCCTGAGTAGCCGTAACCCACTCAAGGTAACCAAAACGGTTGAACCTTCGTGACCAATGACGCCCAGCGGCAGGGTAATATTCCCAGCAAAGTTGGCAATCAGTAAGAACCCAATGAAGCTGAGGGCAAAAATGATGTTTTGTTTTACGATCGCCTGCGATCGCCGTCCCAACTGCACGGCAGTGACAATCTTTTCCAGTTGATCGGTCATTAACACCACCGCCGCCGTTTCCAGGGCCACATCACTACCGGCCCGGCCCATTGCAAGCCCCACGGTGGCCTGGGCCAAAGCGGGTGCATCATTGATGCCATCCCCCACCATCATGACCGGGCCATAGCGGCTTTGCAGGTGACGAATCAGCTGCAGTTTATCCTCCGGCAGTAGTTCGGCATGGACCTCTTCGATGCCAACGGCCTGAGCCACACTCTGAGCGGTTTCCCAGTTGTCGCCAGTGAGCATGATCAAATGCCCAATCCCCAGTTTGTTCAAGCGAGCGATCGCGCGGGCGGCGTCCGAGCGCACCTGATCAGCAATGGCAATAATGCCCAAGACCTGTCTAGCTTGGGTCACCCAAACAATGGTTTTGCCAGCCTGCTGCAATTCCGTTGCCTGCTGTAAAAGTGCCCCATCGACTTCAGTTACCCGCGACTGTACAAAGGCCAACTGACCCACCACCACGGGTTGCTGATCCAGTTCCCCGGTAATGCCCTGACCTGGATGGGCCTGGATCGATTGCGGGGAAGGGGCACAACCACTGGATGCTGTCAACGAGGAGGCTTGATGGGCCGCCACAATCGCTTGTCCGATGGGATGCTCGGAATGGGATTCCAGGGCCGCCGCAACCAGCAACACCTCGGCTGGCGTGCGTCCCGCCGACGGGAGCACCACATCTACCTGGGGCTGGCCAGTCGTCAGCGTGCCGGTTTTATCAAAGGCGATCGCCCGCACCTGACCAATCAACTCCAGTTGGGCCCCGTTTTTGAACAGGATGCCCTGGCGGGCTCCGTAGGCAATGCCAGACAGCAAAGTGGGCATAATGGCCGCCATTAACGCGCAAGGAGAAGCCACTACCAGAAAAATCAAGGCCCGGTAGATGGTGGTTTCCCAATTCCAGTGCCACACCATTGGGGGAAAAAGGGCCAGCACAATGCCTGCCAGCACAATCACCTTGGCATAGGCCCGTTCAAATCGTTCAATAAATTGCTGCGACGGTGGCTTTTCCGTTTGGGCCTGCTCCACCAGATGAATGATCCGCTGAATCAGATTACTTTCCGGTGGTTGATGCACTCGTAGTTTCAACGCCCCATTGCCATTCAGGGTGCCAGCAAACACCGTGTCACCCACGGTTTTATCGACCGGAATGGACTCACCGGTAATAGCAGCCTGGTTAATGGAACTGAAGCCGTCCGTAATCACGGCATCGGTGGGAATCCGTTCCCCCGGCTTCACCAGCAGTTCGTCGCCAATTGCCAACTGGGCGATCGCCACCTGTTCTTCCTGACCCTGGCGCAGCACTCTGGCCGTATCCGGCGTCAGGCTCATTAAGCTGCGAATGCTCCGTTCCGTGCGTTGCAGGGCATATCCCTCCAGAGCGCCGCTGATGGCAAAGATCAGGATCAGCACCGCCCCATCAATCAGCAGGTAGTACTCTCGCCGCCACAGGCCCAGTCCGGCCGCCCCTAAGGCCGCCACAATCATCAGCAGATCCACATCCAACTCTTTCTCCTGCAGCAGGGTGGTCAGACCTTCGCGGGCGCTGTCGTAGCCGCCAATCACATAGGCCGCAGGCAGGATTAAAAGGGCCAGACCAACCCAGTTAAGGTGGAGGGCCAGCCAACCCAGGAAAAGCAACACAGCACATAGCAGGGCGGCCAAGGTGGCAGCATGTTCCTGACCAAGGGTGACCAAACGGGGATGGGGCCAGCGTAATGAGTCGAGCATGAATCGGGTTTAGAGACGACCATCCCAGGCTAAACCTTGACATCAATGTTAAAGTCAAGCAAGGCATGCCGTACAGTAGAAGATATTCTCCCCACGGACAACAGTGATGTCTGCCACCATCCCCGTAAAGACCCATGTTCATCAGGTGGTCTGGGAAAAGCTACCAGATGATTTTGTTTTGCCGAACGACCCAGTGGACAATATCAACCAGCCTGCCCTGGCAGCAGCCCTGACCGAAAGTTTGCAGCTTGCTGGGCGCTTGCCAGCAACTGCTCTCACACCAACTAATTACGGCATCTGTGCCACCATCGATGGCAAGATAGTGGTCAAAGCCCCTGACTGGGCCTATATTCCTGAAATCACCGTGGCGCGGGCAGAGGTGGCTCGCAGTTATACGCCTCGGCTGCAGGGAGAAATTCCGGCTATTGTGCTGGAGTTTTTGTCCGAAACGGACGGCGGCGAGTATTCAGTCAAACAGACCTATCCGCCCGGCAAGTTCTTTTTCTATGAGCAGATTCTGCAAGTCCCCACCTACGGTATTTTTGATCCAGATCTAGGCAGTCTGGAGCTTTACCGCCTCAGTCCAACAAAACAGTATCTTCTCCAAGCGGCGAACGAACAAAGCCATTTTTGGATCCCTGAATTGCAACTGTTCTTAGGAGTCTGGCAAGGAGTCCGGGAAAACCGGGATGGTTTTTGGCTGCGCTGGTGGGACGAGCAAGGCAATTTACTGCTTTGGGGCACAGAGCGGATTGATCAAGAACGTCGGCGCGCTGAGCGGTTAGCAGCCCAGTTGCGAGATGCCGGAATTGAACCAGCGCTGTAAGAAAAGATGAAACCCCTGACTATCAAAGAGCTGACCCATGCTGTTGGGCAGGGCATTACACCCCGCATGGTGCGCCATTATCACCAACTGGGTTTGATGCCTCAACCGCCGCGATCGCCCGGCAACTATCGCCTCTATTCGGACCAGGATGTCCAACGCCTGAAGCGGATTGTGGCCTTGAAGCAGCAGGGCTTCCAACTGTCTCACATTCACCAGTTGTTAGAAGCTGAACCAGCCTTGGAGCGAGATACCCTGATGGCCCAGTTGCAACAGCAATACCGCACGGTGATGCAGCAAATAACCCAACTGCGGCAAACCGCATCGGCCCTGGAGGGACTCTTGGGCCGTGATCACCAGTGCCAGATTGTCCAGGCGGAGGCATTGGCCCAACTGAAGCGGTTGGAAGTGGAAACCCATGCCAGCTTGAATGGGTTGGAGCAACTCTGGCAGGGATTGGACGCCCAGGTCTGTGCCCACCCGGAAGCATTTCAGGAATCCCTGCAACGGTTACTGCCCGACTTAAGCCAACGGTCTGAAATTGAACAGCACCTGCTGGCTCAGATGGTTCTGGCCTGCGGGGATAGCAGCCTGGCGTCCTTTGTGAAAATGAGCCGAGGCCCCGATCGTTCAGCGATCGCCGCCGCCCGAACAGCCCTCCAGTCGGGGTGTGTCATCGTCACAGACACCCGCATGGTGGCAGCAGCCCTGGATCAGACCCGGCTGGCTCACTTGCAGTGTTGCGTCGAGACTTTGATCACCGATCCCCACATTCACACTGCACCGGAGGCCGAGCAAGTGTTTTGGCACAACCCCAACCTGCAGCAACAGCTTACCCAGGTAGCCGATGGCTGTATTTTGGTAATTGGCTATGCCCCTTCCATTTTGCTGGCCGCTTGTGAGGCCGTGGAGCAGGGGCTGATCCAGCCAGCGCTGGTGATTGGCATGCCAATTGGATTCAGCCATGCTCCGGCGGCCAAACGCCGATTGCAGCGATCGCCCATTCCCTTTCTCACTATCGACGGAACTCTGGGTGGCGGCTTGCTGGCTGCCACCAGCCTGAATGCCTTAGTTGAGTCATTACTGGAAAAACCCAACTGCCACTGCTACTTAAGCAATTAAGAAGATTTTCAGGAAAAATTACCAGAAAAGATTAATCGGCTGTGGCGGTGAAGCCTTGACAGCATGTTTCACTGGCATACACCACAGGGCGCTCAGACGGATAACCCAATGCTGCACCCCTGCGTGAGGATATTCTTTCCCCAAACTGTCCTAACGTCATTTCTGGGCAAGATGCTCGGATTGCAGGTTAGGGCAGATTATCTGCGATCGCAGGTCAGTCGCGGGATGGTCAGCCCACTGCGCCAGAATGGTTTGCAGATTCGATCGCAGCACTTGCAAGTCGTGAATTTTCTGGTCAATTCTGACCACCTGGTCCTGAAGTCGTTGCTTAATCTGGGCGCAGGGCAGTTCCCCACGGTCATGCACACTCAGAACAACCTTGATGTCGGTCAGGCTAAGCCCCAGAGACTGGGCCTGTTTGATGAAATTCAGCCGATTGAGAACCCGATCATGGAACAAGCGATAGCCAGTTTGTGATCGCTCCACCTCCGGTTCCAGCAGACCCAATTCATCGTAATAGCGAATGGTCTTGATCGACAGCCCACTCAGACTAGCAACGACACCAATTTTGAGGGTCGTTTCTGTCACAGACTGATTCATCGCAGATGGCAGGTTCATGGCAGATCAACAGATGCTCGCACTTGAGGCAGTCCGAATGGTTCATGGCACTTGCCTGAAGGGTCAAGTCGGACTCAATGAAAACGTTCAATCAGCCCTTACAGACGACCGGGGGGCTGCTTCTTCGACATACTCAACATCGGCAAACTGCGACTGGAAGAGCGATCGGGCAACAGGTGGACAGGGGGACGGCTGGGCTGCTCCAGGGGCTGGCGACGTTGCTGCTGCCATAACCGCAGGGCGATCGCCACGCTGACGGTACCCAACCCAACTGCCAGAAGGGAATAGTGTTCTGACAGGCCACCGATCGCGGCATCCACGGCTCCCACCGTGACCGCAAAAGCCACCACCGGCTCCCTACGATAGATCGACCTCAACATCCGCGACCACACACCATCCATCTGACCCGTCCTAACAATTTGCCTCTATTCTAGCGGTCTGCCCCCTAACCCCTCAAAAAATCCCCCATTGCGGTTTGACCATTGGTCGGG
>CAZBTL010000109.1:0-13779 GCA_964494755.1 uncultured bacterium | reverse complement strand
GCTGATTTTTCTTTAGTTAACTCAAAATCTGATTATCCTAGAAGCTGTCTGATGCGCCTTTCGGTGTCCAGGTGTTGATTTAAGTCAGTCCTCACTGTTTCTAGGAGATGAATGGCGACACCGACCATGACTTGAGCACAGACCGGATCATTGGCATCAATTTTTTCAATTGCTCGATTCAGAATATGGATGCTTTGTTCGACAGAACTGCGACGGGGGGAATCGCTCCAAGCCATAGATGGGTCTTCCTGATCTGTATAACGGTGAAAAAAGTAATAGGTTCATCCTGCAGGAGAAATCTAAGAGAAATATAAGAAGCCCTACTTTTTCTGATTTTTCGCTGGCCAACTGCATGGGTGGGCCTGGCCAGTCATTGTCAGCAGCCGGACAAGCCCTGGCAATTCAAAGGGGGGCGTTGCTGATTCTGGGTATGAATCAACAGTTGTACGAATTGAAACTGCGTTCCAATTCATACTGCTATTCAGCACCACCCAAAGGGGGCTGTCGAATCGGTTCAGGTTGCCGGTTCAGGTCTGCCAGTTTAGGAAGCTGGATATCTGGAGGCAGATGGTGGCTGGGTCGAAGGGTTTGCTAATCATTCCCGCAACTCCCATTTCGGCAAAGCGGCGGCGATCGCTGGGTAGGACTTTGGCTGTCAGCAGGATCACGGGAATCGACTGGGTGACTGAGTCAGCTTGCAGTTGTTTAAATACGGAAAATCCATCCATCTCTGGCATGGAGATGTCGAGCAAAATGGCATCGGGTTGTTCCACCCTGGCGATCGCTGCGCCCTCAGCTCCCGATGCTGCCAGCAAGACGTCCCAGCCACCGACTTTATGGAGCACCAGTTGGGCTACAAGCCGGATGTCCGGATCGTCATCAATCAGCAGAATGCGTTTGGTCATGGCTGGGAAAGGGGCAGTGTGAAATAGAAACAGCTTCCCTGACCGATTTCACTCTCAGCCCAGATCAGACCATTATGTTGCTGCACAATGCTTTTGCAAATGGCCAGTCCCAAACCGCTGCCGCCTTTTTGACGAGAATCGGACACATTGACCTGCTGGAAGCGGCCAAAAATAGTTTCCAGTTTATCGGCTGGGATGCCTGAACCTTGATCTTTGACCGTGAAAAGAATGTAGGGAGTAGGGAGGGGGGAATCGGCAGGAGGATGATTCTGAATTCTGAATGTTGGGGTTGGATGGACTTTCCCTGCCTGGTTACCCGACTTCATTTCCCAGGCTCCGTGCTTCATTCGCCCTTCCCCATTCCTTCCTCCTTCTCCCAATATCGGTTGAGCCTGCACCCAGACCGTCTGGCCAGGAACTGAAAACTTAATGGCGTTGCTGAGTAAGTTGGTCAGGGTCTGAACAATGGCATCGGGGGCTGCCCAGAGATCTAGGGAGATCGGCAGTACTTCCAGTTTTACCTGCTTCTGGATGGCCAGGGGGTAGACGGATTCTACGGCCTGGTTGATCAGGTCATCGGCGTCGCAGGGTTCCATCACCAACTGCACCTTGCCCGATTCCAGCCGTTCCAGATCCAGAATGTCATTCACCAGGCGCACCAGGCGATCGCTGCTATTTAAGGCCACTTGCAGCATTTGCTTAACGGTTTCCGGTTCATCATCCAATACACCCATGTTCAACATGCCGAGAGAGCCGCGAATGGCGGTTAGGGGAGTGCGGAGTTCATGACTGACGACTGAAATGAATTCATCTTTGAGGCGGTCTATTTGGTAGCGATCGCTGATATCCCGAATAATCACCAGCACCTCATCCGGCCCGCAGGGAACAATCCGCGCTTCTTCATAGCGCAGGTCATCCTCAACCATCAACTGAAATTCATAGGTGCGGACCTGACCATCCTCTAAAACTTGCTCGACATAGCACATACGCTCGTTGGCTACCTCTTCCGGCAGCATTTCAAAAATGGTAATGCCAGGACGTATTTTTTCTGGATGGAGCAGCTTGACCGTATTACTGGGATAGACCGCCAGATAGGTGCCATCCCGGTGCATGCGAATCATCAGGTCAGGAATGGCTCGAATCAGAGCCTGGTTGGTGGCCTCACTTTGCCGCAGAATTTCCTCCGCTTGTTTGCGATCGGTAATATCTTCTGCGAAAGACAGGAGAGAGCTCAAATTGCCATCGTTATCAAAGACCGCCGAGGTAAACCACTGACACAGAATCACCCGACCATCTTTGGTGTAGTTACGGTTCTCAATCGTCTGATGGGTGACAGCCTGATGTAGCAGGGGAGCCAGTTCGGCATTGACCCGATCGCGATCTTCCCGGTACACAAAATCCCACTCCTGCCAGGACAAGTGCTTGACCTCATCAGCGGTCCAACCAAACATTCGTTCTGCCTGTTGGGACCAGCGCAAAATCCGAAACTCCTGGTTCCACTGCACAATCGCCAGAGGGGAGTTTTCAAAATGCGTATCTAGTTCCTGTAGTGCCTGTTGCAACTTCTGCTCGGCTTGTTTGCGATCAGTAATGTCTATAACAATTCCATGCCAAACCAATTCCCCATTGGGCCGTCGTTCCGGTCGGGAATTGGCCTGGATCCATTTCACCTGCCCAGCAGGCGTAATGATGCGCCAGGCATGGCGAAAGGGTTGCATGGTTTGGCTGCTCTGGGCAACGGCTTGCTGATAGGCTGCCCGATCCTCTGGATGGACTTGCTGGAAGGTCAGAGTTGCATCCTGGAGGACTTCAGTGATTGGAATTTCGTTAATGTCCTCAAAGGCTGGACTCAAATACTCGTATCGAATTGGCCCCTCGGGATCTTCCACCACGGTGTAAATTACGCCAGGTGAAGCCGCCGCTAACTGCTGGAATCGTTCCTCACTTTGCCGCAGGGCAATCTCCGCCTGTTTGCGATCGCTGATATCGGAAGTGACAGCGGTCACAAACCAACAGTCCTGGGGCTCATCCCAACGGGAACGGTTGGTCTGGGAAAACCAGCGCACGCTGCCATCTTTGTGCCGGAAACGGTATTCATAGGTGCCGGTCTGCTCGGCAAAAAGGTTGGCATAGATTTCTGGCGCTACTACCTGCCAATCGGTCGGAACAATGCGGCTAACCCAGAGGTCCGGGTCGGCGATCAATTCCTCCGGGGTGTAACCAGAAATCACCTCGCAGCCAGCAGAGATGTGGTTTAGACGCCAGACGCCATCGGAAAAAACCTGCAAACTGCTAATCGATGCGATCGCACTATTCAAAATATCGGTGACTTTTGCTTCCGAAATCTGCAAAGCCTCTTCCAGTTGTTTGCGATCGCTAATATCCCTGGCTACGGTCAACACATGGGGTTGACCGTCCAGTTCCGCCACTTGAAAGGAAATCAAGGCAGTTCCCAGATCTCCTGCCTTACTGCGGTAATGATACTCAAAGTTCTGGACGGCTCCCTGCTGCTGCAGTAAATTCAGTAACTCCACATCCTGCTGCGGATCGATGCTCAGGTTCAGATCGGCCGTAGTTCGGCCAATCACTTCCTGCCGGTCATAGCCAGTAAGCTTTAAAAAACTATCGTTGACTTCCACATACCGACCGCCGTCATCGATGGTCGTCAGGGCGATCGAATCTGGGCTGGTGCGGAAAATAGTGGTGAACTTTTCCTCCGATTCCTGCAGCGCCGTTTTGATGCGGTCAAAGGACTGTTGCAATTGCTCAGCGGTGCGGTTAAAGGAATGGGCCAAGAGTGACAATTCCGTAATTCGGCTGTCCTCCTTCAATGACTCTTGCCAGGTTCCCTCAGCCAGAGCGGCGCTGACTCGACTCAGGCGTTGGATAGGTTCGGCAATCCGTCGAGCGATTAGCGCCCCTAGAACAGTCGCCCCTAACATCGTCAATCCGGCAAGTACCAGCGTTTGCCAGCGACTCTTGTAAATATCAGCCATGAAGTCTGACTCTGGCACCATCGTCACAATCAACCAGTCCAGCCCATATTGATCCTGGTAGGGGGAAACCTGGATAAACTGCCGCTGCTTCTCCACGAACAGATCCAGTTGCTGCACGTGCTGCAGCGCACCCAGATCGCCAAACCGTTGCCGCAGGTGTTGAGCAATGGTTCGGGTAGAGACATCCTGACTGTAAATGGCGGACAGGCGTCTGGGCTGTTTTCCTGGTGCATTGACCAAAGTGGGTTCCAGAGTAGAGGTTGCAACAATCTCTCCAGACCGCTCCAGAATCAAGACCTGTCCCGACGGCGAGAACTGCAGTTGGCTTAAAAAGGTGCTGACCTCCGACAAAGCCATATCACTGGCAAACAGCCCCTGAAAGTGGTTGCTGGCGTTCCGCAGGGGGACTAGTGCTGTCAGCCCTAAAGTCGGCGCCACCCGATAGAGGTAAACTGGGGACCAAGTTTGTTTGTTGGTCGCTTTGGCTTGGCGAAACCAGGGGGTTGTTCGGTTATCAATCGGGAAGGAATAAATCAGTTTTTTGGGTTTGCCCTGTTTATCCACCAGGAAATAGTTCCGTTTACCTGGCTTCGTGGCTTTGCTCTCCATCAGGAAGCGGGTGCCGATGGGCAGCTTTTCTCCCGTCAGCCGTTCTGCAATTTGCTGCAATTCTTGACTTCGGATACTGCCATAGCCGATCTGTTCCCCTTGTGGATTACTAAAGTAACTGGACCCTAAGGTGGGCGACAGAAGCATCTGCTGCCAGAGATAGGTTTGCAATTGCTGCCAGTTGTTCACCGACAGGTTGCCCTGCTGAAAAGCCTGATAGTTAACAGCTATGCCCTGCTGTTGGATCTGCAGCCGGGTTTTCAGACCCTCGTTCACCCGTGCTGAGGCTGACTGCAACAACTGAAAGGCCAGATTTTCTACGGCTTGCTGACCACTTTGATAGGAGAGGGTTCCCACCAGTCCGGTGGCGCCAACGGTTAGCAGCACAAAGGGGATGGTCAACACCCATTGCAGGGGAATTTTGAGGCGGAAATGGCTGGGAAGCATAGATAACTGGATCAAAGGAAGACGGATGGGAACAGTCGTGGTGACTGGATGTGCATCAGTCTGCGTCTGGTCAAGGGCTGCCTCGACTGTGGGTCCATGGATGTTGCTGCCAGATCTGGGCTTGGCGGCGGCGCAGATGCTCTAATTGCTGCCACAGGCGCGATCGCTCGATGCGACTGATGACACGGGTGACTAACTGAGGACCGACAATTGGCTTGCTAATCAGGTCATCGGCTCCGGCTTCAAAAATTTGTTGGACGGACTCTGGATCTGTATGGGCCGTAATCACCAGAATCGGTAAGTTTCCATACTGGGCATCCTGCCGCACCACCTGACACAGTTCGATGCCACTGAACATCGGCATTTCCACATCCAGCAGCAACAGATCCGGCTTGGTTTGGGTCAAGACCTGCCAGAACTGGCTGGGGTCAGACAGCCCGGTTACTTGCAATCCCCAGGGTTGCAGTAGCCCTGCTAAAGCAGTCAGCAAGGCTGGATCATCATCGACAATCAGCACGGTGGACTGGCGGGCAGGCGGTTGGGGCAGCAATTGGGCGATCGCCTGACAAATCTGGGTGGGTGTTACGGATTTGGGCAGAAAGCGGGCGCTGCCCAGCCGAGAAGTGGCAATGCGATTGGTCAGAGTATCCTGCTGGGCCAGGGTCAAAACTGGCACTGAGGGAAATTGTTGTTTCAATTGCCGCAACCAGTCGGTTCCCACGTCATGGGGAATGGCGCCTTGCAATTCAAATAGGGCGATCGCGGGAGGGGCAGGGATAAATTGCTGCTGCTTTTCGGACCAGTCCGGCACCACCTCGATCCGTAAATCCCATGCCAGGGCCTCTTGTTGCAGGGCTTCGGCCAGAGCGTCATCGTCACTAATCACCAGCACTAGTGGCTGGGCATCGATTGGGGTTGGGCCTGATCCGGTGGGAAAATCCGGCCACCCCTGCAGGGATTGTTCGTCGGGTTCGGTCACCGCCTGAGCCAGTTGGGCCAGCAGTTGGTTGAAGTTGGTGATTTGCTGTGGTTCCAGGGGCCTATTCCCTTGCAGCAGATTTTCCAAGGTTCGGGCCAATTCGGACCCCCGACAGTAGCCATAGGTGCCCAGGCTGCCAGCTAGACGATGGGCTGCTTCTCTGGCCTGGTGGCGCAGGCTGTCCTCTAAACGACCAAGCTGGAGTTGATCAGCAGTTGCTTGCAGGCAGGCCAGTCGTTGCTTCAGCAAGCTGTGAAACTGCTGGGTCAGTTGCCCTAATTCAACCAGGGGAGCATGCAGGGGGCGGGACAGGGCATTTGCCGGTTCCGGCTTTTCTGGATCTGCAGTTAGGTTGGCATCAGCAGTCTGGGCGATCGCAAGCGGTGGTTGCAGGTAATAGCCCAATCCGTAAACGGTCTTGATCATGTCCTCCGGCAACCCAGCCGCCGTCAGTTTTTGGCGCAGGTCTTTGACCAGGTTGGTAACGGCATTTTCCGACGGAAAGTCATCCACGGTCCATACCTGATCCAGGATGGTACTGCGGCTGAACACCCGCTGGGGCTGTCGTAGAAACAGTTCCAGCAAGCTAAATTCTTTGGGTCGCAGAACCAGGAACTGCTGCCGATAGGTCACCTGCCTGGAGATTGGCTCCAGTCTCAGATCACCCCAGGTTAGTACCGGGGTGAGGGTTTCTAGGGTGCGTCGCGATAAGGCTCGAATGCGGGCCAGCAATTGCTCCGGATCGCAGGGCTTAACAATGTAGTCGTCAGCCCCAGCATCCAGTCCCCGAATGACGTCATCTTTTGCATGTTGGGCTGTCAGGATCAGAATGGGAGTTTTGTTGCCCTGGGCCCGCAGGTTGCGACAGACACAAAAGCCATCCAGGTTAGGCAACTGCACATCCAGCAGCAGCAGATCATAGGACCACTGACTGGCCAGATCCAGTCCCATTTGCCCATCGGTGGCCCGATCAACGGTGTACCGATGGTCTTGCAACAGCCGGGTAAGAAAATCCGCAGTGGCTGGCTCATCTTCGACCAGCAAAATCTTCATAGCAGCAACAATGGGACAATCAATCCTGGAAGGGACCGGGGGTAGGGTACGCTTTTCCTAATGCCTGATCATGCCCCGAACATCTCCATTCATCAACCGTTCATGAGTGATTTTTTTCTAATCCGGTATGGACCGGAAATTCTACAGCGCACGGGTGAGCATCTGATACTGGTGGCGATCGCCATTGCCATTGCCACCCTGATTGGCATTCCCCTCGGGATTCTGATTACGCGCCGGACGGTGCTGCGCCAGCCAGTGCTGGCTGTGGCCAATATCCTGCAAACTATTCCCAGTCTGGCGTTGTTTGGTCTGCTGATTCCGATTCCGATTATTGGGGGAATTGGGGTCGTTCCGGCGATCGTAGCCCTGACGCTCTATTCCTTCCTGCCTATCATCCGCAACACCTACACCGGCATTACTGGCATTGATCCAGCTATTCGGGAAGCTGGACGGGGCATGGGCATGACCGACTGGCAACTCCTGCGTCAAGTGGAAATTCCCCTGGCCCTGAGTGTCATCCTGGCTGGGGTGCGGGTGGCGACGGTAATTGCCATTGGCATTGCCACGATCGCCGCAGCCATTGGGGCAGGCGGCCTGGGGGTGTTTATTTTTCGGGGCATCTCAGTGGTCAACAACCAGTTAATTCTGGCGGGAGCGGTGCCAGCGGCGGCAATCGCCCTGCTGGCGGATTATGGCATTGGCTGGTTAGAACATCGATTCAGTGTCAAATGAGGTCAGGACACAGTCATGAAGCAGCAAGGCATCCTGATTTCGCTGGCGATCGCATTGGTGACGGCGATCGGCGGCTGTCGGTCAGTTAATCCGGTGGGCAACCAGGGAGACATCGTTGTCGCTTCCAAGGACTTTACCGAACAGGACATCCTGGGAGAACTGCTGGCCCAGCAAATCGAAGCCACCACCGATCTGAAAGTAGACCGACGGCCTCGGCTGGGTGGGTCGTTTGTTTGCCATCAAGCCATCACCAGCGGCAAAATTGACGCCTATGTGGAGTATACCGGCACCGCCTACACCGGCATTCTGAAGCAAAAACCAATTGCCGATGCCAAGCTGGTGCACCAACGGCTGAAGCAACTCTATGCCCAGCAGTTCAATCTGGAAGTTCTGCCATCCCTGGGGTTCGAAAATACCTTCGCCATGATTATCCGAGGCGAAGAGGCCCGTCGCCATAACCTGCAGACCCTATCCCAAGCCAGCGCTTATACGCCCCAGTGGCGCGGCGGCTTTGGCTACGAATTTCTGGAACGGGAAGATGGCTTTCCGGGACTGGCCAACGTTTACAACCTGCAATTTTCCAGACCGCCTCAGATTATGGACCTAGGGTTGATTTATCGGGCATTGCTGCAAAAGCAAGTGGATATGATTGCCGGCAATTCCACCGATGGGCAAATTGCCCGCCTGGGCCTGGTGGTCTTAAAAGATGACAAACACTACTTTCCGCCCTATGAGGCGGCTCCCATTGTGCGGGCGGAAACCCTGAAACGCTATCCCCAACTGCGGAATGCCATCAACCAGCTAGCTGGCAAAATTACGGCTCAGGAAATGCAACGGCTGAACAATCTAGTGGAAGGGGAATTAAAGGATGTGAAAGAGGTGGTGCGGCAGTTTTTGCAGTCCAAACACCTGGCCCGTAAACCCATCGTTTCCCAAGCCCAAACCGCTGCTTACGAACCGTAATTCGGTTCCGGCACGATTTCTCCAATCCGGTTGGGCGGCCAGAAGCGAACGACCGCTCGGCCAATAATCTTGTTCCGTGGCACAAATCCCCAGTAGTGGCTGTCGTAGCTGTTGTTGCGGTTATCTCCTAAAACCAGATAGGAATTGGCGGGCACAACCACTGGGCCATATTGATATTGGGGAGCATCGGCGACATAATTTTCCCGCAGGGGCTGGTCGTTGATAAACACCCGACCGCCTTTCACTTCCACTTTCTCGCCAGGTAAGCCAATTACCCGTTTAATAAAGGCATCATGGAATTGCTGCCGCTGCAGGGCGTCGGTGGGAGAGAAGACCACCACATCTCCCCGTTGGGGATCGCGAAAGTGGTAGCCAACCTTGTCCACAATCAGGCGATCGTTAATTTGCAGCGTCGGCAACATTGATCCGGAGGGAATGTAGCGCGCTTCTGCTACGAAGGTACGGATCCCGAAGGCCAAAACTGCACTGAGCCCAATGGTTTTGGCCACTTCAACCCAGGGATTTTCTGCAGGCTTGCGAGAGGCGTCATCTTTCGCAGTGTTTTCGTCGGATATGTTGCTCGGTACACGGGTCATACGCGTTTATCGGAAAAGAAAGAATAACTTAGTCAGGCAAGGTAACAGTCATAACCGTGGTGAGATGAACGGCCTAGGAAAAAGTGATTATAGCAATAGACCTTTTGCTCCGCATACCCACTACTCTACTCACTTTACTCAGTTCTTAACCAGGAATCTATGTCCATCCATTCTAGAACCATTATTCATTAAGCCCAAGTTCTCCTGCCAGAGAGAGCTTTCCTGCTGGGAGATGTCTTGATTGAAAATGGCAGCATCACAACGGTTGCTCCCATTATCTCCGTCGATTCGGGCACCACCGCAAAGCGGCACAAAAAGGAACTGCGTCCCTTTTTGTATCCTCTAATCTGTCCTGCCTTAAGCGGCGGATACCCGTCGATCCTGCGGCAGAGGATCTGCTTATGATTGACGCCAATGGTCTGACTTTGTTGCCGGGGGTGATCGATCCGCAGGTCCATTTCCGCGAACCAGGCCTGGAACACCAGGAGAACCTGTTTACCGCCAGTTGCGCCTGGGCCAGGGGCGGAGTGACTTTCTTTGAAGCCGCCCAATTGGCCCTCCGGTATGCCTGGTGTGGAAACCTCCCTGTCGTTGATGCTGACTGAGGCTATGAGGGGGTGGTGTTCCCTGACTCAGGTGGCCCAATGGATAAGGTGCGATCGCCCCTGGCTATGACGCGAACCTGGTGTTGGTTAATCTCAACACCTATCGGCCGGTCCGATGGGAATAGTTACAAACTACATGGGGCTGGAGTCCCTTTGAAGGATGGGAACTGACGAGCTGGCCGGTGGTAAAAATTGTGGGTGGGCAGGTTGCCTATGACCAGGGCAAACTGAACACCAACGTCTGGGGCAAAGCCTTGCAGTTTTTGAAACGGTAGCTGCACCCTGTCAGGCTTGCCGCAAAGTTGGTGCTTAGCCAAAGCTCGGCAGACTAATGGCTCCCCCTGGCCGGGGAAAACTGGGCAGATCCAGGTGGCTCTGGCGACGGGTCCGGACTGCCAGCCGATAGCTAACACTTTGCAATTCGGCATGCAAACGGCGATTTTCCTGCTGCACCTGGGCCACTTTTTCTTTTACCGCAGCCATACGCTCGGCGAACTTTTGGCGGTAGATCTTGGGCATTTCCTCGACTACCTGCTCCAGCATGCGGGAGCGATCGCTCAATTCCTGCACACTCTGTTTGAGCTGGTAGATCTCGGCATCGCGATCGCTGATTTGCTCTTGATAAAACGAGACCTGCTGCTCCACACTTTGCAGTTGTTCCCTTAAAGCTCGGACTTCAGCTTGCTGACGTTCTGAAACTTGGGGATCCGGTGTGGCACTGGGGTTGCTTTTTACCAGGCGAAACAACTCCTGAGACAGTTGCTGAACCAGATTGTCTCGCATCTGCAACTCTTCACTTAGACGGGCAACCTCAGATTGCAGATCGGAAAGGGTAGGACTAGCTAAGGAATAGGTCACGGCTATACCACTCCATGGGTGAATCACATTGTTCAGGTCAGCCTTGCCCACCCACTCAATGGGGCAGAGAAGCCCAACCCAAAAATCCCGACAAATTGCGGTTGCAGCTAATGTAGCACCTGAAACCGAAAATGGAACTCTTTCCTTGACCCCACACCACATTCATATAGCAATCCTAAATCACTTGTGAACGACTGAATGGTGAAAGGGCTTTGTGAGAAGGATTTCCTGCGGAAACCTTTCACAATCCTGATTGGATCGCTATATAAAAGGGGCATACAATAATATGCCCCTAGAATCCAATCATTCAAGTTCAAGCTAACAGTTTCTATGCGCTAGCTTCTTCCTTGACCTTTTCCTGCTTCACGGTGAGATAGCGAATCACTTCCTCACTCAGGCGCATAGCCCGCTCCAGAATCGCAATGGCAGGTCCCGGAGCTTCGTAATTCATCTGGATATAAATTCCTTCTCGCTGCCGGTCAATTTCGTAAGCCAGACGGCGTTTGCCTCGGTGCTGGGTTTCTAGAATGGTTGCACCGTTGTCCTTTAACAGGGTTTGATACTTGTCGATTTCCTGATCCACGACCTCATCATTCAGGTCGGGACGCAGGATGTACATGGTTTCGTAGTAGAAATTCGTCATGCCCGGACTTACTCCTTATGGACTGAGAAGGCTTCTGGCCAGCTTCAGAGACCTCAGAGAGAAGGACTTTCTCCGAAGAATTCCGACACCGGCATTGAAGCAAGGATCTCTTATCTTACCTCAATGGTTGCGTCGGCTGGAAGAGTCTGCGGAAGTCTGTTGTAAGCAAATCGCACCATTCTGCTGCCAGAAGAACGTCACGCTGTAGCCGCTTTTCCTATAGAGTTTCATTAATCCATGCAATATAGAGACTGAGCTCACGCATTTGTTCTGAATCTATTCCAGGAAGGGCAGCCTGATGAATAGCGTCATCCGAGACTGGGTCGTAAGCGCTTTTCTCCAGGAAAGACCTTATACAATCACCTCGCCAGCTCACCAATGATTTGGCGACGGTTGATTGGGGCCTGCTAACGATAGAGGAAAGCTTGCGTTTCTTAGTCCTGCAGCCGCTCAATTCTTTACGGTTCATTTACCTATGGCACAACGCTACGTCAGGGTCCAGGCAACCGATGGTCAGGTTTACTATGGACTGTTACAGCTTGATCGGACGGTTCAGTTGATGGATGCACCTCCCTGGCTCAATGGCCAGTTAACCAACACCCATCTGGCCCCAGACACTTATTGGCTGTTGGCTCCCTGTTCTCCCTCTAAAATTGTGGCCGTTGGCAAAAATTATGTGGATCATGCAGCAGAAATGGGAACCCCTGTGCCCAGTGAACCCTTGTTGTTTCTCAAACCACCCACTACGGTCATTGCAACTGAAGGCTCCATCCTGTATCCACCCCAGTCGCAACGGGTGGACTACGAGGGTGAACTTGCCTTGGTGATTGGCGATCGCTGCACCAATTGCACCCCAGACCAGGCCCAGAACAATATCTGGGGTTACACTATCGCCAATGATGTCACCGCCCGCGATCTACAGAAAAAAGATGGTCAGTGGACCCGCGCCAAAGGGTTCGATAGCTTTTGTCCCTTAGGTCCCTGGATTGTGCGAGAAATCAGCCCGGGCGCCCGAATTCAAACTTTCCTGAATGATACTGACTTGCCGGTTCAGTCTGCCACGATTGACCAGATGGTGTTTTCGCCTGAAGTGCTGGTGTCTTACATCAGTCAGGCGATGACGCTGTTGCCAGGAGATGTAGTCCTGACCGGCACTCCGGCTGGTATTGGCGCCATGCAGGTAGGCGATCGGGTGCGTGTCGAGATCGAAGGCATCGGCTATCTGGAAAATGTCGTTGCCACTCGTTTTCCTGCGGAGCCCTATCTCAGTAGTCACGAGTCAACTTTCTAGCTGCCGGGTCACCCTGTCAAAACCTGTTGGTAGATGTCCTACCAACGCACTTGAGTGTAGGCGGCATCTGAAATCGTTGGGATTTCGGCATACTTGCCCAATGCCGATTGCAGAATGGAATAGCCAACGGCCACGATGGTTGCCAAAAAGACAGTATTAAAAATGGTCTGCGTAATCAGGCTACTAGGGGGCAAGAAATTAGAAAAGATAAAGCCCCAGAGAATGGAGAACAGGGACAGGACGATGCCAAACAAAATCGACTGCATGGCGTTGAAGCGAATGAAGTGGGCGATGGATTCATTGCGAACCACCAGCAGATACAACACAAAGAAGATGATTAACGGCATGAACCCCCCAAAGCCGTAGTAGACGCTCATCAACGGGGCTAGAGGAATCAGGATGGCACCTAACAGGGGTGTCAAAAATGAGTCAGACAGCAGTAATTGACGCCCTACAAGACCTACAACGTCGAGCAGGGGAAGCAAATAGACCAGACAGGCAAAAATGCGATCGGTTGGGGCTGTGGATCCACGCCAAGTCATGATGAGTTCTCCAGTCGCGTCAAAAGCGTTGATATGGACAGAATAACGTAGTTATCTGGTTGACTGACAAAACTTAGTTAGGTTAGTCAGAGTCATACTAGTACGTGCGTATTTTGAACTCGATATGGTAGGTGCGGCGGTCGTGCTGTTTTCGAGCCGCCATGGCCGGTTCGGGGTCACGAGCCTGATTCACTAGACTTTGGACTAACAGTGTGACCTGCTGCTGCGTTTAGCCTCCAACCGTTGTGTCTATGGTGCACCGGGAGCGTACAAAGGACGGGGTGCCCCCTGTAAACATGGGCACAAATGGGTGGTTTTGCCTGTCCGTCTGCAATTACCCCGATCACCCATTCATCCAAAATCCAGCAAGCCAAACACCCCACGCCTGATCGGTGCTACTGGCGTTGCCGAATTTCTGGGTCATGAAGTAGTAGATGCGATCGGCAACTCGGCGATCGACGGGGGTGGTGGCGTGGTAGTCGAGGTAGATTACGCTTCTGGAGATGAGGACCGCAAGGTGTCAACAAAGGTCTGATGGTCGGGGGTGGCGATGCCCTGCT